>DAINCF010000572.1:0-4256 GCA_036732565.1 Vicinamibacterales bacterium
GTGGTCGCGCTGCTGAAGCTGGCGGCCGCACCCAGGCAGACGCTGACGCGAACTGCCTACAATCTTGCGGCGTTCAACCCGTCCGCGCAGGACGTGCACGACGAAGTCGTCCGCCACTTTCCCGACGCCCAGCTGTCATGGCACACCGACACCAAGCGTCAAGGCATCGTCGACTCGTGGCCGGCGGACGTCGACGACTCGGCGGCCCGCCGCGATTGGGGGTTCGATCCGCAGTACGATTTCGACCGAGCGTTCGGGGAGTACTTGATTCCAACCATTCGTGCCCACTACCGTCGGTGATGGTGACCTATGACGCGCATTGTTGCTCTGTCGTTGATCGTCCTCGGAGCGTTGGTCATGTCCGGTGATCGCGCGATTGCGTCCGTCGACGCCGCTCAGGACCAGCCTGGCGATCCGTTGCGTGGCGTCGCCGAGCGGTATGTCAGGCTGGTGCTGGCCGTGGGACAGCACGATGCGGACTACGTGGATGCGTACTATGGTCCGCCCGAGTGGCGTACGGAGGCGGAGAAGGCCAAGACACCGCTGGCCGATCTGACCACAGAGGCCACCGCGCTGATCGACGAGGTGGCCAAGGCGCCGACCGCGTCACCGCGACGCGGCGATGGCGAGCTGTGGACCCTGCGGCGTCAGTACCTGGGCCGGCAGCTCGAAGCCCTCAAGGCCCGCGTGTCGATGCTGCAGGGCACGCGCCTGACGTTCGACGAAGAGTCGCGCGCGCTCTACGACGCGGAGGCGCCGCACATCGCCGAACCGGAGTTCGAGAAGATTCTCTCGCAGCTCGACAAGCAGTTGCCCCCTGGAGACGGGACACTCGTCGATCGCTACGATCGGTTCAAGCAGGACTTCGTCATCCCGCGCGACAAGCTCGATCAAGTGTTCCATGCGGCCATCCGTGGCTGCCGCGATCGCACGTTGACTCGCCTCGACATGCCGCCAACCGAGAGCTTCAAGATGGAGTACGTCACCGGGAAGTCGTGGGGTGGCTACAACTGGTACCAGGGGAACTATCGCAGCCTGATTCAGGTGAACACCGATCTGCCGATCTACGTGGAGCGCGCGATCGATCTGGCGTGCCACGAGGGTTACCCTGGCCATCACGTGTACAACGCACTGCTGGAGCAGCATCTCGTACGCGAGCGCGGATGGATCGAGTTCACCGTCTATCCGCTGTTCTCGCCGCAGTCGCTGATTGCGGAAGGGACGGCCAACTATGGCATCGACGTCGCGTTTACCAAAGACGATCGGCTGACCTTCGAGCGCGACACCCTGTTCCCGCTGGCGGGCATCGATCCCAAGCGCGCCCCCGACTACTACCGGGTCGTCGAGCTCGTCGACAAGCTGTCGTACGCCGGCAATGAAGCGGCGCGACAGTATCTCGACGGGAAGATGACGCGCGAGGAAGCGGTGGCGTGGCTGGAGAAGTACGCGATGATGCCCCGCGCACGCGCGGAGCAGCGGGTGCGCTTCTTCGACCAGTACCGCAGCTACGTCATCAACTACAACCTCGGCAAGGATCTCGTCGCCGGGTTCATCGAGCGCCGGGCCGGGAAGACCAACGCGTCCAGGCGCTGGCGGGAGTTCACAGCGCTGCTGTCGTCGCCGCGGCTGCCGTCGGGGCTCAAGTAAACATCAGCCACCACGACACAAAGAACACGAACGGCGTGGCCACTCCGTGAGTGTGATCATGCGAGCAATCGAGATTTCCTCCTTCGGGCCACCTGATGTTCTGCGGATCGGCGATCGTCCGCGGCCGACTCCGGCTGCTGGCGAGGTGTTGGTCAAGGTCGCGGCGGCCGGGGTCAATCGGCCCGACGTGTTGCAACGCCGCGGCGGCTATGCGCCGCCGCCGGGGACGACCGATATCCCCGGGCTCGACATCGCCGGTGTCGTCGAGGAGGTTGGCGCGGACGTGACGGCGTGGCATGTCGGTGACACGGTATGCGCGCTCGTGGCTGGCGGTGGCTACGCCGAGTACTGCGTGGCGCCCGCGGTGCAATGTCTGCCCGTGCCCGCTGGTCTCTCGATGATCGACGCGGCCGGCATTCCCGAGACCTTCTTCACCGTGTGGACGAACGTGTTCGAGCGCGGGCGGCTGCAGCGCGGTGAATCGCTGGTCGTGCACGGCGGATCGAGCGGCATCGGCACGACCGCGATTCAACTGGCCCGGGCGTGGGGTGCGCGCGTGTTCGCCACGGCCGGTTCCGATGAGAAGTGCGCGGCCTCGGAGAAGCTGGGCGCGGAGCTGGCGGTGAATTATCGGACCACCGATTGGGTCGCTGTCATTCGGGAGCGCACAGCCGGTCGTGGCGTCGACATCATCCTCGACATGGTCGGCGGCGACTACACGCCCAAGAATCTAGATCTGCTGGCAATCGACGGCCGCCTGGTTCAAATCGCGTTCGTGAAGACCTCGACCGTCACGCTCGATCTGATGCAGGTGATGCGGCGACGGCTGACGATCACCGGGTCGACGCTGAGACCGCGCACACCCGAGGAGAAGGGGGCCATCGCCCGCGGGCTTCACACGCATGTCTGGCCGCTCATCGAACGCGGAGAGGTGCGGCCGCTGGTGCACGCGACGTTCCCCCTCGAGCGCGCCGCCGATGCGCATCGCCTGATGGAAGAGGGCAGTCACATCGGCAAGATCGTGCTCATCGTGGAGTGAACCGCGCGCGTAGCGACCGGAGTGTGCGGATCACCGACTCTCGGGCGATGCGGTTCACGATGGGCGACGCGACGGGAGAGAGGGCCCACGGGATGGTGCGGCTCAGCGTCAGCGAATCGAGCGTGACCAGGACCCCGCCCGGCGTCGACTCGTAGCGCCAGTAGGCGTGCATGCGCTGCAGAAAGCCGCGATCGGCGCCGGACGGCTTCTCCCGTTCTTCTGGAGTCCCGAGACCATCCAGCTCGGCGATCTTGGTCGCCTCGCTGCGACTGGTGACGAGCGCCGGTCCTCGGGTGTGGTAGGTCACGATGTGCTCGGTGTTGTACGCCACGGTGACGAGCGCGGACCGCGTGATCTTGAGAAAGATACGATCGGTATCGCCCGATCGATCGAGGAGCCGTGCCTCGAGCACGTCCTCTTGCTTGTGCGCCACCGGATCCCTCACGACGGCGATCAGCTGCGCGAGCGAGACACCGGGGATGAACACGCGGCCACGCCAAAGGTGGACCAAACCATTTGGGACGTCGGTGGGGTAGTCGTCGACGTTCTCGATGACGGCTTCCCCGCGTTGAAGCGCGGCACGAACGGAGGGCGCGAGGCCGTCAAAGGAGGCTGTCCGCGCGGATTCGGTCTCGAGGCGCGCCTCGAGCTTGCGTACCTCAGCGTCCCAGGCGGCTAGCGTGGCGGCGCCGAGCGGTTCGGCTCCCGCCACCGCCGGTAGCGCAAGGAAAAGTCCGACTGCACGGGCCAACGTCATCATCCCTGTAGTCTCGGTTCGGCGCGAAACAACGTGCGGCCGTTCGACACCGCTGAGGTCACGAAGATGATGACCAGACCGACGATCGCCACCGCGCCGCCAATGTCGAACAGCAGCCATGGACGGCCTAGCGGCGCGACGAGTGGTTGGTGGAGCGCCGCGAGGTTGCCGATGACGAGCAGCAGCCGCAACTCGGTCGGGCCGATACCCCCAAAGCTCATGCGAAACGTCGCGAGACAATACGTCGCCAGATAGACCTCGATCGACACCAGGAAGTACGCGACCAGAACGCCGAGGGCGATGAGCGGCGACATCAGGCCGGACGCCGCCATCCCGACCACGAGCACGCCAATCCCCGCGCAATCGATCACGTGATCCACATAGAAACCATATCGCGGACGCTGCTGCTGGCGCACGCGCGCCAGGGTGCCGTCGAGTGAGTCGCCGAACCAGTTGATCAACAGACACACGTTCACGAGGTGGAGCGCCGGAGACCACCACCGCGCCGCCAGGTACGCCATCGCGGCGCCCGCCATCGCGGCTGCGGCAAGCGCGGTCAGGTGATCGGCGTTGATCCGAGCGGGTAGCCGCCCGGCCATCCACACCAGCGCCTGCCGCTCACGATCGCTGGTCCACCCGTTCAGCACTCGCCGCGCATCCGTGAATGTGATGGCGCCCATAGGATTCGTCACCCGCTCGTCCCCCCTGTCATCCAATGTGCAAAAGGATGGGGGAACGGCTCAAAGGCAACACAGATGGCACAGATAAATACCATCAGCCGCAGATTGCTCAGATTACCCTGCCAGGCGGTCG
>DAINCF010000573.1:0-4241 GCA_036732565.1 Vicinamibacterales bacterium
ACCTGTGCCCCGGCGAGTCCGCAGCCGAGGGCGGTGACGGCGAGCGCCGCGGCTATCGCCGAAGTCACGACGGCAGACCCGATTCGAGCCCAGAGGTGCAGCAGTACGTCTCGACCCTCGCGCGCTAACGATACACAGTGGGCCTCGAAATGTCCTAAGGGCGCGTTGCGAAATTACCGATCCCGTACGTAGCGCAGGCCTTCAGGCCTGCCAAACACGTCGGTAGGCCGGCTCTCATCGCTGAGGCAGGCCTAAAGGCCTGCGCTACGTACAATTTCGCAACGTGCTCTCACGACTACGTCGATGGCGTCGTGAGCGGCGAGCGCACGATGAGATGCAACGGGTCGCGCAGGAAATTCTTCAGCACCTGTTCGCGCGCACTGACCGCGCGCGCCTTGTCGCCGGCCTTGTCGGCGGTCACGACACCCTGCCATTTGCACAACTCGTCCTCGGCCGCGCCTTCGATCAGCATCCGCTCCGGCTCCGGCAGGCGGCCTACCGCCGCGGCGGCGACTTCAATTTCCTTCAGACCATCCGGGCCGGGCGTGACCAGTCCGTGATAGACATGCGCGAGCACGAAGTCCGGATCGAGCGCGATCGCCTGGGCGAACTCCTCCGCGGCCTCAGTCGTTCGGAGGTTGTCGAAGAGCAGCTCGCCCTTGTGGAAGTGCGTGATCGCCTCGGGCGACTTCGACGTCGCGGTGATCGTCACGCCGACCGGTGTCGCCTGCTCCGCCGCCTGGGTCGACGACGATGACGAGGAACAGGCGGTCAAGGCCGCCACGGCGACGACGAAAAGGAGATACTTCATGGTGGAGTCTGCGAAAACGCATGGCGCATCCCCTCACGGAGGGCATTGCCCGCACAGTCGTGATTAAATCGGTGACAACGAATGAGCAAGGCGTTCACGCGGGAACCTGACGGCGAGAGTGAGGAGGAGGGCCTGGTCGTCGACGAGGTCGCAGAGGCGCCCCCGACCGTCAAGAACTACATCACACCGAGCGGCTTGCAGCGGCTGAGGGATGAGCGACGGTTTCTGCTCGCCAGGGAACGGCCGGCCGTGACCCTGGTGGTGGCCTGGGCGGCGAGCAACGGGGACCGCAGCGAAAACGCCGACTATCAGTACGGCAAACGGCGGCTGCGCGAGATCGATCGGCGGATTCGCTTTCTCACGAAACGAATCGATGCCGCGGAAGTCGTGGACCCGGAAGCCTCCAGGCGCGGGCAGGCAGCGAGGCAGGTTTTCTTCGGAGCGACCGTGCGCTTCGCCAACGCGGCTGGAACCGAGCGGGTGGTGAGCATCGTCGGCGCCGACGAGGTCGATTTGAATCGGAGCTACATCAGCTGGTTGTCGCCGCTGGCGCGCGCGTTGATGAAGTCAGGACCTGGCGACCATGTGGTCCTCCACGCGCCGGCCGGCACGGAGGAATTGCAGATCCTGGAGGTGCACTATCAGCCCATCGCCATGGACCCCTTCAGCGAACCTCCTGGGGCGGAGTCCGCGCCGAAAGAACGTTCCCGCACCGGCGACTAGGCCGATTGCCTAGACGCCAGACAGAAGGTCGAGTTTGCCGGTGCTGTCGCCGAACTGCTCGACGTTCACACCGAACTTGTCCATCAGGCTCAACGACAGATTCGCCAACGGTGTGCCCTTGGGGTAGACAAGGTGACGATTCCCCTTCATCTGCTGGTCGCGCCCGCCGACGACGAGCACCGGTACACTGTAGTTGTTGTGGGTGTTGCCGTCGCTCATGCCGCTGCCATAGAGCACGACCGCACGATCCAGGAGCGTTCCGTCACCGTCCGGGATCGCCTGCAGCTTCTTGAGGAAGTAGGCGAGCGTTTCGACGTGATACGTATTCAGCTTCGAGAACACCGCCATCTTTTCCGGATTGTTTCCATGGTGCGACATGGAATGGTGCGCCTCGGGCAGGCCGATCTCGGCATAGGAACGATTGACGTTTTCGCGCGCCATCATGAACGACGTGACGCGCGTGATGTCCGCCTGGAAAGCGAGCACCTGTAAATCGAACATCAGCTCGGCGTGTTCCTTGAACGTCTCCGGCGCACCAACGGGCCGCTCCGGCACCGCGACATCGCGGCCCGGGGATTCGCTCCTGGCGATGCGCTGCTCCACTTCGCGAATGGCGTCGAGATATTCGCTCAGCTTGACGACGTCGCGTTGACCGAGCTTCCGGCGAAGGAGCGCGATCTCCTGCGTCACGCCATCCAGGATGCTGCGGTCTTCCTGGCTCCGCGCCGCGCGCGCTTCGGCGGTGTCCCCGCTGCCGAACAGTCGCTCGAAGACGAAGCGTGGATTGGTCTCCGCCGGCAGCGGCATCGTCGGCGTCTTCCACGACATCGAGTTCATGTAGGCGCAGGCGTAGCCATGATCGCAGGCACCTACCACGTCGTTCCGATCGACGGCCATTTCCAGCGACGACAGCTTCGAGTCGCGACCGATCTGCTGGGCGATCAGCTGATCGAACGTCGTGCCGGCCTGGACATCGGCGCCTTCGGTCTGCTTCGGGTGCACACAGCTCATGAACGCGGGCGCCGCCCGCGGATGCTGTCCGCCGGAGTCACCCTGGTCGGTCGCCGGGAAGTTGTCCAAGCCGGTGAAGACCAGCGTGCGATCACGGAAGGCCTCGAGCGGCTTCAGGATCGGCGAGAACGCGAACCCCGCTCCGTTCGTGGCAGGGGTCCAGTCGTGCATATTGGCGCCGTTGCCGCAATAGATCGCTGCGAAGCGAAGCGCCGTGGACCCCTTCGACTGGGCCGACATCGCCGGCACCATCGCATCGAGGAGCGGCAACGCCAGGGTCGCACCCATTCCACGAAGGAACGTCCGGCGGGGCAACACTCGCTTTGTGATCACCATTTGAACATCCTCCGCTGTCACCAGGGGCAAGCCTAAAGCCTGCGCTACGTACTCAATTCGTGGGCTGTGCCACTCGCAGTTGAAACGGCATGCTGGTGACGATGCCCTGGATCAGCGCCGTGAATTGATAGTTCGTCCGGGCTGCGTCGCGCTTGATCTGACGGATCGCCGGTGCATCGGCGGCCTCGAGCCCTCGCCCGAGCGCGTAGGTCAACAGCTTCTCGGTCATGGTCGTCAGAAAGTCGTCAGAGTGGTTCATCAACACCTTGCGGAGCTCCCGCGGGCCCGTGAAGGTGGTGCCGTCACCGAGCTTTGCCGACGCGTCAATCGGCGAACCGGCGACGTCGATGTCTCTCCACTCGCCGATCGCGTCGAAGTTCTCGAGCGCGAGCCCCAATTCATCCATCTGCACATGACAACTCGCGCAGGCCGGGTTGGCTCGGTGTTGCGCCATCTGCTCGCGCATCGGCAGCACCTTCGCCGGGTCCCTCTCTTCCTTCAGATCCGGTACGTTCGGAGGGGGCGGCGGTGGTGGCGTGCCGAAAATATTCTCCAGGATCCACTTTCCTCGAATCACCGGCGAGGTGCGGTTCGTACGAGAGGTACCCGTCAGAATCGAGCCCTGTCCCAACAGCCCGCGGCGCACGCTATCGGGAGGAAGCGATACGCGCCTGAATCGCTCCCCGTACACGCCGGGGATCCCGTAGTGTCTGGCGAGCCGCTCGTTGAGGAACGTGTAGTCGGCGTCGAGCAGCTCGAGCACGCTGCGATTCTCGCGGACGATGCTGTCGAAGAACAACGCCGTCTCGCGCTCGAAGGCGTGTCGCAGGTTGTCGTCGAAATGAAAGAGCAGCTCCGGACTGGGCCGCAGCCCGGACACGTTGCGGATGTGCAGCCACTGGCCGGCGAAGTTGCTCACCAACGCCTCCGAACGCGGATCGGCCAGCATCCGCCTCACCTGCTGGTCGAGCACGTCGGGATTGCGCAGGGTTGCCCGTTCCGCGAGATTCAGGAGCTCGTCATCGGGGAGGCTGCTCCACAAGAAGAACGACAAGCGCGAGGCCAACTCCACATCGGTAATGCGGTACGCGGCATTCGGCGCGGCACTGTCCGGTTGACTCTCGAACCGGAACAGGAAGTTGGGACTCACGAGGATGCTGCGGATCGCGCGCTCGAGGCCTGCCTCGAAGGCCAGTGGCCCGCCGGTGCTCGCGCCCTCGTCGTAGCGAGCCAGTGCGATCTGAAGGTCGTCGGCGGCGATGGTCCGTCGATACGCGCGTCGCATGAGCGTCGCGATGATCGTCTTGGCGCAGCGGGCCTCGTCGGCGGCCGACGCGGGCCGGCAGACGAGCAGCCGGCG
>DAINCF010000574.1:0-4235 GCA_036732565.1 Vicinamibacterales bacterium
TACGTAGCGCAGGCCTTCAGGCCTGCCAAACACGTCGGTAGGCCGGCTCTCATCGTTGGGGCAGACCTAAAGGTCTGCGCTACGTACGCGCTGTACTGTCTTATAGGGGGATGGGGTATACTGTCGAATAGCCCCGCGGGGTATTCAAGAGGTTATTCGACACATGCCCGCCGCCACTGAAGAACAGTCGCCACAGACACGCGTCACGATTCCCGTCGAGGGGATGACCTGCGCGGCGTGTCAGGCCAGCGTGCAGCGGGCGCTGAACGCGACGGAAGGCGTGCATCAGGCGAGCGTGAACCTCATGCTGCACGAGGCCACGGTCGACTACGACCCTCGAGTCACCAAACCGCAACAGCTGGTCGACGCGATCGCGGCCGTCGGATATGACGCTCGACTGCCCCAGCCGCAGGTCGACGTGACCGCGCAGGACCAGGAGCGGGAACAAGCGCAGCTTCGGGAATACACGACGCGAAGACTGCAAGCCATCGTGAGCCTGCTGCTCGGCGCGGTCGCGATGGTGGCGTCGATGCCCTTGATGAGCGGCGGCGCGCACAGCTCGCATGCCGCGCCAGCCGATCCCGTGCTCGCGTGGGCGATGCGCGTCATCGATCCGCCACTGCGCACGACGCTGCCTGCACTTTACACCGCGGCTCCAGACGCGCTCCGCTACGCGCTCCTCGCCATGACGCTCGTGGTCATGGGTTGGGCCGGGCGACATTTCTACACCCGCGCGTGGGCGTCGTTCCGGCATCGCACAGCCAACATGAACACGCTGATCGCGCTGGGCACCGGCGCGGCGTTCCTCTACTCGCTCGCGGCCACCATCGCACCTGCCTGGCTGGCCGCCGGGGGCGCCAGCCCAGACGTGTACTACGAGGCGATCATTCTGATCATCGGGTTCGTGCTGCTTGGCAACGCAATGGAGGCGCGCGCCAAGACGCACACCACACGCGCGCTGAAACAGCTCGCGCGGCTCCAGCCGACCACCGCTCGAGTGCGCCGGGACGGGCTGGAGCGCGATCTGCCGCTCGCGGAGGTCCGTCGTGGCGATCGCGTCATCGTTCGCCCAGGCGAGCGCCTGCCGGTCGACGGCATCATCCTTTCTGGCGCCGGCGCCGTGGACGAGTCGATGCTGACCGGTGAACCGCTGCCGGTGGAGAAACATCCCGGCGATCGAGTGATTGGCGCCACGATCAACAGCACCGGCGCGCTCGAGGTGCAGGCGACGGCCATCGGCGCCGACAGCGTCCTGGCCAGCATCGTTCGCCTGATGCGCGAGGCGCAGGCGTCACAGGCACCGGTTCAGCATCTCGCGGATCGCATCTCGGCCATCTTCGTCCCGGTAGTGCTCGGCCTCGCCGTCATCACGTTCACCGCATGGCTGGTGCTGCCGGCCGACGCGAGCGTGATTCGCGCCCTGACGGCGGCTGTCGCCGTGTTGATCATCGCCTGCCCATGCGCCATGGGCCTGGCCGTGCCGACCGCGGTCATGGTGGCTACCGGCCGCGGGGCGGCGGCCGGCATTCTGATCAAGGGTGGTGAACCGCTGGAGCGGCTGGCGACGGTAGAGACAGTGGTCTTCGACAAGACCGGGACGATCACAACGGGAGCCCCGCGCGTGACCGACGCGCAGATCGGCGACGGCCAGGATGCACGCGAGCTGCTCGCGATCGTGGCTGGCGTCGAACGGCTTTCCGAGCACCCCCTTGCCGCGGCTGTCGTCGAGTACGCCAGTCGACAGGGCGTCTCGCCGCTCGACGCGCAGCACTTCGAGGCGATTCCTGGTCGAGGCGCGCGCGCGAGGGTGAATGGCCACGCCGTCGCGATCGGCACCGAATCGCTGCTGCGTGCGGCTGGCGTGGACGTCGCGCCGCTGGCCGGCGTGACCGCGCGTTGGGAAGAGGACGGCAAGACGCTTGTGCTGGTCGCCGTCGACGGCCGCGTGGCCGGAGCGTTTGCCCTTGCAGACACGCTCCGCGAGAACGCCGCCGACGTCGTACGGCTGCTGCGCGCTCGGGGCCTGCACATCGTCATGTTGACCGGCGATCGGCGGCGCACGGCCGAGGCGATCGCGAGGTCGATCGGCATCTCCGACGTCATCGCCGAGGTATTGCCCGACGGCAAGGTCACGGCGATCCGATCGATGCAATCCGCCGGACGTACCGTTGCCATGGTCGGTGATGGCCTCAACGACGCACCGGCGCTGGCGCAAGCCGACGTCGGCATCGCGATGGCCTCGGGCACCGACATCGCGACGGAAGCGGCGGACGTCACGCTGATGCGGAGCGATCTCTCGAGCATCGTCCACGCGATCGACCTCGCGCGCCAGACCATGCGGACGATGAAGCAGAACTTGTTCTGGGCGTTCGTCTACAACGTCGTCGGCATTCCGATCGCCGCCGGCGCACTCTATCCGGCGTTCGGCATCTTGTTGAGTCCAATTCTGGCGAGCCTGGCAATGGCGTTCAGTTCGGTGAGCGTCGTGACCAACAGCCTCAGGCTGCGGCGCGCACACATCGGCGGGTGAGAACGAGTATGGCGGACACAAAGAGCACCTTCGCGGTCGCCGTCGACCCCGAGATCAAGAGCGCGAATCTCAATCGCCTGCGTCGTATCGAAGGCCAGGTGCGCGGCTTGCAGAAGATGGTGGAAGAGGATCGCTACTGCCCCGATGTCATCGCCCAGGTGGCATCGGTGCAAGAGGCCCTGCGTGGTGTGGCCAAACAGCTACTGCGCAATCACCTCAAGCACTGCGCCACGCAGGCGATCAAGAAGGGACCGTCAGAAGCGGAGCCGATGTACGACGAGCTGCTCGATCTCGTGTACCGCCACGTCCGGTGATCGGCCGGCCTAAAGGCACGGCCGCTACGAACGCCGGTTTCGTAGGGGCGGTTCTTACGAATGCCGGTTTCGTAGGGGCGGTTCGCGAACCGCCCCTACCGGAGCAGCTCCTCCGCCGTGGTGAATCGCGGCTCGATATCAATGGGGACGTTGGCCAGTCGGTCGAGCACCGTCTTGGTCTCGGGCCGAATCGTGCCCAGGGTGTCCATCAGCGCCTTGGCCTTCGGGTAGCTCCCCTCGGCCTGCAACGTCATGATGTCGCGTGTGAGCGCGGCGACGGCATCGCGAATCTTCGAGTTGTCCACGGCGAACGTGCCGTCGCTATTGACCCTGAACGCGCCGGCATCCAGCAGGTAGTTGACCTGAATCGCCTGCCCGCGGCCGTGGGCTTCGTTGATGCCGAAGCGGATGGAGCGAAACGCCGAGGCCAGGAACGTGGTGTACATCGTTCGCTCGATGGTCTTGTCCAACTGCCCCTGGTCCACCAGCCGCTGCAGCGCGAACAACCCGGAGATGTCGGCCTTGGCTTCCTCGATCGTGCTGTAGGTCTCCTTCAGCTCCTGGCGCACCGTCGTCTTTCGACCGGCCACGACGATGTCGTGCGGCCCGAGGCCGTGCATCAGCTCGTGCATCAGGATGTGCGTGAAGAACGCGTCGAACGCCACGTTTCCTTGGTCAGCGCTCGCCAGCGCGATCTTCGAGATCGGCACGAGCACCTTCTGGAACTTGGCCTCCTGATTGTTCTTGAGCATCACGCGCTTGCTGCCCTTCTCGCGGATGACCCGCTCGTCATTGGGCAGATTGAACGCCGCCGTCTGCACGCCACGATTCGCGTCGCCGCTCGAGAAGACGGTGTTGACCACCGCGATTGGGGCCATCGCGCCAAGCTTCGGATTGCGATACTTGGGATCGATCGGCAGGTGGTCCTCGATGTCCTGGAGGGCCCCGCCGAACTTCTGGAGCTTCGCCGACTCGGTCGGATCCTTGAGCGTGATGAACGCTTCGAAGGCCGCCTTGTAGTTGAACCATTCGTCTTCGTAGACTTCGTACGGGCCGATGGTCGGCTCGATGGTCGCATCCAGCTCCATCCACCGCACGTCGCTCTCGTAGTAATCGTTGGAGACGAACGCCGCGGCCCGCGACTCGAGGAACGCCTTCAACGTCGGCTGCGTTGTCGTCCGTGCCGCCTCGCGCAGGTGCTGCGCGGCGATGTCGAGCGCGCCCTGATACTCCTGACTGTACGGCACCGCGACGAACTGTCCGCTGGGGCCCCGGCGAATCGTCGTGAAGAACCCGGTCGCGCGCGTCTTCTCGGCGGCGGGGAGCGACGCGAGCCCGCGCTCGACGTCCGCTTTGGTCGCGCCGGTTGGGTAGTAGTTCGCGGACGGCGG
>DAINCF010000575.1:0-4216 GCA_036732565.1 Vicinamibacterales bacterium
CGACCCGCAACAGCACACGGGCGGGCAGCAGGCTCGCCAGCCCCGTCGCCGCGACCGCAGCGGCAAGCGCCACCAGCACGATGGGCGTCGTCAACCCGATCGTCGACAGCCGCGGCACGGTCGGCGACACCACGGTCTGCACCCACCGCAGCCCAATCGCCGTCAGCGCCAGACCGAGCACGGCCACCGCGACCGTTCGCAACACGCCTTCGATCACGATCAGCCGCGCGAGCCGGCTGTCCGGCGCGCCGAGCGACCCACGGAGGGCGATTTCGCGCTCTCGTTGCCGGCCCGAGGCCAGCAGCAGCGTCGCCACGTTGGCACAGGCGATCAGGCAGACGACTAGCGCGCTCGCCTGCACCAGCAGGAGCATCGGTTGCGTCGCGCCCACTAAGCTCTCGAACAGTGGCGTCATCGCGATGCCCTCGCTGACCGGCTCGTCACCGGCGGACACCGCCACGCGTTGCTGCATCTCCGCCAGCTCCCAACGCGCGTCACTCAGCGAGACGCCCGGTGTGAGCCGGGCGATCACGTCGAACCACGGCGCTGATCGGCGCGTCCGCATCTGCGCATTCACTAACCCCGCCGAGAGCCAGAGCTCCGTCCCCGCCGGATAGTCGAAGGCGCTGGGCATGACGCCCGTCACCGTGGCCAAGGCACGTGCGGGCGTTTCCACGGTCAGCACGCGCCCGAGCACGCGCGCGTCCGCGCCGAACCGGCGTCGCCAGAGCCGTTCGCTCAGCACGGCGCGAAGCGGGGCATTCGGCGCATCGTCGTTTGCCGCAAACGTGTGACCGATGAGAGGCGAGACACCGAGCATCGTGAACAGGCTGCTCGACACCGTCGCGCCAGACAGCGGCTCGATGGCGCCCCGGTCGAACAGCGTCACGCGGTTGGCGTGGCGCCATGCGGCGACGAAGGCACTGTCTTCCAACGAGCGTGTGTATCGTCGCCAAGCGAAGTAGGTCTTCGGCGCGACGGGTGTGAGGGTCCGATCCGCATCCTGTTCCCAGATCCGCACAAGACGATCGGGCGTCGCGTAGGGCAGGGGCGTCACGAGGACCGCGTAGACGGCTGCACACGTCGCCGTATGCGCGGCGACCGTCATGCTGAGCACCGCGACGCTGGCCGTCGTGCGGAGCGGCGTGCGTCGTAGGACGCGCGCGCTCTGGCGGACGTCGGCGACGAGCTCGGCGAGCCAAGTCCAGCCCCAGGCCTCGCGACTCTGTTCTCGGAGACGAAGCGGATTACCAAAGGCTCGACGGGCGGCCGCCATCGCCGCCTCCGGGACGAGGCCTCGCTCGCGCAGGCGCGCCGCACGCAGCTCCACGTGCAGCTGCATCTCGCCATCGACATCGCGATCGAAGGAGCCTGACCCGATGAGCATTCGGATCCGACGCCACCACTCTCGAAGACTCCACATCACATCACCGTACGCACCGCCCCCACGCGTCCCTGCCGGCGTGTCCGTCGTTCGCGACGACCTCAATCTCCCCGCAAGAGCCACGCCACGAGCACGACGAGCGCCACGAGACCCAACAGAATCGCTTCCGCCCGCAGGATCCACCGCTGATCGAACTTCATCGCATATCCCCGTCGCCTATGGCTACCTCGATCGTTGGATCGTCATACCATCGACGATCTATGCCATTGGCCAAGCCTGTGGGCACCGGTTCCCCAGGACGGCCGCCTTGGGTCACACGGGACTTGAACTCGTTGGTGATGAATCTCCATGTTGCCATAGATACGCTATGAAGGCTCGGAGGTTTCCATGCGAGTCGAACCGGATCGGCGCGACGGTGAACAACTAGCGTGAAACTCACACACGACTCATCGGCCGGCTGCGCCACCTCAGCGTCTGACGTATCGATCACACGGGAGCCCGTGCGATCGTGGCAGTGGTCGCGTGTCACCCTCAGCTTCGCAGCGCCGTCAGGAGAAAACCATGCCCCACTACACACCTGGAGACCGGCCGTGACCGACGATCGTGCCAGGGCATCGTTCTTCGAAGTGATGACAGGGCTCCCTCGCGAAGGCCCAGGCGATCCCGAGAGCACCTGTCGCGCGCTGGACGCGGTGCCGAACGTGAGCGCCAACACGCGCGTCCTCGACATCGGCTGTGGGACCGGCGGACAGACACAAACGCTGCTGACCCATGCCCCGTTCCACGTGGTCGCCATCGACACCCATCCACCATTTCTTACGGAACTGAATCGCCGGGCCCGACGACTCGGCGTCGCGCGCCGGCTGGACACGCGCGTCGGCGACATGCGCGGCCTGGATTTCCCGCCGGCGTCATTCGATCTCCTGTGGTGCGAAGGCGCGATCTACAACATCGGGTTTGAGGCCGGGCTCCAGGCGTGGCGGCCCCTGCTTGCATCCGATGGCCACCTGGTCGTGAGCGAGGTCGCGTGGGTGACGACCGCGCCACCACAACCATGCCTGGCCTTTTGGATGCGTGAATATCCCTCCATTCGACCCGTGCCCGCGCTGCTCACCGCCATCGACCAGGCCGGCTACAACTGTCTGGCCCATTTTCCGATCCCCACATCGGCCTGGTGGGAGAACTATTACGGGCCTCTCCAAGAGAACGTGACAACGCTCCGGCGCCGCTACGCGGGCGACGATGATGCCGAGCGTGTGGCGCAGGCGATCCAACAGGAGATCGACATCTGGCAGCAGTACGGTGCGCACTATGCGTACGAGTTCTTCGTGATGGGTGCGCGGTGAGGCGTCGGCGTGCATGCATTGGCGCCGATGCGCGCTCGAGGCTCCGGCCGGGAATCGACACGAGTTCCGGGCTGATGCGGCACAACTAAGGACCGACTGACACGCGACTCACGTCGCGCCGCCCCCGTGCCACGTATCCTCACCACCGTGGATGGCAAACGCGATCGGCAGGGAGCGCCGGCGATCGCCAACCGGTGGCCGGCGCCTGAATGGAGCTTCGGACCATGATCTGGCAACATATTCGGCAGGCCCTTCGGCTGTGGCGCGCCTATCCGCTGCTGACCTCGGCGGCGGTCCTGTCACTGGCCCTCGGCATGGGGGCCAACGCTGCGGTCTTCACCGTGCTCCGCCAGGTCCTGCTGCGGTCGGCACCGGTCCACGATCCGGCGACGCTCGCGGCCGTCTACAGCACGACCCGCGCGAACCCGGAGCTGCACGGCACGTCATTCGGCAACTTTGACGATGTGCGCCGGGCGGGCATTCTAAAGCTGGCCGCCTTCACGCCAGTTGCCGTTGGGGTCTCGGCGCGCGGCGGCCAACCAGAACAGGTGTCCGCGGAACTGGTCTCCGGGAATTTCTTCGAGCTGCTCGGCGTGGGCGCCGCCGTGGGGCGCACCTTCACCGGCGACGAGACGCTGGCACCCGGCGCCGCCCCATTCGTCGTGCTCAGCGACGGCTTCTGGAAGCGCCGCTTCGGGCAGCGCGCGGACGTGGTCGGGGAGGTGATCGCGATCAACGCGCGCCCGTTCACGATCGTCGGCGTCGCGCCAGACACCTTTCGGAGTCTCGACATCCTCCGCGTCATCGACCTGTGGATCCCGTCTTCGATGCACCAGGCCGCGTTGACCGGCGTGCAGAGCTTCTATTTCGGGCAGCGCGGCGCGGGGATGTTCGACCTCGTGGCGCGCCTGCCCCCGCCGATGACGATTCAGCACGCCGAGAGCCTCCTGCGCGGCCAAGCCCTCAACCTCGACGCCAGCTATCCGGCCGATAACGCGGGCCTCGCCTTTGCCGTGCGTCCCCTGAATCGGGCGCAATTGGCACCCGCGCAGCGCGCCACGTGGGTGCGCGTCGGAGGCGTCTTGACCGTGGTCGTGGGCCTGGTCCTGTTGATTGCCTGTGCGAACGTGGCGAACCTCCTCCTCGCCCGCGCGGCGGCGCGGCGGCGCGAGGTGTCGCTGCGTCTGGCCCTCGGCGCCTCCCGTCGGGAGGTCGCCACACAAGCACTGACGGAGAGCTTGCTCCTGGCCGCCGTCGGCGGCGTAACGGGTCTTCTCGTCGCGTGGAGCGTGACACAGCTCCTGGGCCTGCTCCATCCTCCGTTCCTGCCAACCACCGTGAACACACCAATGGATCGGGCCGTCTGGCTGTTCACCGGCGGGCTCACCCTGCTCACGACGGTCGTGTGCGGTGCGGGTCCTGCGTGGCATGCCGCTCGAGAGAGCGTGGTGGCCGGCCTCCATGCCGGGGGCCGCACGGTGGCCGG
>DAINCF010000576.1:0-4211 GCA_036732565.1 Vicinamibacterales bacterium
AGGCCGGTGATCCAGGTCACCTCGCGCGGCGCCTTGTAGGAACCGAAGAAGAAGACGCGCAGCATGTGCACCGCGGCGGCGATGACGATGAAGCTCGCGCCCCAGAAGTGCAGGCCGCGCAGGATCCAGCCGAGCGGCAACGCGTCGGTGATGTAGCGCACGCTGTCGTACGCCAGCAACGGCGACGGCACGTAGTACATCGTCAGCACGATGCCCGTCACCAGCTGGATGCCGAGAAGAAACAGGAGCACCGAGCCAGTCGTGAAGGCCCAACCGGTGCCGTTCGGCAGTGGCTCCTCGAGCGCGTGATGCAGCACCTTGCGATAGGACGTGCGCGAGTCCAGCCAGTCGAGCAGGGACGTCACCATGTTCTAGTACCCGCGGCCTTCATCATCGAGACGCTTTCGCTCATCCGCTCCACTACACCTGGACGAGCACGCGATCGCCATCGATGCGCGTCGCGACCGATGGCAGTGGCGCAGGCGGCGGGCCCGAGACGACCTTGCCTTCCAGGTCGTACACGCCGCCGTGGCACGGGCAGATGATGCGTTGGTTCGGTCGGTCGTAGCTCGTTCGGCAGCCGAGGTGCGTGCACGTCGATCCCATCGCGCGCACCTCGTTACCCCGGCGCACGAGGTAGACCACCTTCCGATCCACGACCTGCGAGTAGCCGTCCTGCCGGGCCACGCGCAGCGTGACCGCCAGCGGCTCGTTCTCGCGGACGGCGTCCAGGGCCGCCGCGTGCAGCCACGATTCGCCGGGACGCCTGAAGCTGGGCGTGAGCACGGCGCCACCGACGATGACGGCGAGCGTCGCGCCCATGGCGGCGTGGATGCCCGCGATGACGCGGACGAGGAAGGTACGGCGTCCAGCGTCGGCTGGCCTGCCTCCGGGGTCCCCGCCGCGCGGACTGTGCGCGGTGGGGTGGTCTCCGGCGAGCGACACGGCTTGAGGGGTCGGCTGTTGGTCGTTCATCACACATCACGACGGCTGCAGGACCCAGCCGGCGCAGGTGGGCACAGTCGATCTGAGGCGAATTATACGAAGCGAAATTGCCCGCGTGGGTCATTCGATGTCACCGAAGATCGCGCGTTGTCATGCGCGCATCACGAGACGCCTCACCCACGTGCTGCCGGGTTGGACTTGTAATTTCTTGTTCCTGACCGCGATCCTCTTCCGCTCTGTGCTACAGTCCGCGCCCGACTATCCCCGCTCGTATTCACGAATTGTTCCCGGCGGCGCACGGCGTCCTGCGGGAGGCCTCGACGCACGGGTTTGGAGGTGGTGAGATGCAGCGCCATCGCGTGCTCGGGCCTTGGGCCATCCTCGCGGCGATCACTTTCGTCTGTAGTAGCGCGGCGTTCGCGCAGATCGAACAGGCACGGCTGACCGGTGTCATCACCGACGCGCAGGGCGGCGTGCTCCCCGGCGTCACCGTCACCGCGCGATCGGCCGCGCTCATCGGCACCCAGTCCGCAGTTACGGAGGCCGATGGTCGCTTTCGATTTCCGTCACTTCCGGGCGGCACTTACGATCTGACGTTCGAGCTGACGGGCTTCCAGACCATCCGGCGCGAGGGCATCGTGCTGCGGCTCGGTCAGACGCTGACCGTGGACTCCAGCTTGCAGGTGGCGACGCTTCAGGAAACGGTGACCGTCACCGGCGAATCCCCCGTCGTGGATATGACGACCACGGCCGTCGGCACCACCTTCGACAAAGAAAAGCTCGTCGGCATTCCCAGCGCGACCGACATGTGGGCGGTGTTGTCGCAGTCGCCCGGCGTGCGCATGCAGGGCTACGACGTCGGCGGCAGCCACAAGAGCCAGGCGATCAACTACGAAGGCTTCGGCATCCGCGGCCAGAGCCAGTTCACCATCGACGGCATTCAGTCCGAGGGCAACTATCCCAACTCGATGTCGCAGGACGAAATCGCCGTGAGCGCCGCCGGTGGCGACGTCGAGATCAACAGCCCGGGCGCGGCGATCGCCTTGACGCTGAAGAGCGGCGGCAACGAGTTCCACTCGCTCAACAACTTCTCACTGCAGACCGAAGGCATGGTCTCCGACAACGTCGACGAGGAGACGACGGCGCGGGGGTTCACGGGCAACCCGAACCTGCTGTTCCGCGAGCTCCACGACGACCTCGGCGGGCGGATCCTTCGCGACAAGCTGTGGTTCTTCCAGAGCTACAACTACTTCAAGATCGACAAGATCGTGTCGGGCGTGCCGCAGGCGGTCGCAACCGATCTGGGCATCTTCCACGAGAGCATGTCGAAGCTCACCTACAAGCTCTCGGAGAGCGACACGATCTCCGGGCACTATCAGTGGGGCTGGAAGTACAAGCCGCTGCGCGGCCTCTCCGCGACAACTCCGATCGAATCGGTGCTCGAGCAGGACAGCCCGTACTGGACCTACAAGCTGCAGTGGCAGCGCGTCTGGTCGAATCGCCTCTTCAGCGATCTGCGCTACGGCGTGCACGGATTCGACTGGCCGATGGTGCCGAACGTCAACGCCTCGGAAAACCCGCCGCGCCTCGACACGGGCACGCAGGCCAACGCCGGCGCGGGGTGGGACGCGTTCGACAACAAGCCGTTCCGCCCGCAGATCCTGATGACGTCGACGTACTTCCTGCCGACGGGCAAAGGCAGTCACGATCTGAAGTTCGGCGGCGGCTACGTCCTGGACATCGAGCGCACGGTGATCAATGGGAACTCGGGTCCGATTCGCTACCGCGACCTGAACGGCCGCGCCAACGAGATTCAGGTCGTCGACGTCGGCTTGCGCCAGGATCTCTACGACACGTGGAACGGGCCGGACAACCGCAACCAGATCATCACGGCGTTCGCGCAGGACCGCTGGAGCCCGAACACACGGATGACGTTCCTCTTCGGTCTGCGCTACGACCGCCAGCGCGGATACTACGAGCCCGGCAAGCGAGCCCCGATCCTGAGCGACATCTTTCCGACGCGCGAGACCGAAGGGCGATCGTTCAAGGCGAAGCACAACGTCGCGCCGCGCCTGGGCTTGAACTACGCGCTGCAGGACGGCAAGACCGTCGTCAAGGCGTTCTGGGGCCGTTTCTACAACGAGCTGACCACGATCCTCGGGAACAACGCCAATCCCGGCGGCGAGAACTATCGCATCTACACGTTCAACGATCTGAACGGCAATCGCCTCTACGATGGACTGCCGGAGCTCGGCACGCTGCAGTCGTCGACCGGCGGAATCTCCACCACCATCGACGAGGATTTCAAGGCGCCGTACGCCGACGAGTTCTCGACGGCGGTCGAACATCAGTTCTGGGGCGAGTCGTCGCTGCGCATCGCCTACGTCCGCAAGATGGCGCGCGACATCGCCGGTATTCGCAACGTGCTGCGTGACGGTCAGTTCACCGTGCCGTTCCAGCACACCTTCGACCTGCAAGACTTCACGCCGACCGGCGCGCGCACGATTGGCCGCGAGACCATCACCGTCTACGACATCCCTGCGGAGCTCCGCGGGCAGGTCCAGAATGTCTTCACCAACTGGCCGGACGCGGACTACAACTACGACACGCTGCAAGTCGGCTTCAACAAGCGGTGGCCCGGCGGACTCTTCCTTCAGAGCAGCTTCGACTATCAATGGCGTGACGAGCTGCGCGGCGGCCCGTCGAATCTGAATTCGACGTCACAAGTCAGCGTCACGGCCGACCCACTCCAGACCGATGCCATCGGCGTCGGCTTCTTCCACAACGTCCGTCCCGAGATCCCGAATCGGCAGGAGACGACGAACTGGCAGGCTCGGCTCGCGGGACGCTATGTCTTCAGATACGACATCGGCATCGGCGTGAACTACCGCGTGCAGAGCGGCTACGGCTTCACGCGCGTGATCCCCGTGACGCTGCCGAACGCGGGCACGGCGAGCTACTTCTACGATGATCTCGACAACGACTACTCGGATCTCGTGCCGATTCTCGATCTCCGCGTCGACAAGACGTTCCGGTTCGATCGCTTCCGCATCGGCCTGATGTTCGACGTCTTCAACGCGACCAATTCGAACGCGGTGTCGAATTTCGTGCTCACCAACGGCACGAACTACAACCGCATCGTCGCCACGCTCGATCCGCGGACCGCACAGATCGCGGTCCGCTTCGAGTTCTGATCGGCGCACTCTCTCCAAAGTACGTCGGGGCCGGCTTCAGCCGGCCCTGGTCCGCCTGAAGGCGGACCCCAC
>DAINCF010000577.1:0-4210 GCA_036732565.1 Vicinamibacterales bacterium
CTTGCCGACCCTGCTGTCCGCATTGTCGACATGCGGCGCACCGGCTACGGTGAGGGACATATTCCCGGCGCCGTGCTGCTGGACAATGACGCCGTCCGCATCGCCAACCGCCCGCCGACGTTTCTGCCCACGCCTGACGAGTTTGCCGCGTTGATGGGTCGACTCGGCGTCTCGAACACCACCCGGGTCATCGTCTATGACGACCGCGGCGGCATCTACGCGACGCGGTTGTGGTTCATCCTCAACCACTTCGGCCACGCGAACGTTGCCCTGCTGGATGGCGGCTGGGTGAAGTGGGCCGCCGAGAAACGGGAGGCCAGCACGGCAACGCCGGCCGTCACACCCGCGTCGTTCACGATCCGCCCCGGCACGGTCAAAGTCGCAACGGCCGACACCGTCAAGGCGGCGATCAACACGACCGGCACGAAGATCGTCGACGCCCGCACCGCGGGCGAGATTGACGGCAAGGACTTGCGTGGCATCAAGCGCGGCGGCTTCATCGAATCGTCGGTCCCCGTGTATTGGGAAGACACGCTCGACCCAACGCTCAAGACCTTCAAGGCCGCCGCCGATATCCAACGGCTGTATCGCGACCGCGGCGTCGCCGCCGATGCACAGGTCATCACCTACTGCCAGGTCGGCATGCGCGCCTCGCACGATCTCTTCACCCTAGCGCTGATCGGTCACGATCTGACGAAGCTCCACAACTACTACGGGTCGTGGGAGGAGTGGGGAAACAGAGACGATACGCCAATCGTCAAGAAATGATGTCGGCGCGAGGCCTGTGGTCTCGAGGCTTGTGTGGTGCGCGATAATGTCCGATATGGCCAGTCCAGCTGCTCAGGGTCTCATCGAGCGGTTTCTCGCGCGCCTGGAGCGCCCGCTCCTGTTCAAGCTCGCTGCCGGGCTGTTCCTGCTCTCGCTCTTCGTCCCCGATCCGATTCCGTTTCTCGACGAGCTTCTGTTCGGCATCATCACGCTGTTGTTGACGAAGCAGAAGGCCATCGACGCGCCGACGCCCACCGAGACGACCGCATCGGCGGCCCCCCCGCAGAATTCGAGCCATTGACCTCCGGAGGACCCATGTCGCCACGCCGCGTCGTCTTCCTTGCGCTTCTTGTCACCGTTTCCTCGGTCGCCATCGATGCCGGCTCGGTCCCCTACCGCGCCACACGCGGCATGGTGGTGTCACAAAGCGACATCGCGTCGCGCGTCGGCTGGCAGGTGATGGAACAAGGGGGCAATGCGATCGATGCCGCGGTCGCCACGGCGTTCGCGCTCGCGGTCACCCATCCGACCGCCGGCAACATCGGCGGCGGCGGCTTCATGGTGTTCCGGCCCAGGGCCGGTGAACCGACCACCGTTGACTTCCGTGAGGCGGCGCCGAACGGATCGGGCCCCGACATGTGGTTGAAGGACGGCAAGTACGACTTCGACCTTCATCACAACAGTCATCGCAGCGTCGGCGTGCCGGGGACGGTCGCCGGGCTCCACATCGCGTGGAAGGCACACGGCAGCAAGCCGTGGAAGGAGCTGGTGACGCCGGGCGTCGCGCTCGCGCGTGATGGCTTCGAGATCAGCATCGGCCTGGCGCGATCGCTGGCGCGCATGATTCCAGACTTCACGAAGTACCCGGCATCGCTGGCGCAGTTCACGAAGAACGGCGAGCCGTACCGCGCCGGCGAGATTCTGAAGCAGCCCGATCTCGCGCGAACGCTCACGCGCATCGCGGAACAGGGACCAGCCGGCTTCTACGAAGGCGAAACCGCCGATCTGATCGAGCAGGAGATGAAGGCGCACGACGGCCTCATCACCCGGGCGGACCTCAAAGCGTATCAAGCCAAGACCCGGGCGCCGATTCGCGGCACGTATCGCGGCTACGAGGTCATCGGCATGCCGCCCCCCAGCTCGGGCGGCATCTCGGTGCAGTTGATGCTGAACATGCTCGAGGGCTGGGACCTGCAGACGAACGGCTATGGCTCCGCGCAGAACGTGCACCTGATCGCCGAGTCGATGCGTCGGGCGTTTGCCGAGCGCGCGCGCTACCTCGGTGATCCGGACTTCGTGTCCGACATGCCGGTCGATCGCCTGATTTCCAAGCCGTACGCCGCCGACCTGCGCAAGACCGTCAACCTCTCACGCGCCTCGAAGTCGTCGCCGACGACGTTCACGTGGGCGACCGAGTCCGCGGAGACCACGCACTTCTCCGTCGTCGACGCCCAGCGCAACGCCGTGGCGATCACCTACACGCTGGAGTACGGCTACGGCTCCCGCATCGTCGTCCCCGGCGGCGGGTTCCTGCTGAACAACGAGATGGGCGACTTCAACGCTGGCCCCGGCTTGACCGACGAGCGAGGCCTGATCGGCACGGAGCCCAATCTCGCCAAGCCCGGCAAGCGCATGCTCTCCAGCATGACGCCGACGATCGTCGCCAAGGACGGTCAGCTCTTCATGGTGACCGGCTCCCCTGGCGGCCGGACGATCATCAACACCGTGCTCATGACCATCCTCAACCTCGTCGACTTCGGGATGAACGCACAGGAAGCCGTCGATGCGGGACGCATCCATCATCAATGGCTGCCCGATCGCATCAACTACGAGAAGTTCGGCTTCTCGGCCGATACCCTCAAGGCGTTGCAGGCGATGGGCCACACCCTGAACGAAGTCGACGGTCAGGGCGTGGCTGAAGTGATCGTGGTCGCCAAGGACGGCGTGCTCGAAGGCGGCGTCGATCGGCGGGCGCCAGATGGCGGTGCAGCGGGAAAATGACACCGCGGTGCCGCCGAACAATGACGCCATCGGTGTGGGGGCGGCTCGCGAGCCGCCCCTACCGCTGCTCGTCCGTACAGCGCGCGGGTCCGTTTGCGGACAGCCGCGATCACCAAGTCAAAAGCGCCCAGCCGTCCAGGCCCGGCCCACCCGCGACCACGCGTCTCGAAAGGACGCTGTGTCATCGCGAACGCCAAAGCGCCCCTTCACGCTGAGATTGCCGCTCGAGCCGTCTCTCATGACGGCCCGATCCGCCCGGCCGTGTCCCACGCGCCCGGGGGCAAGTAATGGAACCGAATCAGATACATCTTGTCGCCGGGGCCGTGCTTTGCGACTTGCAACAAATCCTCCACGCTCGCGAACCCCGATTCGCGGGCTAGATCGTAGGTGACCTCTGTGATCGCTATCGGCGCAATCGAATCTACGACGATGTGGCCCTCGTCCATTCGGTACCGACCACCCGCCTTGACATGGGGACGCGTCCAGATGCGAACGCTGCATCGGATTCTCCCGCGCCGGATCCCCTCGCGAAGACGTTTGGTGAACACCATACGGCCAAGGGACTATCTGCCTGCATGACGTCAGCGTCAGCCGCGACTGGCCGCGACCGGTCCCATTACGAAGATGGTGTTGCCGAACGGGTCGAGCAAGTCGAACGTGCGCGCGCCCCAGTCTTCGTCTCGCGGCGGGCGCAGGACCTGGACCTTAGCGCTCCACTCGCGATAGTAGGCGTCCGCATCACTCACCTCGAGGGACACACACGCGTCTCGACCGTGGCCGTTCATCGGGCTATCCAGCGTCAGCCGGATCGTCCCACGCTCGACGCCGAGAAGCCCCGTCCGCCCGTCCTCGGACGCCTCGAATGCCACCCGAAACCCCAATCCATCAACGTAGAAGGTCTTCGCGATCGTCAGGTCTTCTGCCGGCAGGATCGGTATCGCTCGTTCCATAGCGCTCTCCAGAGACCACCGCGGGTCATTTGCCGGTCCGGCTTGAAGGCGGACCGCACGCATGTCGTTGTCGGCCGAAGTCTACTCGTCCATACAGATCGACCGCTTCAAGCCTTCAACCTCCAAGCCCCAAGCCTCCAAGCCCTCAAGCCCCCAAGCCTTCAGGCCTTCAAGTCTTATCCGTATGCACGTACTCGAAGCCGAACCGGCCCTTCACGCACAGATTGCCGCGCGTGACGGCGTTCTCGATCGGTGAGCCGATCTTGATGATGCGCTCGTCCTGTACGTGCACCGTGAGCGTGCAGCCGACGCCGCAGTACGGACAGACCGTGTCGGTTGCCGTTTGTGCCTCCGGGCGCCAGTTGCCGGATTGGCGCAGCTCGTACTCGGGTTTGGCCATCAACGCGCCGGTCGGACACACGGCGATGCAGTTGCCACAGTACACGCACGCCGAATCGGGCAAGCGCACATCGAGCTCGGTCGAGATGTGG
>DAINCF010000578.1:0-4140 GCA_036732565.1 Vicinamibacterales bacterium
GCCCGCACGGACCCCACGCCCGCACGGACCCCACGCCCACACGGACCCCACGCCCGCACACGTTCGCCGATCTCGCGTGGACCGGACGCCTGCACGTTCCGCAGACTGGCGTCGGGTCCGTTCCGCAGACTGGCGTGGGGTCCGGCTTTAGCCGGACCGCTACTGGGAGGTGGTCCCGCTCGGGACGAACTTCTGCAGGCGCTGCCCGTACGTGTCGGCGGCGTACACCGCGCCCTTCGAGTCGACGACGACACCGTGGACCCAGTCGAACTCGCCGGGCCCGAGGCCCTGCTTGCCCCATGTCGCGAGGACCTTGCCGTCCTTCAAGGCGATCTTGTGCACGCGCTCGCCCGCGTGATCGGCGATGTATCCGAACCCGTCCTTGCCTTGCCGCGAGATGCCGATGTCCCAGGGGTACCAGCCTTCGTTCGCGAACTGGCGTACATAAGTGAGGTTGCGATCGAAGACCTGCACGCGGTGGTTCTCGCGGTCGACGATGTAGAGGTTTTCGTCGGCGTCCACCGCCAGCTTGTGCGGCAGCACCCATTCGGCGTCGCCGGTGCCCTTGTCGGCCGGCCCGCCCGCGCCTCTGCCGACCTGCTTGATGAACTTACCGTCCTTCGAGAACATGGCGACGCGATTGTTCCCGTAGCCATCGGTGACGATGATGTTGCCGCTGCGCAGCACCGCGATGCCTGATGGCAAATCGAAATGCGTCGCGTCGTTGCCACGTTCGCCGGTCGTCCCGAGCTGGAGCAGGAATTTATCGAGCTTCGGACTGAGCTTGACGATGCGATGCGCGTCGCGCTCGATGATGTAGACGTTGCCTTCCCAGTCGACCGTCCCGGAGTGCTGCCACGACGGATTGATCGTCTTGCCGTTGATCTCCTGATCGCCGCCGCTCAGCACCAGGTTGCCGTCGCGATCGAACACCATGACCGGCTTCGGCCCGCGATTGAAGGCGTAGATGCGATCCTGCTGATCGATGGCGAGGCCCGAAATACCCGGCTGCGTCTGCTGACCGCCACCACCACCGCCGCCGCCGGGTGCGCCGCTGGTGCCACGGGCACGGCGAGCGGCGGCTTGCGCCTCACGCTCGGCGGGCGGCGGCGGCGCCTCCTTCAATCCGAAGTACATCCCCGCGGGCAGCTTCGGCCAATCGGCGACGAGACGATATCCATCAGCCCCTTGCCCCTGGACGCCGGCCGGCGCCCAGACTCCCGCGACGATCAGCACCACGATCGCAAGCGCGCGTCGCATATGGCTCACAGTTCCTTTCGCCACCAGGGCGTTCCGTAATTCGTGAACGGACCGTTGTCCTGCGACACCGTCGTCGCGACACGGTAGTTGAGTGGCGAGCTGAGCCGCAGCGCGTGCTTGACACGCACGGACTTGCCAGCGGCCGTGAAGGGCTCGCTCTCGTAATAGATGTTGTAGAAGCCACCGAGATCGCCGCCGATCGTGCCCTTCTGTGAGTACGTGTACCCACGGCTGTCGGTCACGTCGCGGGTCAGGGTCTTCGCTTCTTTCTGATAGCGAATCACCTCCCTGATCGTGAACTTCTTGCCGTCGGGGCTCGTGGCTTCTGTGACGCCTTGATAGGATCCGTCACCGTTCTTGCTGTAGACCGTGGTGCCCTCCACGCGTCCGGGCGGGCCGAGCGGACCTTCGGGCATGTCCCACTGGAAGGTCCAACGACCGACGAAGTAGGTATCGAAGTCGAAGAGCGGGAGCTGATCGTCGTTCTTCGTCGGCCGTCCGAGATCGGGCATCTGTCCCTTGGGCGCCTGCGCCGCGGCCGGCGATTGCGGCGGCTCCGGCGCTTGGTTGCTCACCAGCGCAAAGCGCGCGAGGTTCGTCGTCGGAGCCTTCGGCGCGGAAGGACCGAGATAGGTGGTCCACCACTTCAGCTCGTTCAGCATGCGGTGCACGTTGTTCCAGTGCCCGCCAATGCCATGCGGCTGATCCGCGTACCGGATCATCTTGGCGGGCACGCCGCGGCGCTTCAGCGCGAAGTACATCTGCTCGCCCTCTTCGTACGGCACGCGCTGATCGACCTCGCCATGCACGAACAGCGTCGGCGTCTTGACGTTGCCGGCGTACGTCAGCGGCGACTGCTTGATCATCCGATTGCGCGCCGCTTCCTCCCACGGTACGCCGTAGAACTCGGTCTCCTTGGTGCGATAGATGTCGGCCGTGCCGTAGTCGCTGATCCAGTTCGAGATGCCGGCGCCGGTGATGGCGGCGGCAAACCGGGTGGGATACTGCGTGATCAGCCAGTTGGTCATGAAGCCGCCGTACGAGTGCCCGGTGTGCCCGACGCGCCGCGGATCGATGGGATACCGCTTCAAGACGTACTCGACACCGGAGATGACGTCTTCGCCGTCCTTCTTGCCCCACTCGCCCCAGGTTGCCCACTTGAAGGCTTCACCGTAGCCCGTCGAGCTGCGGAAGTTGGTGTCGAACACGAAGTAGCCGTTCGCGGCAAAGTACTGCTTCTTGAAATCGAAGCTGTAGCCGGTGGCCGCGTGCGGACCGCCGTGGCTGACGACGATCAGCGGGTACGGGCCGCGGCCGGGATCGTAGCCGTGCGGGAACATCAACCAGCCTTCGATCGGCGTGCCATCGACGCTCGGCCAGCGAAGACGTTCGGCACGACTCAAGGCAATCTGGCCGCGCACCGCGTCGTGCACGTGCGTGAGCCGCAGTTCACGAGTCCCATCGATGCTCGCGGAGTAGACCTCCGGCGGGCCGTCGTGGAGTCCGACCGTGTACGCGATGCGCGTGAAGTCGCGATCGATGGTCAGCCCGCCCAACCGCCGAGGGCCGGTCGTCACCTGCTCGACCTTGCCGTCGGGGACCGATGCGCGGAACAAGTGGGTCTCGCCGCCGATGTCGGCCGGGAAGTACAGGGACCGTCCATCGGGCGACCATCGCGCGTCGCCGGGCTCGAGATCCCACGCAGCGGTCAAATTGATCGGCTCGCCGCCATCGAGCGGCTTGACGTAGAGATCCCGCGGCCCGCCGTGGTTCAACTTCTTCTCGATGACGAAGTCGGTACCGTAGGTGCGGACGAACGACAGATACCGGCCATCCGGCGAGAAGTCGACGTCGCTGTACGCGTACGGATCGTCGGTCAGCCGCGTCACGACCCCGTCGGTCGTCACCGTCCAGAGATCGGACTGCTCGTAGCGCAGCTCATCGCGCCATCGATCGTCCGCGGTGAACGCGATCAGTTGACCGCGCGGATGCCACGCCAGGTTGTCGGGACGAATGTCCTGGTCGACCAGCACCCGCGGCTCGCCACCGGCTGACGGCTGGACCACGAGATCGCTCGCGGGACGCGCCCGCGGATTCGGCGCCGGGAACGGCGCGCCGTCGCGCTGAAAGTCCTTCCAGTCGAACATCACGCCCTTGAACCGCTCTTCGTGTCGCCGTTCGAAGTCGGTGGCGTAGGTTGCGGGGCGATTCTGCGGCGATCGTTCGCGCGCGAACGCGATCCAGGCGCCGTCCGCGCTCGTCACCGCGCCAGCCGGTGGTCGCGTCCAGGACGTCGGCGGCGCATCGGGGTGCGCGGGATCGACCGACCAGATCTGCCGATCGGCCGCGTAGTGCAGACGGCCCTCACGCGTCCAGCCGACGTCGGTGATGTCCTTGCCGTAGTGCGTCACGCGGCGCGGCGCGATCGACGCATCCGTCGAGACCAGGTACGACTCGACGCGCGTGCCGTTGTCCTCCTCGATTCTCGTGCTGACGAAGTACACCACCCATCGCCCGTCCGGAGAAATGCGCGGGTTGGTGACCAGTTGCACGCGGTAGTAGTCCTCGATCGCCAGGGCACGGCCGTCGCCCGCGCCGGAGGGCTGTGAGGACACCGCCGCCGGCGACCGGGTCATCGTGATGGTGAGCAAAATCCCGATGACGAAAGCGAGCGGGTCTCGAACAACTGGCGGCATCGCGCACCTCCGCGCACTTGCAGACGAGATAAGCGCTGACGCGCGCGATGCTACCGAGGATTAGAGCACCTGGCAAGCGCCATTAGAATCGAGGGATGGCGGGTCACGCTCCTCGACCGGCACCGGCGACGCCACCGCGACTGTTCGCGCGCCTGTTCCGGGCGCTGCGGCCGTCCGGCAGGCC
>DAINCF010000579.1:0-4129 GCA_036732565.1 Vicinamibacterales bacterium
CGTGCCGCGCGGACCGGCGGCGCCGCGGTTGCCGGCCAGGTGGCGGCGAGAAACGGCGTGCTCGCAGCCAGCAGTGCCGCCGCCACAAAGGCCAGATCGTAACGTCCAGCGCTGATGAGATATCCGGCGACGATGGGCGCGAAGGCTTGGCCGGCACCTTGGACGGTCGAGTAAGTGCTGAGCCACGTGGCCCGACGATTTGCCGGCGCGATGTCGGACAGGCTGGCCGACGCTACCGGCCCAAAGATGGCCGTGGCCGATCCATGCAGGAACCTCAGCGCGAGCAACGTGCTCAGCGACGCGACACCGAGGTAGGTGAGCGGCATCGCGGCGAACATCACGGCGCCGGCCAGCAGCAACGGCCGTCGACCCAGGATGTCCGACCACGTACCCGCCGGGAGCTTCAGCGCGATACCGGTCAGCGTCGACGCGCCCACGACGAGGCCCACCGTCGGCGCGTCCGCGCCAAGGTCCCGGGCCAGGAGCGGCAGGAGCGGGGCGCGACAGATGGCGTAACTACAGTACGCCAGGAACCCCATCGCGCAGAGTCGACCGAACGCGCCGCGCGCGATGGGATCGACCTCGCTAGGCATGGGCTGGCGCTTCAGCTCTGCGCTTCGTCATGATTGTCGATGTAACGTTCGTTTCAGAGTATAGAATGAGCGGTTACGTGTTGGCGATGAGAAAAACGACGATCTTCGCGTCGAGAACGATGACCGTCCTGTCGATACTGGCGTGCTGGTCGAGCGCGACGATTAGTGCTGCCCAGGAGGTGTTACCGTCGTTGCAAGTCGGCGTGCTCGCCGAGGACATGCGCGTCGACGGCCTGCTCGACGAACCGGCGTGGGCGACCGCGGAGGCGAGCGATGCGTTCGCGCAGGCGGAGCCCAGCGAAGGCGCTGCGCCGACGGGCCGCACCATCGTGCGCGCCCTGGCGGGGCCGAAAGGCATCCTGGTCGGCATCGCCTGTGAGGATCCAGATCCTTCAGGCATCGTCAGCTTCAGCGTTCGGCGCGATGCCACGCTGACGTCTGAAGATCACATCAAGGTCGTGCTGGGTCCGTTTCTCGACGGGCGATCGGGATACGTGTTCGCCGTCAATCCGAGCGGCGCGCGCTACGACGCGCTGATCAACCCGGGTGGCGAAACGGAGAACCCGGACTGGGACGGCATCTGGGAGGCGGCGACGAGTCGCAATGGCGAGGGTTGGAGCACCGAGATCTGGATTCCAATTCAGACCGTAAGCTTCAACCCGGACTTGCGCGAGTGGCACTTCAACGTCCAGCGCCGCCTGCAGCGCATGCTGGAAATCGATCGCTGGGCCTCGCCCGCGCGGCAGTATCAAGTGTCGCAGACGAGCCGTGCCGGGCTCATCACCGGACTGCCGGAGTTCAGCCTCGGCCTCGGGTTGAGCATTCGCCCGGCAATCACCACCGGTGGAGGCATTCCCGCGCCGTCCGCGCCTGTCGACGGTGAGTTTCAGCCGAGCCTGGACATCACCCAGCGCCTAAGCGCGAACATCGTCGCGTCGGTGACCGCCAACACCGACTTCGCCGAGACCGAGGTCGACACCCGGCGGACGAACCTCACGCGCTTTCCGCTCTTCTTTCCCGAGAAGCGCACGTTCTTTCTGGAGGGCGACGATATCTTCGCGTTCGGTCTCGGCCTCAACCAGGACGTGCTGCCGTATTTCAGCCGCCGGATCGGCCTGGTCAGCGGACAAGAGGTGCCAATCATCGCCGGCGCCAAGATCAACGGACGCGCGGCCAATACGAACTTCGGCGGTCTCATCGTCGGCACCAACAACAAGGACGACGTCGTGGCGGACGAAGCGCTCATGGCGGTCGGTCGGGTCAAGCAGAACGTGTTGCGTGAATCGTGGGTGGGCGCCATCGCCTCGGTGGGCGATCCACTCGGGCGTCAGGGAAGCTGGCTGGGTGGGGCGGACTTCACCTTCGCGACGTCACGTTTCCGCAACGACAAGAACTTCCTCGTGGGCGTCTGGGCATTGGCGACCGGACGCGATGACCTTGGCGAGGATGCCACGGCCTATGGGTTCAAGGTGGACTATCCCAACGATCTCTGGGACATTCAGTTGACCGCCAAGCGCATCGGCCGCGACTTCGACCCCTCGATCGGCTTCGTGCCGCGTCGGGCGGTCTATCTCTACAACGGACAGATCAACAACCGCACACGACTGGCCACGGGACCGATTCAACAACTCTTTCACGAGGTCATCCCGTCGCTGGCGACCGACCTCTCGGGCCGTTGGGAGAGCTATCGCGTGTTCGTCGCGCCGGTGAACTGGCGCTTTCGCAGTGGCGATCGATTCGAGCTCAACGCCAATCCGACCGGCGAGCGATTGGTCGAGCCGTTCGAGATCGCCAACGGCGTAATCATTCCGCCGGGCTCGTATCACTGGATGCGGTACCGCGTGGAAGTCGGCACGGCGCAGAAACGTCGGCTGTACTCGCAGCTGACGTGGTGGTTCGGTGACTTCTACAACGGCAAGCTGGATCAAGTGATCTGGACCGGCGCGTGGAACCCCACGCCGCTGGTCACGATGGAATTCACCGGCGAACGCAATGTCGGCCGGTTGGCCACGGGCGACTTCACGCAAACACTGATCGGGAACCGCATTCGCGTGAACGTGTCACCTGACTTGTCCGTTGCCAGCTACGTGCAATACGACACCGACAGCGATTCGATCGGCGTGAACACCCGCTTGCGGTGGACCTTCACGCCCGCGGCGGATCTGTTCGTCGTCTACAACCACAACGTGCGGTCGTTGCTCGATCGCTGGCGGCTGGATTCGAACCAACTCTTGGTGAAGCTGCAATACGCGTTTCGATTGTGAGACCGGCTGTCCTCAGCGGGCCGCCTTGCAGGTGATCGACAGCCCCGAGCTGCTGCCACGATCGATCGTCGTCGTGGCATCGGGGAGTCGGCGCAAGGCGGCGAGGAACTCGTCCATGCCGCTCATCGTGACGTTGTGCGCCGTGAAGCAGCCGCCGGGCAGCATCTTCGGCCAGACCGCTGTCAGGTAGTTGGTGTACCAGTCCTTGTCGGCGTCAGAGAAGACGAAATCCCACGGGCCGGCGAGCGTTCGCGTCAATTCGTGTGCGTCGCCGAGGCGGGCATCGACGAAGCGATCGATCCCCGCTTCCTTGAAGTTCGCGAGCGCGCGTGCGTGTCGCCCCGCGTCGATCTCGAGCGTCGTCAGTGTGCCACCGGTCTTGCTCAAGGCCCAGGCGATCCAGATGCCGGAGTGTCCCGTGGACGTGCCGATCTCCAACGCCCGGGTGAATTTGTGCTGCACGATCAGATCGTGAAGGGTTTGACCGTCGACGTGAGGCACGTTGAGGTCGCGCCACGTGCCCTTCCGTGCCTCGAGGAAGATGCGGACCTGCCGATCCAGCGCGGAGTCACCCGGCTGCTGACTACTCGCGCTCACAGGAGGCGACGCCGGCACGCATACCACCGACATCGCGCTGACCAGCATTGCAGCGAGCACCTGCTTCGACCTTGGCACGTCACGCCTCCTGATGTGATCGTAGTCGGCATCGTTGGGAGAATGAGAGGGCATCATGGCCGAGACAGTTAAGAGCGTGTTTCACACTCGTGGGGGGCCGGCTTTAGCCGGCTCTCAGGTCCGCCTGAAGGCGGACCCCACGCAAGGCACCACGCGCGACGGCAGTAGTGGCCTCTGCGTCACGCTGAAGCGCGTGTCCAGCCGTAGGCCAACAACGCCAGGGCGATCGAGCCGAGGCCCCACCAGTGGCGCGATTGTGGTGATGCCGGAGTGGACGCGTTCGACGCTGCCGCGACGTCTTCGAGTGCCCGGCCGGTGATGACAGGGGCCGGAGGCGCGGCGGCCACCGCTGGCGCCGAGCCTGGCGCGGGACCGGCGACCGTCGCGGCGGCGGTCTGACGCACGTCGCTCGACGAGCCAACCGTGGCTTGTTCGATCGCGCTTCGGTATTTCGCGGCGAGCGCTGCGCCACCCGGGACCTTGGCCAGCGATTCAGCGACCATGTTCGTGAGCGCGGGATTACGGCACACACTGGCTTCGCAGACGGCGCCGTGTGCCGCAGCGCTGTCGGCGAGCCGGCCGGCGACCTGCGCGAGG
>DAINCF010000580.1:0-4127 GCA_036732565.1 Vicinamibacterales bacterium
CGGCGGGCGCGGATGGCGCCGCAGGGGCGACGGGTGCGACCGGAGCCACAGGTGCGGCTGGCGCGGATGGCGCAACGGGGCCCACCGGATCAACGGGGTCTGCGGGACCGACCGGCCCGACCGGTCTGACTGGCGACACAGGTGCAACGGGCGCAACGGGGCCGGCGGGGACCTCTGGCACTCAGGCGCAGACGGTCGCTGCGTCTCAGACCACGACCGCGACCGCGTATGGAGCGCTCACTGGTGGGCCGGCCGTCACCGTCACCGTTCCGGCGTCAGGGCAGGTGCTCGTGACGCTCACTGCGACGATTACCCCCCTCGGTGGGCAGACCGCGTTTATGAGCTTCACGTCCACTCTTGGCAGCGGGAACGTCACTGCTGCAGACTCGATCTCGCTGGCCTTTACGACCGCTTCGCTGGCCACGCACGCGCTTACCGCCAGCGCTACGTTCCTGGTCACCGGCCTGAGTGCCGGTAGTCATACGATGACAGCGCAGTACAGGCACACCGGGGGGGTAGGCTCCTCGAGCTTTGCCAATCGAAGCATCATTGTGATGCCGATGCCGTAGGCGAGCGCACCAGCGTACGTGGGGCCGGCTTCCCGCCTTCGCCTGGCTTCGGCGAGGTCACGCCGTAGCGCGCTTCGCGCGCGGAGGCGGACAGCCGGCCAAGGTCCGCCTAAAGGCGGACCCCACGCTCCAATTCACTCGCGAAGAGTCTGTGGACCTGCGATGCCTCGAGCACCTCCCCTCCGGGCCAAAGGCCAACGAGGGTCGCGGCGTGCCCGATCACCTGCGGCGCGGTCCAACCGGCGTCGCGGAGTGCGGCGATCCCGGTGTCACCGTCCGACTTACTCAGCTTTTGCTGCGCGGACTTCATGACCAGCGCGTGATGCATGAAGGTGGGCGGCGTCGCGCGTTCGAGGAGGCGCGCCAGGAGCAGCTGCCGACCCGTCGACGCGAGGAGATCCGTACCACGAATGACGAGATCGATCGCCTGGAGCCAATCGTCGACGACAACCGCCAGCTGATAGGTCCAGTTTCCCAAGCGATCGCGCAGCAAGAAGTCCCCACACTGCTTGGCTGGCTCCTGTTCCTGCGGACCCTGCAACCCGTCGACGAAGTACTCGAGGCCCGGCTCCACGCGCAGCCGCCAACCGACCTCGTCACTCAACGGCAGCGCGCGATCGCGACACGTGCCCGGATAGCGCAGCTCGTCGAAGGGCTGCTCCAATGTCGATCCGTCTTCAGAGCGGCCGATCGCCTCTTCGATCTCTCGTCTCGAGCACCTGCAACCGTAGACCAGGCCGCGATCGGCGAGCGTGCGCACCGCCGCGCGGTAGATCGGGTCACGCTCGCGCTGCCGCGCTTCGCAGGCCCCCCGACGGTAGGCCGCGGTGGGATAGACGTCCGCCTCGAAGCCAAGCCAGTCGAGATCGTCGAGCAGGGCCCGCTCGAGCTCGGGCCGCGTGCGCTGCCGGTCGTGATCCTCGATGCGCAGCAGCACCCGCCCGCCTCGCGCGCGGGCGATGCCCCAGACGAAGATCGCGTTGGCGACGTGCCCGAGATGGAGGGCGCCAGTTGGAGCCGGGGCAAAGCGTGTCAGCAACGCCACCTCAGTAGCATATGGTCGGCAGCGGCCGCTCGAACGAGCCTTCCGGCCGCTCGATCCTGGACCTCGACCCACGACGGCCGGCCGGACGTATTCTTCAGCAGGACGTCTAGTGGGGCGATGGTTACCGTTCAGCTGATTTCCTTCTTCGTCTGCGTCTTCGGCGCCTTCGCCTACGGGTCCGCCGTCGTGCTGTGGCTACGCCAGGCCAGCCCCGTCTGGGCGCCGTATCGCAACTACGCCAAGGACGGTCACGCCAAGCTCGATCTGGCGAGCTTCGCGCTCTTCGCGGTGAGCACGGTCTGGTTCATCCTGAGCGGTCTGGCCGAATACCGGCAGTTGGCGGGCGTCGAAGAGGACGGGTGGGTCGAAGCCGGAATCCTCGTACTGGTCTTTGCGTTCCCACCGCTGATCATGCACAGCGTGTATCTCGAGACGAAGTGTCGCGACGTCTCGCCGGCGGGACCTCTGGCGCGCGCCGGCCTGCTCGCCATGTACGCGCTGAGCCCGCTCGCCGGTCTCTGGGTGCTGGCCGTGATCGCCAACTGGGTGCCGCGTCCCGACCGCATGCGCCTCACCCTCAGCCTCGTCATCGGCGGCCTCTTCGTCCTCGCGAGCATCTACAACACCATCCTGATGCTCAGGCGGAGCACCGGAGCAGAGACGACCAAACAGCTCCGGCTGCGCAACGTGATGATTGGCCTCTTCATCGTCCTGGGAACCCTGATTCTCGCGCCGGCCTTCCTGGGCGAGCGCGAGCTCATCGTCGGCATCCTGAATCGCATTCTTCGCGCTTCCCCGCTGGTGTTCCTCATCGTCTCGGTGTACTTCGAGAACCGCTTCGAGTTCTACGACATGGTGATCAAGCGCGGCGTCATGCTGATCGTGACGATCGCGCTGATGGGGCTGGTCTTTGTGCTGGTGTTGCCGTGGATGGATCGGCTGCCGGCGGGAGCCACGCGCCCGTGGATTGCCGCGGCCGCGCTCGTGCCCGTCGCGATGATGATGCCCTGGATCTATTGGCGGCTGGCGCGTTGGATGGATCGCATCTGGTTCGGCCGGGAGTTCACGCCCGTTGAAGCGGTCAAGCACGTGCTGGCCGCCATGCAGCCGGCCACCGACGAGCGCTCGCTCGTGGAGGCCACCGAAGTCCGACTGAGCGAGATCTTCAACACACCGGTTCAGGTGCTCCTCGACCCAGGCGCGACCATCGATCCGGCGGCGGTCGAAGCGGAAATCGTGTCCGCGAGCCCGGTGTCCGGCACGCCCGTGCGTATGGCGGTGCTGCGCCATCAAGGCGGGCGGCCGCTGTTGAGCGAAGACCTGATGCTGCTGCGCTCGCTCGGCAGCGTCTTCGGTTTCATGCTGGAGAACATCCGCCTGCAGCATCGCCGACTCGAACAGGAGCAGATTGCGCAGGAGCTCCGGCTGCAGTCGAGCCGCTCCGAGCTCAAGGCCCTGCGCGCGCAAATCAATCCCCATTTCCTGTTCAACGCGCTCAACGCCATCGCCTCGCTCATCCACACCGACCCCGCGCGCGCCGATGCCGCCGTCGAGCAGCTCGCGGAGGTGTTTCGCTACACGCTCCGCCGATCCGACAGCGAATGGGCGCCGCTCGATCAAGAGCTCGCGTTCGCGCAGGCCTATCTTGATGTCGAGCAGGCGCGCTTCGGACGTCGCTTGACGTTCTCGATCACCGCCGATCGAGCGGCCGCCGGCGCACAAGTCCCGTCCATGCTGTTGCAGACGCTCGTCGAGAACGCCGTCAAGCATGGCATCTCGCGGCTCCGTGGGCCCGGACACGTGGACGTCGGCGCGCGCGTGACGAACGGACGTCTCGCGCTCGAGGTCCGCGACACGGGCCCGGGACCGGACGCGGAGCGCTCACGCATGCGGCGGCCCGACGGCGAGAGCTTCGGCCTCCGCAGCGTGCGGGATCGGCTGGCAGGACACTTCGGCGATCGGGCCTCGATGACGCTCGTCCGTGATGCCGAAGCCGGCGTCACGGTCGCGCGCATCGAGATGCCGATGGCCGAGGTGCGCGCATGATTCGAGCGTTGCTCGTTGACGATGAACCGCCGGCCCGGCAGCGACTCCGGCAATTGCTCGGCGAAGCCGGCGACGTCCAGGTGATCGGCGAAGCGGGACACGCCGAAGAAGCCCGCGCGGCCATCGACGCCATCCACCCCGATGTGGTCTTTCTCGACATCGAGATGCCCGAAACGCACGGGACCACGTTCGCGGCCTCCCTTGCGGAGCCGCGTCCCTACATCATCTTCGCCACCGCATACGAGCGTTACGCGCTCGAGGCGTTCGCGCTCGACGCGACCGACTATCTGGTGAAGCCGGTCACGCGCGCGCGGCTGGCGGCGACCCTGGATCGGGTGCGGGCACGCTTGGGTAAGCGCTCGGAAGCGGAACAGGAGATTCGCACCGCCTCCCTGGTGCAGGCATCGTTGATGCCTCGCGAGCTGCCCTCGCCCATCGGCTTCGACTGCGCGGCCGCGACGGTCCAG
>DAINCF010000581.1:0-4089 GCA_036732565.1 Vicinamibacterales bacterium
ACCGGGCGCCTGGTCGAACAGCTGCCTGGCGGCGGCGCGCTCTCGGACCCGGAGATCTTCGTCTTTCGTGTCGTCGCCGGCGCCCGCCCGGAGCTCGTCGCCGAGATCGAGACATGTAGCGGAGGATACGTGACCAATTGTATCGACGGCGCCGGGGTCTTCACGATCACCAGTCTCCCCACCGGGACGTACCTGCTTCGGATCCAACCACGCGGGACGCTCTACCGGGCGCAAAACGTGGTGGTGGCCGGGAACACCAATCTCGGCGACATTCCGTTGATCCGGATGCCGTTTACGATCGACATGGCGATGGGCAACATCCCTGCCTCAGGCGGATCGATTCCCGTGACCCTGAGAGCGAGGGCCACATGGGCCGTGCCCACGCTGCCGATTGTGGTGAGGATCCAGCCTTTCCAGGAGACGACCTCCACCGGCAACGTCCCGCCGACACCGACACTCCTCGACTTCACGTGGCCGGCCGGGTTCGCCGACACGGGCGTCTTGCCGTTCACCACGCTGAACGTTTCGCCGGACGCGCCCGCGGGAAGCGAGAACTGCGTGAATGTCGAGATTCGGCTGCAAGGCAACCCGAACGTGGTGCTCGGAGGTGGAGGGACGTGCGCGTACAAGGAACCATGTTGCGCTCAGACAGCGAACATTCCGAGATTTGACGCTGACTCCTGCATTGTGAAGCAGGCTCTTCGGTCATCAGGGCGCCGCCACCCAGCAGCGCGTCGTGCTCTCGTGCATTCTGTTGTCGAATCGTCAGGGGAACACGTCGCGCGGAGATCGGGTTATATGGACTCCCACAGAGCTCGTCCGACCTATGGTCGCTTGTCGTCTCGCTGGTTCTCGTGCGATCAAGCTGCAAGTCGCAACTGGTTGACATGACGTAGCCAGCTCGAGTCGCGCGTGCACCATCACCGAAACAATCAGCCGTCGGCAGTTCGAACGCGAGCGATTCTCGCAAGCGTCTCCCGCGCGGACTTCGCCTTCGCCGTGCGCAACGCTTTCCAGTCGCCATCGGCGCGCTGGTGACGGACATCGGTCAGGTAGGCGTACTCCGGCGTGAGCAGCCGGTGCTGCTCGGCCTTGGCTTTCGTCCACGATCGGGCGAACTCCTCGAATGTGGGCGCTTCTCCGCGCGTCCAGAACTCCATCGCGAGGACACGCGCAACGGCGCCATCCCGGAACCGGCCGGCGGTCAGGTGGCGGAGCAATCGCATGACACCCTCGAGCTCCTTCGCGTACCAACGATAGTAGAGGCGGTCGCGAGGTCCCAGCCGCGCTGGCGGATTGTCCTCGCGGACGATCTGCGCGGCGATGCGTGTGGGCTGACCAACCTCGCCTGTCCTGAGATAGCGGCGGACACGGGCCAGCACGATCGGTTTTCGATCGGTGTCCTTCGTGGCCTTCACCTTCCCGTTCGAGTGTTCGGCGACGATCCTGTAAGGAATCCCGCGCTCCGAGCAGAAGCCGCGAATCTCCTCGAGGTTCATGTAGTTCAGCTCCTCAAGAAGCCTCGCCTGCTCGTTCTTGGTGAGCTGCGACAGGAAGTTCACCATCGCGCGACGGTTCATGCCTGCCTCACGGCCTGGATTCTAATCCGGCGCCGTGTTCTTGCGAGCGGACGCCGGACCTCGTATACGATACGCGAGTCAGAGATCAGGGCCATGCGCGTACCCATCGGTGCCTCGGTCGCCTGGGCATGTCTCGCTCTGGGCCCGGTGTTCTCGGCCGGCGTTGACGCCCAGTCGCAGACGCCCTCCACGGTCCACCAGACCCCTCCCGGCCTCGGGCAGTTTCCGTACAGCGACGCCGACGTCGAGTTCATGGCCGGCATGATTCCGCATCATGCGCAGGCGGTCATCATGGCGGGCTGGGCGCCGACCCACGGTGCCCGCAAAGACGTCGCGATCTTGTGCGAACGGATCGTGGTCGGGCAACGCGACGAGATCGCGACGATGCAGCAGTGGCTGAGCGACCGGGGTCAGAAAGTGCCCAACGCCACCTCCACGCGCCACAAGATGAAGATGAACGGCGTGGAGCACGAGATGCTGATGCCGGGCATGATGTCCGACGAGCAGATGGCCGCGCTCGACAAGGCGAGCGGACCCGAGTTCGATCGCCTGTTCCTCGAAGGCATGATCCGGCATCACCAGGGGGCCATCGACATGGTGGACAAACTCTTCAAGTCGTACGGCGCGGCGCAGGACGAGGTGATCTACAGGTTCGCGTCGGACGTGTACGCCGATCAGTCGACCGAGATCGCTCGCATGCAGAAAATGCTGGGGGATGTACCGAAATGATGAGCAGAACGCAATTGCCGCTCAGGGGTCTGCTCGTGGCCGGCCTCACCATCGCTCTCGGGCTCGGCCTGTCCGCGCGCGTGAACGCGCAGCAGGATCCGCCAACGCCGGCCGCACCCGAGACTGCGCCTCCACCGCCGCCACCGCCACCGCCACCACCGCCACCGCCTCCGCCACCAGCTGGCTATCCGCCGAAACCGGTCGAACCGGTCGTGTCGGGGACGGCGCCGACGCCCGATCCGCGGCCCGACCTCAAACCTGGACGCTGGGACGCGGGCCAGGCCGCGTGGAACATGCGCATGGTCTCGACGACGCCGCCCAAGGGTAAGACGCTCGGCGCGACGCATTCCGATCTCGCCTTCTCGGGCAATCTCGTCATCCAGGGCAACTACAACGGCTTCGACATCTACGACATCAGCAACCCGTCGAAGCCCGAGCTGGTCCAGACCTATCTGTGCCCAGCCTCTCAGAACGACGTGTCGGTGTACCGCAATCTGATCTTCATGTCGTCGGAGGCCACGAACAGCCGCGAAGACTGCGGCTTCGAGGGTGTCGCCGAGCCGATCAGCAAGCTGCGCGTGCGCGGCATCCGCGTCTTCGACATCTCCAACAAACGTCGTCCCAAGCTCGTCACCACCGTGCAGACGTGCCGCGGCTCGCACACGCACACCGTCGTCCGCAAGGCCGGTGACGACGGCAACGTCTACATCTATGTGTCGGGGACCGCGGCCGTGCGCTCGGCGGACGAAGTGCCGGGTTGCGCAGACGGCGGCATCGACGATCCGAACACCGCGCGGTTCCGCCTCGAAGTGATCAAGGTGCCGCTGGGCGCGCCCGTGCAGGCGGCGATCGTCAGCTCGCCGCGCATCTTCCAGGGCCTGCCGGTCGCGCCGACCAATGAGGAGCGCAGTGCGTCGGATACGAAGGATCGCGAGGCAGCCAGGGCGGCCGCGGAGGCGCGCGGAGAAAAACCCCCGGACCGGCGGCCGTCGCCGAGCGGTCCGCCCACCGGCCCGAACCAGTGTCACGACATCACGGTGTATTCGGACATCGGTCTGGCCGCCGGCGCGTGCGGCGGGCTCGGTCTGCTGCTCGACATCAGCGATCCCGCCAACCCGGTCCGAATCGACGAAGTCGCCGACGCGAACATGTCGTTCTGGCACTCGGCGACCTTCAGCAACGACGGCACCAAGCTGCTGTTCACCGACGAATGGGGTGGCGGTGGACAACCGCGCTGCCGCACGACGGACAAGCCGGAGTGGGGCGCGAACGCGCTGTTCAGCATCGAGAGCAAAAAGCTCGAGTTCCGCTCGTACTACAAGCTCCCGGCGCCGCAATCGTCGCTGGAGAACTGCGTGGCCCACAACGGATCGCTGATTCCGATTCCCGGCCGCGACATCATGGTGCAAGGGTGGTATCAGGGCGGCCTGTCGGTGTTCGACTGGACGGACATCGACCATCCGCTTGAGATCGCCTATTTCGATCGCGGTCCCCTGGACGCCAACCGCATGAGGAGTGCCGGCTCGTGGTCGGCCTACTGGTACAACGGCGTGATCGTCAGCTCGGAGATTGCGCGCGGTCTCGACATCTACGATCTGGTGCCGAACGAGCTGATCAGCGAGAACGAGCTGGCGGCCGCCAAGACGGTGCGACTGCCGTACTGGAACACGCAGGATCAGCAGAAGCTGCTCTGGCCGCAGACCTTCGTGCTCGCGCGCGCTTACCTCGATCAGCTGGCGCGGAGCAACGGCCTGCCGGCGGATCAGATTACGTCGGCACG
>DAINCF010000582.1:0-4032 GCA_036732565.1 Vicinamibacterales bacterium
CGAGACGGCGCCGCGGCGCCGCCGGCGCGCGCTCGACGTCTATCGGAGCTACGCGCGCGACACCATCGACTTCCTGCGCGCGCTGGCCATGCCGCTGCCGCGCATTCGCGAGAGGTTCGAGGTTGCGCCGGAGCTGCTGCCGCGCGTCGAAGCGTTGCGCGCGGAGGGCCGCGGGATCATCATGGTGGCGGCGCACTACGGCAACTGGGAAATCGGAGCGCTGGCGGTCCGGGCCCTCGACTATCCGCTCAGCGTCGTGGCGATGGCCGAAGCCAGTCCGGTCGTGAACCGCATCCGGCGCGAGATGCGCGAGCGGCTGGGCATCGAGACGATCGAGGTCCGCCAGTCGTTCGACACCGCGCTCAAAGTGCGCCGCGCACTCGCCGACAATGGCATCCTCGCCCTGCTCGTCGATCGACACTTCGATCGCGACCGCGTGCGGGTCGAGTTATTGGGACGACCGGCGTGGTTCCTCCGCACACCGGCGCTGATGGCGTATCTCACCGGCGCGCCGCTCTTGCCCTGCTTCATCGAGCGAACCGGTCCCGAGCGCTGGCGGATCTCCACCGGCGAGGTCATCCGCATTCCGAAGCACGGCGATCGGGAGGCGAACATCCAGGCCGCCGCGCAGCAGTTCGCCGACGATCTCACCGCTCGCATCAACGCGCGCCCAGAGCTTTGGTATCACTTCTATCGGTATTGGGATGCGCAGGAACACTAGGCTTCGCGCCTTCGGCGCTCAGAAGGCGCGTTCGCGCTGCTCGCGCGAAGGCCTCGCCACTTCGTGGCTCGGAGGGCCGCTCACTGCGTTCGCGGAAGGCCTGAACCCGTGGATCCAATCTCACACGCGGTCGTTGGTCGTCTGCTGATTGGCGATCGATCGCAACGTGGTCTGGGGGTCGCTGGAGTATTGGGGGCCTTGTCGCCGGATCTCGATGCGGCGCTGATGCCCGTGGGCTGGGATCTGTACTTGCGCGTGCATCAGATGGGTACGCATGCGATCGTCGGGACCGTCGGGTGCGCAGCGTTGGTCGCGATCGTGGTGTGGGCGTTTGCGCGAGGGGATTGGCGTTCGCTGGCGCTGGCGGCGTGGATTGGCGCGGCCAGTCACGTCGTCCTCGATGTAGCGTCGGGTGCGACCGTACGCCTGCTGTGGCCATTCTCGGACGCGGCCACGCGCGGCGGCCTCGTGGCGATGGCCGAGCCATTGCTGGTCGTGATCATCGTGGTGGCCGGGCTGGTGTTCTGGCGGTGGCCGGCGCGGCGCGTGAATGCGGCCACGACGTGCTTCGCGCTCGTGCTGGTGGTCCTGGCCGGCAAGGGCATGGTGCGAGCGGAGGCGCAACGCCTGTACGCGTCGGCGACGCAGGGCGAGGTCGTCCGCGCCCAGGTGCTCGAGGCCGAATGGGGCACGATCTCGCGCTGGATCGCATTCGATCGGACCGACGATCGCGTCAGGCGCTGGCGCATCGACACGTCGCACTCGAGCATTTCGCGCGACCTCGATCTCCCGCTCGCGACCGAGTCAGGCCCTCAAGCCGTGTCACTGACTGCTCGCGTGGTGCAGAACTTCCTCGCCGCGCACGAATACCCCATCGCCGTCGCTACAGGGTCCGTGGCGGCTGCTGAGATTCTGTGGTCCGATCTTCAGTATTGCTGGGCCACTGGCGCGCCGGGCGCATTGCGCCCAGCCGTCGGCTCACCTACGCGACCGGCGGACATTCCGATTGCCTGTGGGCTCTGGTTTGGCGTCGCCTTCGATGCCAACGGAGAGATCGCGCGCCAGTTCGTGACGATCGGCGAATGGACGCAGGAGCGTTAGTTTCAGCCTCGCCACTGCGTGGCTCGGAAGACGGCTCGCTTCGCTCGCCGAAGGCCTTGAGCGCGTTGTGAAATTACCGATACCGTACGTAGCGCAGGCCTTCAGGCCTGCCACACACGTCGGTAGGCCGGCTCTCATCGCTGAGGCAGGCCTGAAGGCCTGCGCTACGTACCATTTCGCAACGTGCTCTTAGGGCAGTGAGCGCGCCTACCGAGCGGCCAGGGGCCGCGAGGCCTGGAGCAGCACGTTCGCGAACGGTGTTCCTTCGCCCATCGGCTGCACACCGACCCTCAATCCGTGAGACTCGAGCAGCTGTCCCCACTCCACGGCGGTGCGGAAGTGGAAGCGCTGACGCCAGTTGAGGGTCACGATCGCTTTCAGCGTGTTCCCCAGGCGCACGAACGCGAAGCGCCAGCCGCCGCCCGCGTCCGCTTCGCGCAAGAGCAGGACGCCGCCCGGCTCCAGGGTAGCGGCGAGACGTGCCACGATCGCCTCTTGATCCGCCTTCGGCACCATGTGCAGGACGTCGAAGGCGAGGATCGCCGAGGCTGGCGGCAGGTCCGCGGTCCGGACGTCTTCCGCGATGATGGTAGCGGCGCCGTCGAGGATGCGTGCGGCGGTCGCCGCCACGCGCACGCGCAGCTCGATGCCGATGAGGCGATCGAAGCGAGGCGGCGGTTGGCGAGCCGGTGACCACCGCCCTTCGCGCGCCACCCGCGCGCTCTCGTCGAGCAACGCCAGCATCAACCCGGTGCCGCAGCCCACGTCGATGAGCGCCTGCCCATCCGACAGTAATCCGTCGCACACGGCCGCCCGGTAGATCGGATCGCCGCGCAGCTTGCCGCGCGCGAACTCCCACGCCGTCATGCTCGCCGTCAGATAGCGATCGGCCGCCGCCCGGACGATGGCGTCGAAGTCGGGATCCGCGACGCTCTCGACTTCGGTTGCCCGGGTTGCCACCCAGCCGCCGACGCCGAGCACCGCGCCTACTACAACGCTGCCGACCAGGATGTCCAACCCGAACGTCCAGGGATCCATTCCGCGAACGGTGTCGAGGCTCAGCGCATGCAGCTCCTGTCGCCGCAGCCAGGCGCCGGTCTGCAGCTCCGCGAGGATGATCAACGGCGCTGACAATGGGTTCGACACGTTGGCCGCGATGTACATCTTCAAGCGATTGAGACGGAAGAGCGCGCCGACGAGGTAGACGATGAGGAGGTGGAGGCCGAAGAAGGGTGAGCAACCGATGAAGATGCCCGTGCCGATCGCCGCCGCCTCTCGGCCTTCGCCCTCGGTGCGCATGCGGTAGATGGCCCGACGGATGGGGCCGAGCTTTCCGTGCGGGTCCGATCCGGGGAGGCGGGAGCCGTGATCGCGCACCGATCAGCCGACGGCGGCGAGGGTGATCGCGCCAGCCGCCACGAGCCGACCGTCGGCGGTGACTTCGCCTTCGACCTTCACCAGTCCGCCCATGCGCCCGACCACGCGCGCGCGTGCCTCGAGATCCATGTCAGGGCCCGCCGCGGACGGAAACTTGAACGGACCAAGCGCCGCCACCCGCAGCTGCACGGCTGCGCCCGTGCTGATCGACGACTCAGCGCCAGCCGCCAGCCCGCCGGTTTGCGCCACGAGCTCGACCAGCACCACCGCCGGTACGACTGCGTGCCCTGGAAAATGACCTTGGAAGTACCAGTCCGACGGAGAAGTGCGGCGCAGGCAGCGCGCCTCGGATCCGGGCACCAGCTCGACGATCTGCTCCACGAGGCGCATCGGTGGCCGGTGCGGGAGCCAGTCGAGGGAACCCAACACGCCGGTAGTATACTCAAGCGCCTTGATGGGCCTCTCTGCCGGCGCCCGGTCTAGTGGGATGTGCTCCTCGGCTGATGCGGGCAATTCTGTTACTCGTGGAGCGTATCAACTGAATTGCTACCATCGACCGAGAGCTCGGGGAGCAGTTCCCGGCCGTTCCTACGGAACGGCCGGTTGTGACTTCGACGGTACACCCCATTAGATGAGCGAACTCGTCGAATTTTTCGCGCGCGTCCGTCGCGATCGTCCGACTCGACCGCTTGTTCATCTCCCCGCCCAAAGTCGTACGTGGACGGCCGACGAGCTGTGGCAGCGCTTCGAGCAGACGCGCGATCTGCTGGCATCCACCGGCATCGGGCGCGGCGACCTCCTGGTTGCGCGAGCGGCCGATGCGCCAACGGCGC
>DAINCF010000583.1:0-4029 GCA_036732565.1 Vicinamibacterales bacterium
CGAGTATTGAGGGCAGGCCTGAAGGCCTGCGCTACGTACGCGCACGACGGGCGATCGGAACAGTGCGGCGCGCAGGCCTTCAGGCCTGCCCCTACGCTACTGGATTCTGATCGTCCCGCGCTTGGTGGGATCGTTGTGGTCGTGATACCCGCAGGTTCGAACGGTGTTGAGATTCCCCGTCTGCTTCGACTGGCCAGGCGAGACCTCGCCCACCTGATCGATCTCCGGGCAATCCCCATGGCTGGGGTGGGGATCCGAGTGCATGTCTCGCCTGATCGAATCGCTGTTGACGAAGGTGACGCGAGTGCCTTGGCTCACCGTCAGCGTCGAGGGGCTCATGACACCGTTCTGCTGAATCGTAATGGTCGTGCCTCCGGTGGACGGGGTCGGACTCGTCGGCGTCGGGTCATCGGACCCACCCCCGCACGCACCAGCCGCCACCAGGACCACTGCCACCGCCCACATCTTGCCGACGTTACGTCTGTTCATCTCGTCTCCGACACAGATTCGACCTTCGGGGATGCCCGAGGGTTGAATTCTACTGAACGGTGAGCGCCAGCGCGGCGCCCACCATGCACAATTTCCCGAGAGTGCGTCTCTCGCGTTCTTCGCTCCCTAGTACTCAGGGACTGGACCGGACGTCGTGCCGACGCGAATCGTGCCGCGAAACGCGTTGTTCGAGGGGTCCATGTGGTCGTGAAACCCGCACTGGCGCGTGGTGTTCAACGCGCCGGTCATCTTTCGCTGGCCCGCAGTCAACTCTCCGACGTCGTTGAGCGGCGGGCAATCGGTGTGCAGGCCGTGAGGCGTCGAGAAGATCTGGCGCATACGCGAGCCGGTGTTGACGAACTCGACGCGCTGCCCGGATGAGATGTCGATGACCTCGGGTGAGACGCCGTTGTCGGTGATGGTGATCGTCGCGGCGGGACCGCCGGTTGTCGGCGAGGGGTTGGTCGGGCTCCCCCCGCCTCCGCTACTGCCGCCGCAGGCCGCGGCGGCAGTGATGAGAAACGTCCAGACGAACTTACGCCGAACGGAGTCGTGCTTAGCCATGGTGCCCTCCAGAAGTTGGGGATAACCCCGGGGGCGCTCCGGAGCACCAACGTGCGACTCGTAGGGGCGGTTCGCGAACCGCCCCTACACCTACGGCCTCAAAAGAACTTGCGCGAGATGTTGAACCCGATGTACCAATCGTCGTTGCTCGACCCGCCACGCGCGACCTGCGCGAACGTCGTGCCGATGCCGTTCGAGAAGTTGATCTGGAACGTATGTCCGCCGGCCCGCTTTTCGAGGCCAAAGCTCACCTGATTGGTGTCCGGGTCGAAGCCCCCTACTCGCGGCGTGGCTTCGATGAATACATACATCGACGGCCGGACGCGGAGGCGCGCACCGAGGCCGAGCAGGAAGGTGTCGTTGTCGTCGACCAGCTCCTCCGGCAACGGGTTGGTGTTGTTGATCCACACGGGCTCGAAATAGAGCGCGCCATGGTCACCGAGCTCGCGCGAGATGATGGCGCCGACGCCCGGCGAATAGCTGTCGCGGAAGTTGTTGGTGCCTTCGGCGATCCCGATGATCGCGATGCCGAGCGGCGCGCCGCCCTGGCGCTGATTCAACAGATCGTGCTGCACCAGGAACTGAATGTCGCGGTTCGAGGTGCGATTGATGACCCCCTGCGTGCCGCGCATCAGGCCGAAGCGGAACTCCAGTCCGATCTGCGCGCCCGAGTCGAAGCCGAAGAAGTCCTCGAGCAGATTGCCGAAGTCCCCATCGCCCAGTGGACGTCCGAACCGGTGCGTCACGCGGAAGGCGCTCTTGAACCGCGGCAGTCGCAACGTCGTCGGCAGCGTCGCGAGCGTGAAGTCGGGCTGCGCGAGGTTGACGTCCATGTCCGGATCGTCTTCCGAAGCCTGGGCGGTGGTCGCGCTGTTCTGCGCTTGCTGTTGAGGAGACGAGGTCTGCGCGAACGTCGACGGAGCGCCCAGCGCCGTGTACAGGGCAATGATGGCAGCAGTCGTAAGGCGTTTCATGATGGTCTCCTGGGCTTCAATCGTTCCGGGCGCCGAGCTGAATCCATCGACGCAGGACCAGCATCTGGCCGGACGTGAGGTAAGGGCCACCCGTGCGCGGCATCCGTTCGCCGACAATGCCCTGCGCGCCTTCGAGCTTCTGCACGATGTAACTGTTCTCGGGATCTCCCGGAACGACGAGGACCGCGCCGGCTTTGCCGCGGGCCGAGACCCCGACCAGCGCGTTGTACGACGCTCCCTCGCGCAGGTTCAGCCCGCTTGCGGGCGTCCGCCCCTGATCGGTGTGGCAGACGATGCAATTCTGGCGGCCCGAGCCGTCCTGCGTGTTGAAGATCTGCTGCTGAACGCTGGCGAACGTGGGCTCGAGATCGGGCGTTGGGCCGGTCACGTCGCTCAGTTTCTCGTCACAGCCATAGGTCACAGCGGCCAGCAGTAAGGCAGAGAGGAATGTTGATCGGCGCATCGTCCTCGAGCTCCCTCTGAACGAAGGGGAGATATTCAGTTGTGGTTCTTGGGCTTCGCGAGCACGACCAGCGTGCCCTTCATGCTTTCGTGCTTGTCACCGCAGTACTCCGAACACAGAACTTCGAACGTGCCGGCGCGCGACGCGGTGAAGTCGATGGTCACCGGCTCACCGCCGCGCGGCACCAGCTTGTTGACGCCGAAGCGCTTGATCTGCAACCCGTGCACGCTGTCCGCCGAGCGCACGACGAGCCGGACGCGATCACCTTCGGTGACCTCGATGCGATCCGGCTCGAACCCGTACTTCCGCGCCACGACCTCGATGGTGCGAGGCGCGGAAACCGTGGCGGGGTCCTGTCTGGTGGATGACACACCCGTGCCCTCCGACAGGAGCGCCGTCCCCGCCACGGCCGCCGCAACCAAAGCTCTGTGAATGCGCATGTCCGAGATTCCTCTTTCCTGGAGGCAAGCGGAGTGCCGGGTGTGGAGTCGGGCCGACAGAAGAAATCAGGCCAGATATCGCGATACGCTCCGCTCGAGGTGGTTACGGACGGAGTAAGGACTTACGCTCACCGTAATCGGCAGTCGGCAGTCGGCAGCACGAGTCCGAAGTGGTTTAAGCGCTGGGGACTGCCGACTGCCGACCGTCGACTCCCGACCTCGTTTAGTTGTCGAGCCGATGCTTCTGCAGGTAGTGGCTCAAGGCGCGCTGGCTGATGCCCATCAGTTCCGCCGCATCCTTCTTCACGCCCGAGGACTGGTCGAGCGCGCGGCGGATCGTTTCGCGCTCGGCCCAATCGAGGTTCTGATGCAGCTTGAGCGACGGCAGGCCCGATGACGGCGCCGAGGTGGCGCCCATCATCCACACGCTCTGACTGGTGAATCGCGGGCCGGTGGTGAGGACGACGGCGCGTTCGATGGTGTTCTCGAGCTCGCGGACGTTGCCGGGCCAATCGTAGCGTTCGAGCTCGGCCATGATCGTCTCGTCGATCTCGCTGATGCGCTTGCCGGCACGCTGGGCGAAGCGCTGCAGGAAGTGCTCGACGAGCTGGCGGATATCCTCGCGTCGCTCGCGGAGCGCCGGCATCGCGATCGGGATGACGTTCAGGCGATAGAACAGATCCTCGAGGAATTTCCCCTCGCTGACCATGTGCCGCAAGTCGCGATTGGTGGCTGCGATCACCCGCACCGAGATCTTCTGCGTGCGCTCAGAGCCTAGCGGCTCGAACTCGCGATCCTGGATCACGCGCAACAGCTTGGCCTGCACCGCCACGCTCATCGTGCCGATCTCGTCGAGGAAGATGGTGCCGCCGTCGGCCAGCGCGAAGCGCCCCTTCTTCGTGAACACCGCGCCGGTGAACGCGCCGCGCACGTGGCCGAAGAGCTCGGACTCGAGCAGCGTTTCGGGGATCGCCGCGCAGTTCACCTTGATCAGCGGCATGTCACGCTGCGCGCTGCGGGCGTGAATGGCGCGCGCCACCAGCTCTTTGCCGGTGCCGGTCTCGCCGGTGATGAGCACGGTGCTGGTCGACTCGGCCAC
>DAINCF010000584.1:0-4026 GCA_036732565.1 Vicinamibacterales bacterium
CTGGGTACCGCTCGCATCGATCTCCGGTCCGCCGGCGGCGGCGAGCGTCTCGCCCTTGCGATCCGTGACCACGAAGAGATCCGCGCCGGCTTGACCGCGGTACTCGCGCGCGACGGGATCGGCGGTCGACGAATCGCCGAGGTCGACGACGGCCTTGAACCGTGGCAGGTCGGCGATCAGCCGCGCGCTGCGCGTGAACGATTCGAAGAGCGACGCGCGCTGCTGATCGACGAGGCTCCCGGCCTCGTTGAGGTCGCGCTGCAACTGCAACTCGAGCTCGCTGGTCAGGCGGCCGCTCACGAAGTAGAGGGCGGCGCCAATCGACAAGGTGGCCAGGAGCGCGCTGGCCAGGAAGATGCGGTTCTGCAGCGATCCGAGCGCGCGCATCACGGCACCACGAAGTCGAGATCGACGATGGCGCCGGCAGGGACCGCGATCGCCCGATTGGCGCGCGCCTCGCCCTCGTACCACGCGATCACGTTGTAGGTGCCCGCCGGCACGTTGTCGATGCGGAAGCGGCCATCTTCGTCCGCGACGTCATAGAACGGATGGTTGAACACCAGCACGAACGCGCTCATGTGCGAGTGGATGTCGCAGAACACCCGCACCACACCTGGGCGATCGAATTGCACGGGCCGCGATCGCCCGGCTGCGTAGCGTCCGAGATCGAAACGCTTCGCCTTCGACAGTGAAAACACGTTGTGATACGTGCGATCGCTATTCGGAAAATCAACGATGGTGCCGACGCTGACGGCCAACACATGCGGTACGAACGTCTCGTTGCGCTGATCGAGCGTGGCGCGCGACGTGTCGCGCTCTTCGAGGGCCGCCGCCGGGGCGGTCTCGAGATAGACGACGCCGCGACGAAGGTCGGGCCTGCCGATCGGCACCGCGGCGCCGACGTCCGAGACCTCGGGCCGTCGCTCGGGCGTGCGCGTCCGTCGGCCGATGTCCATACGCCCGCGAATCGACCCGCGCGTCTGCTCGAGGTCGGCGAACGAGCGGGTGAAGACGGCGGACCATGCCCAGGCGCGGTCCACGAGCGGCAGGCCCAAGGCGATGACGATGACGAACGCGGCGAGTGTCGGCCTCATCTAGAACCAGTAAGAAATTTGCATCGCGCCCAGGTTGAGGCGTCGCACGCGGCCGCCGTCGCGACGGTTGTGCTGCCACGACGCCTTGACCGTCAAGTTCCTCCAGATCGACCAGCCACCGCCGACCTCCAGGCGCTGCACCGGTGCGTCCCACTCGGCGGTGCGCGTCGATCCGGTGACGCGATTGAAATCGAGACGCTCCGCCCGAACGGCCGCATGCACGCCGGGCAGCAGGCGATAGCGGCCCTCGACCAGCAGGGCGACCGCGTCGAGCGGACGATCGACGAACGGCGCGGCGATCGCCGGCATCGTCCATCGGGACCAGATGGTCTCGGTGCGCGCCAGGAATCGACCGACCGAGTACTCCGCATCGGCGCCCCAGGCGCGCTGCACGCCATCCTCGAGGGAGAAGCCTTGGGGCAGCGTGGGGGCGACCGAGCGGCTGAGGAACGCGCCGCGGGCGGCCGACACGCCGAGACCGAGCGCTGGCAGCGGCCGCACGACGACTCGGCCCGCGAGCTGCTTCCCCTCGTTGTCATCGTCGACTCGCGGGTTCGCGAGCGTGCCCGATGTCACCGAGCCCGTCCAGTCGACGATGCTCCACTTGCCGTGTACCTGAACGCCTGTGTCCAAGCGGAAGGCGTTGACCAGCGGTACGCCAGGTTCGGGTGTCGGGTTGCCGCTGGAGTAGGCCGTCAGCCAGCCGCGACCGCGCATGATGATCAGATCGTCGGCGTTGGTCGGAATGGAGTCGGGCCGGAGCGACGTCAGATACTGATAGGCGAGCGGCTGACCGATCAGCATGTTGTCGCCGCCGTAGGGACGGCGACCCATCGCGCCGAACGTCGGGGGGACGCGGCCAATCTGGATGTCGAACCGTCGCGCTGGCCACGGGCGGATGCGGGCGTACAAGGCAAACGCCTGCACGCTGTTGAGATGATCCAGACGGAACTCGCCAAGGAACTGCAAGCGATCGGAGGCGCGTACCTGAGTGGTGACGCCAAGCCGAAAGTTGCGCAGTGCGTTGTACTCGTAGTCGGTGTAGTTGAAGTAGCCGGTATCCTCCGGCGCGATGGTCACCGTCGCGTCGGCGCCGACGATCAGGCGCCCGTCGCCGAAACTGAAAGGCTCGGACGGCAGGCCCTGCGCGGCGGCCGTCGCAGCGAAGGTGATGGAGACCAGCCAGATTACGAGCGCGCGCACGGGATTCTCCCCTCCACCTTCGCACTTCCGCCTTGGCGTTTCGTGCTCCACCTTCGCCCTCCGGGCTTCGGCGGACAAGTCGGCGGACAGGTGCGGCCCGGCGCTGGCCGCGATAGGGGTCAGTATAATCCTGCCGAACCTCGTGAATCGCCTCGCACCCTGTCTGGCACTTGGCGCGGCGGTGGTCCTTGGCTCCGGGCCCGATGCCGCGGCCGCCACGGATCGGCAGACCCGTGTCCTCATGCTGCCTGCCGGGTCGACCATCACCATCGACATCACAATCGGCGACGTCCGGATCGAGGCCTCGGATCGGCCAGATGGGCTGCTCGAGATCGTGCGCCATGCGCCCGCCGCGACCGACTTCGTGCGCATTCCGATCGCGATTGACGACGCCACGCCGGCTGTTCGTGTTCAGGCCACGCAAACCGACGGCACGACGGAAGCGACGCTGCGCACGGACGTCACGCTGCGGGTGCCGCGGCAGGCTCATGTAGAGTCCGTCCGTGTGATGGAGGGAACCATCAGCGTCGAAGGACTCGCCGGCACCATCGGAGCGGACATCCGCCGCGGCTCCATCGAAGCCACCGACATCTCGGGCACGGTACGGCTCGAGACCGGCATCGGGGACGTCACGCTGCGCGGCGCACGCCTGACGCCGGGAGGTCTGCTGCGGCTCCGCGCCTTCAACGGCGATGTCCGTCTGACGCTGGCCGAACGGCCGCCCGACGCCCGCGTCCTCGCGCTCGCGCTCAACGGGACGATCACGTCGTCCATTCCGCTGACGATGAAGGATACCTGGGGCCCGCGATTCGGCGAAGCGACGCTCGGAAAAGGGGAACCGGTGATCTCGATCGACGTGATCAACGGCCGGATAGAAATCAGCGCACCGTAGACGGGGCAGGCCTGAAGGCCTGCGCTACGTACGTGCGCGGCCGTGTGCTGACGCGTGTGCTACTTTTGCTGCGCTCTTCGCTGGGCGTCGCGATAGCGTGACGATGACGACGGCACCTGCAGATACGCCGCACGTGCGCGCTCGCGATCGTTCAGGCGGCGTTCGTACAACTCACCTACGCGGAACCAGGCGTCGTGCGGGTTGATGGGGAAGCGGTTGGCCAGGTCGGTCAGCGCGTGCACGGCGCGCAGCCACTCTTCCTCGTCCATGTAGAGCTGCCCGAGCCGGTTCAGTGCCGTCATGCTCGCGGGCGCTTCCGGAAACTGCTCGGTCATCGTGCGCAGCGTGATCAGCGCCGCTGGGACCTGCTTGCCCTCGAGCACCGAATCCTTGGCCACGAGCCGTCGCTCGGTTTCGATGCGCGCCTTGTTCTGCAACGCTTGCAGCGCTGACGGCGTCTTCGGGAAGTCGCGAACGATTTGCCCGTACAAGTCCAGCGCCGCCGTTTCCTTGTTCGCCTGACGCGACTTCAAGGTGAGATCCGCAAGGCGCAACTTCGACGCGGCGAGCCGCGAATCGCTGCCGAAGCGGTTCACGAACTCCAGATGAGCAGCCATCGCGTCTTCGACGCGTCCCATCTTCTCCAGCACTTCGGCCGCCAGGTAGGACGCATCCGGAGCGATCGACGATTGCGGAAAGTCTCTGACGATCTGGCGAAGATCCCCGACGGCCTGATCCTGCAGGTTGCTGTTCAACTTGGTGCGCGCGATCTCCATGCGTCGCGTCGCTTCGACGTCCGCCGGTGACGGCGTCGGCGCGGCGGGCGGCGGCGGTGGC
>DAINCF010000585.1:0-4023 GCA_036732565.1 Vicinamibacterales bacterium
GGCGCGGCCGGCTGGCGAGGCCCGCGCCTCCCAGCACCAACGTCGACAGCGCTTGTCTACGGGTCAGGGTCATCGTGTCGTCTCCTCGCGTGGCGCTCCGTCTATCGGCGGGCCGCCACGCGCAGTCTATCGCAGCCGGGTTGCGCGCGGACAACCTCGACCATTTGCTAAGATTCGGCCGTGACCCTCAGGATCGTTCTCCTCCTCTCATTGACGCTCGTCACGATGACCGCTCAGTCTCCCGACCTTCGCACCCGCGCCGAGATCACCGACTACGTCGAAACCACGCGATATGACGAAGTGATGCGGCTGGTGAGCGGGCTCGTGGCCTCCAGTCCGCTGGCGAAGTCCGAGCGCTTCGGCGCCACCGAAGAGGGCCGCGCCTTACCGCTGCTCGTGCTGTCGGAGCCGGCCGTCGAGACACCCGAGGCCGCACGGAAACTGAATCGGCCGATCGTGTTCGTCATGGCGAACATTCACGCCGGAGAGGTGGAAGGCAAAGAAGCCTCGATCGTCCTGGCCCGCCGGCTCGTGTCGGGCGACCTGCGCCCGTTGCTGCAGCAGATGGTCGTGCTCATCGCGCCGATCTACAACGCTGACGGCAACGAGAAGGTGAGCGTGCAGAATCGGACGGCGCAGAACGGTCCAGTCGCCGGCGTCGGCACGCGCGAGAACACCAACGGGCTGGATCTCAATCGCGACTACATGAAGCTGGAGACCGCTGAAGCCCGAGCGCTCGTCGGGCTGATGACGCGCTGGGATCCGCACATGACGATCGATCTCCACACCACCAACGGCTCGTATCACGGCTATCACCTGACTTACGCCCCGTCTCTCAATCCCAACACCGATGCGCGTCTTCTTGGCTTCGCACGGGAAACCTTGCTGCCCGCGGTGCGCGACGCCGTTCAGCGCCAGCACGGCTTCCGCACCCATGCCTATGGCAACTTCGCGTCGGCCAGCGGGTTGGCGCGGGAGACCGCACGGGTCGATCCCGCGAGCCCAGGCGACACCATCTGGCGCACGTTCGACCATCGTCCGCGCTTCGGCAACAGCTACGTGGGATTGCGTAACCGCATCGCCGTGCTGTCGGAGGCCTACAGCTACCTGGACTTTCGGGGCCGCGTGAAGGTGACCGAAGTGTTCGTGGAGGAGGTGCTGAGGGCGTCGGCCGCCGAGGCGACACGCATCCTCGCGCTCACCGCGCAAGCCGATCGCGAGACGGCCTCGTGGCAAACGGGGGAGCTCGGCGTCGATTTCGAGCTCGCGCCGGCAGCGGCCCCCGTGGAGATCCTCGTCGGCGATGTCGACACGAAGCTGAATCCACAGTCCGGCAAAGAGATGCTGGTCATGGCCGACAAGGCCGTGTCCGTGCGCATGCCGGAGTACGACAGCTTCCGGGTGACGCGTAGTCGGCCACTGCCTCGAGGATGGTTGCTCCCCAAGGCGCTGGTCGAGTCGGGCCGGCTGAAGCCCGTGCTCGATCGCTTGCAATGGCATGGCGTCACCGTGCGAACCGTATCGGCGCTGACCGAGATCACGATCGAGCGATTCGTGATCGACGATGTGACGCGCGCGGAGCGTCCGTTCCAGGGCAAGCTCGAAACGCGCGTCAAAGGTCGCCACGAGACGGCCAAGCTCGCCGTACACGAGGGCACGTTCTTCGTACCCGCCGCCCAGCCGTTGTCCCGACTCGCGTTCTATCTCCTCGAGCCGGAGAGCGACGACAGCGTGATCACGTGGCAGGTGCTGAACGACGGTATCGCCAAGGGTGAGACCTATCCGATCTACCGGGCGATGACGGTACCGAAGTAGGGGCGGTTCGCGAACCGCCCCTACCGCATGGATGAGGCCGAGGGTATCAGGTAAAACGTCTCCTGACGGCCATCGATCCACTCCCATTTGCCGTCCGGCATGATGGCGGCGTCCTCTTCGAGCGCGAAGCGGACGGCCTGTCCGCCCCACTCCTTCACGGCGTGCGTGGCGTTCAGCTCGATCGAATGCCACGTATCCGGTCGGAACACGTAGTCGCCGCGCACCGGCACGCCCTGCTGATAGTCCGTCATGCCGATGGGTGGCCCGGCTGCGTGACCGTGATAGCCAACCGGATGGCAATAGATGGACGGCGTCAGCCCTTCCTTCTTGGCATGCGCGATGATGTCGGCCAACGCCTGATTGCCCGTCCGCCCGAGCCGCGCGTACATCATCGTCAGGTCCTGAAGGCGATTGCCGGCCTTCAAGCCATCCTTCAAGCCTTGCGGTGCATCGGTCTCGCCCGGCTTCAACACGTAGGCGTTGTGCTGTGTGTCGGTGGAGAAGCCCAAGTAGACGATGCCGAAGTCGGTGTGCAGCATGTCCCCTGGCTGGATGACCACGGCGCCGCCCTGCGGCGTGCCGCCCTGTCGCCAGACGGTGATTGACGGCTGGAACCACTTGCCAAGGCCCATCTCGACCACGCGCTGGCGCATCCACCAGACGACGTCCTCGTTCGTCGTCTTGCCGGGCGTGATGACCTTGCTCGAGAACGCCTCGCGAATCACCATGTGCGCCACCTTCATCACATGGCGGTAGGCTTCCAGCTCCTCGGGCATCTTGGATTCGAGCCAACCGACGGCGAGCAGCTCCGCAGACTTCACCTTCGCCGCGTGGGTCGTGCCCAATGCCTGGAGCAGCAGTCGCTTTTCATTCGCGGTGATGCCGTCGGCGTGATTCCAGTGCTCCGATTCGTTGATGCCGATGACCTTTGGTTGTTTCTCGTCGACGAGCTTGCGGAGACCCTGCCACTGCTCGTCGTTGGCGGTCGGCACCAGCGTGTAGAGCTTGTCGTAGTCGAAGCGCCCGATGGTGTATCGCTCGGCCGGCTTGCCGCCGCCAGGGTTGAAGAAGACCAGAATCGTCCGCCGGCGCGACGAGTAGGTGGTGAGCGGTGACATCGAGCGGAAGACCGGGTCGTCGTTGTACTCGCGCGACACGATGACCCACATGTCGATGCCCTCGCGCGCCATCAGCATCGGCAGCACGGTGTCGAAACGCTTCTGAATCCACGCCTTGACCAGTGGCGCCTGCTCGCGATGCGTCAGAACGCGCTGCGTCGGGTCCGGATACGTGGGTGATTGCGCATTTGGCGTCGGGAGTGCGACGTGCAAGAAGAGGACACAAAGCAGAACACGAGGGCCGATCCCATGCCCGGGATTGTAGTCGGACTCCCGGCCGCCCTAAAGGGCGGCCGCTACGAAGACCCAGGCGGTCGCTATGAAGACCCAGGCCTCGGATTTGGCGGCCACGACGCCCCTCTTGTTTTCGTAGGGGCCACCGACGTGTGCATCGTTTTCGTAGGGGCCGCCCTTTAGGGCGGCCCGGACGGATTCGAAATTGCACTTATCGGGAAATGCCTCAAGGACCAGCGCGGCTCAAAGGCTTTGACTACACTGGCCCCTACGCCTATTTGTTGACAATTTGTACTCGGCATCGTGTCCGTGCGTTTTGCCGACTACCCCTTTGCGCGTTCAGCGGAGTCGCATCTCTTGCGACTCTCGGAGGTTGAGAAGTTCGCTCTTCCTGCGTACTGCCTGATGCCTGACCACGTTCATCTACTCTGTGCGGGAACTCATCTGGATGCAGATCCTCGAACGCTCGTGCACCGCTGGAAGACGATTACGGCCTTTGAATGGCAGCGTGAGCACGCTTCGCCCTTGTGGCAGCGAGGCTTTCACGATCGAGTGCTACGAGGCTCTGATGTTCTGCTGCACCTCGCACGCTATGTTCTTATGAATCCCGTTAGGGCCGGATGTGTAGAGCGGGTGGAGGACTATACGTTCAGTGGATCGACGGAATACGAGATCCAAACCATCATGCAAGCCGATCAATGGTCTCCGTGATGATCGGCCGCCCTAAAGGGCGGCCGCTACGAGAACACAGACGGCCGCTACGGGACCCGCGTGGCCGCTACGAAGACACAGACGGCCGCTACGAAGACATGGACGGCCGCTTGTTTTCGTAGGGGCCGCCCTTTAGGGCGGCCCG
>DAINCF010000586.1:0-4020 GCA_036732565.1 Vicinamibacterales bacterium
ACGCCCCTTCGGCGCCCGCGGGGCCGCCGCAGCCCGGGGTCCCCGACGCGCGGACTTTGCGCGTTGGGGTGGAGCCGACGATGCTGACCGCGCCCGCCGGCAAGACGCCGACCAACGCACCGGACACCGTATTCATCGACGAGCTGACGTGGGAAGAGACGCGTGACGCGCTGAAGGCAGGCAAGACCACGGTGATCATCCCGATCGGCGGCACCGAGAAGAACGGCTACCACATGGTGCTCGGCAAGCACAATTACGTGGTGACGTTCGCGGCCAATCAGATGGCGCGCAAGCTGGGGAACACGCTGGTCGCACCGACCATTCAGTACGTGCCCGAAGGCGATCCCGATCGCGCCGGGCCCGGTGTGATCTCGCTGCCATCGCCGGCCTACGATCGGTTGCTCGACGCCGCCGCTCGCAGCTTGAAGGCTCATGGCTTCACCGACATCCTCTTCATCGGTGACAGCGGCGGCAATCAAGCGGGCATGACGAACGTGGCCAAGGCCTTGAACGAAGAGTGGAAGGCCGCCGGCGCGCGCGTCTATGCCCTCACCGACTACTACGAAGGAGGACGCGAGCACTATCGCGCCTGGATGGAAGCCGCGTTTGGCTACGACGACACGCTGGTGGGATCGCATGCGGGCATCAGCGACACCTCGCAGATGCTGCACGTCCATCCGGCCGGCATCCGGAAGGATCGCATCACGCCGTGGGGCGGCCCGCAGGACTCGGGCGTGACCGGCGATCCGATGAAATCCACGGCCGACATCGGCAAGATGGGCATCGCGTTCAAGGTGAACGCCGGCATCACTCAGTACAAGACGCTGAAGAACCCGCCCACGCGTGGACGTGGCACGGGCCAGTAGTCGTCAGACGGGCGAATCGCTATCGTGAGTGCGAGCGCCGAAACGCTCGTGGACTCATGCCGAACTCCGCACGAAACGCGTGGTTGAAGTTCGACACGTCGCCAAATCCGCAGTCGAGCGCGACCTCGACTATCTTTGCCGGCTCGGCGATCACGCGCACCGCCGCCGCGCGGAGTCGTGCGCGCAGCACGTACTGGTGCGGTGTGACGCCCGTGCCGCAGCGGAACGCGCGAAGGAAGTGATACGGGCTGACACCGGCGGCGTTCGCCATTCCGTTCAGCGACCAATTTCCTTCAGGACGTCGATCGATGTGCCGCAGCAGATCGCTCACACGCGCCATCACGTGCGGGGATGGAGCATCTCCCGATGATGTGGTCATGTTGCCCGTCAGGCGCAGCGTCTGCACGGCCAGCTCGATGCTCAGGTCCTCCCACGATCCGGGCGCAGGCGCGTTCGGTCCGTTCGCGACAAGGCCAGTGCACGCCCGTGCGGCCAGCGGCGCCAGCGCTCGGACGGGTGGGATGCGGACCACGCGGAAGTCCAGGCGCCCGGAGCGGAGTCCGGCGTCAGTGACGAGTCGTTCGAAGTACTCCGGCGCGTAGCCAAACGACACGCACCGATCGCCCTGCGCGTGATCGTGGCCGCATTCGAAGCACTGGCCATCGTTGCCCAGCAGGAGCGCGCCGGGCGCCAGCAGCGCACTGCCCGTCGTCGCGCGACAGTAAAACGTACCCGCGACCACCAGGGCGATCCTGAAGGTGTGGTGCTGTTCTTCGTACGATCGGTCCCGAGGTCCCGACGTGCAGATCACGTCGTCGACTGTCCAGCCGGAGCCCTGGGCAAGCGAGCGAGTGTCCAGACCGGCCGGGGTGCCATCGGCCAACCGCTGTGCCAGCGCACGATCCAACGCGACCGCAACTTTCGCCAAGAACGGCCCTCGATGCCTGTCCTAAAACAGTGTAGGTCATGACCAAGCGACGCACCGAGCACTCACGGGATCTCTCCCTCAGGCACGCACTCGCGACGCTTGCCTATCGCGGCGCGAAGGCCGTTCGCGACGCGCCGTCCGAGTTCAGCGGGTTCCGGCCGGGACCAGGATCACGATCCGCCGGTGAAATTCTGGCGCACATCAACGACCTGCTGGACTGGGTGCTCTCGCAGGCCAGTGGCGAGGAGCGCTGGCGGAACTCGAAGCCAAAAACCTGGCAGGAGGACTCCGAACGGTTCTTTGCGGCGCTGGCCGCGGTTGACGAGTACTTGGCATCCGACGCGACGCTGCATCAACCGGCCGCGCGCATCTTTCAAGGCGGAGTGGCGGACGCGCTGACGCACGTCGGCCAGATCGCCATGCTGCGGCGGCTGGCCGGCGCGCGCGTGCGCGGAGAGAACTACTATCGAGCGAAGATCGAGATCGGTCGCGTCGGCGCCGAGCAACGGAAAGCGGTCAGCGAGTTCGGGAAATAGATCCGAGCCAGCCTTACGCCACCGCGGCGCCGGCCACCTGGAGCTCGAGCGCCTTCGGATCGCGCAGGAACAACTCGCCAATCTGCCGCGCCGTCGGGTCCGGGAAGATCTCTTCACGGCCGGCTTCGACGCCATCGAGGATCGCGTGTGCCGCAACCTCGGGCTGGGTCTTCTCGGCGGCGAACGGCTTGGACATGTCCGTGTCGATCGGGCCCGGATACACGCCCGCAACGAACGTCCCCTGCGACCTGAGCAGCGTGCGCGTCGCCTGCGTCAACGAGTGTACCGCGGCCTTCGACACGCTGTAAGAGGCGATCACACCAAACGGCGCCAGGCCAGCCACCGAGCTGACGTTGACCACCGTCCCGCCGCCGTTCCTCTTGAGAATCGGCGCGAACGCTTGCGTCACCGCCAGCGTCCCGAGCACGTTCACCTCGAACTCCTCACGCCCGGCGGTAATCCAGGAGGCCTCGGTGAAGTCGCCGCCGAACTGCGCGACCACGCCGGCGTTGTTCACGAGCAGGGTGACATCCGCGGCCACGGTCGCGGCGGCGCGAATGTGGTCAGGTCTCGTGATGTCCAGGCGAACGGGAATCACGCGTCCCTGCGACGCGGCGACGAGGTCGGCCAGCGCTTCAGGACGCCGGGCGGCGGCGTAGACCTTGGGCGCGCCGCGCTCGAGGAGCGCGTGCACGAGGGCGCGCCCGATCCCGCGGTTGGCGCCGGTGACGAATGCGATAGAGCCGGAAAAGTGATGGCGGTTCATGGTGAAGATCCTCTGGCAAACGTTTCGGTATCAGACAGACCGGTCGGTCTGTTCGACTGGCTTGATACTAGACCGACCAGTCTGTATAGTCAAGAGATGCCAGGGAAGGAGCGGCGGATACAGGCCGGCCCGAGCGCGCCCGAGGCGGGTGTCCGGGAGCGCATCCTGGACGCGGCCTGCAAGCTCTTCTACAAGGAGGGCATCCAGGCGGTCGGCATCCAGCGTCTCATCGACGAGGCCGACATCGCCAAGGCGTCGCTCTACGCGCACTTCGCGTCGAAAGACGATCTCGTCGCGGCCTATCTCGAGCGCCGCGGCGCCGCCTGGCGTGCGCAGGTCGAGGACCGCCTCGCCAGCAGCCGTCTCACGCCGCGGGCCAAGCTGTTGCGCGTGTTCGACCTGCTCGTGGAATGGGCGGAAGATCCGGAATTTCGAGGTTGCCCGTTCATCAAGGCCTCGAGCGAAGTCATCGAGCCGACGCATCCAGCCAAGGCGGTGATCGGGTCGCACCGCGCCTGGCTGCACAGGTTCCTCGCCGACCTCGCGCGCGACGCTGGCGCGACGTCGCCCGACCGCGTATCGACCGCGCTCCTGGTCTTGATGGACGGCGCGATGTCAACCGCGCTCTTGGACGGCGATCGCGGCGCCGCCCGGCACGCGCGCTGGGCTGCCGAGCGGCTCCTCGATCGTTAAGAATTCGCGCGCCGCCAGCAGGGGCGGTTTCGCGAACCGCACCTACTCCTGCGACGTTCTCTGCTCGGCCAGGAGCTTCCGAATCTGCGCGACCGTGTTCCTGACGCCGATGGTCTGCATGTCCTTGCCGATCTCTTTGGTCGAAGGATGGGGGTCGCCGGTGAGACCGTTGTTGACGCGCGCCGGCGCATTCGGGTCCGCTGGACGACGGGTGCGCTCGGGCGCCGGCGG
>DAINCF010000587.1:0-4005 GCA_036732565.1 Vicinamibacterales bacterium
CGAGCCTCGTGGCTGCGTCACCGTGGACGATGCGCGCGCGGGGCATCCCACGATGACGACGGTACCGGATGTGGCCGCGTTGCTGGACGTGCTTCGCCACGTGCTCGTGGCGCAGGCCACGCCCGTGGTCGACGCGTTGTACGACTGGTCCGGGTTCGCGCGCAGGGGAACGTGGGGCCTGTTGACCTCGTCGTGGGCCGCGCATTTCACCGGCTTGTGCGAGGACCGCCACGATCAGCGCCCCACGCTGCCGATCATCGAATCGTTCTTCCGCGGCGGCGACATCGTGGCGGCGATGCAGCCGCGGATGCACGTGGTCGCGCTCGACGGCGCGGTGCACCTCTACCAGCGGCGCGCGAGCTGCTGTCGCTACTATCTCCTGCCCCAAGGAGATCTCTGCGCGAGCTGTCCCCTCGTTTCACACGAAGAACGGCTGCAGCGCAATTGCGAGTGGATGCGAACGCTCCTCGAGCGCGAAGGGCGGCGACTGGGCCACGGCTGAGATCCACGGTCCTTGGGCTCACAGGGCGTCACGCAATCGGTAGTAGGCGACGACGGCCGCCGCGTAGAGGCGCTTGAGGCCGTGAAACGGAATCGGCTGGATGGGCGTGGGCGGGAACGGGAACGCCACGCGTCCGCCGCTCAGGACGTGGTCACCGAGCGCAACTCCCGCCGCTGTCGCGAGCGCGACGCACGTTTCGGTGTTCGCCTCCAATGGTAGTGTGCGAATCACGCGGCACGTGTCCGTGCTGACGATGTGTGGCCTCGTGGCTGCCGGGAGTCAATTCATGAAGCTGTTCGTGCTTTTCCATCGGATGTCGGTCGCCGGAGTGGTGTTCTGCATCGGCGCGTCTGCCGTGGTCTCGGCGCAGCAGCCTGGACCGTCGCCTGCCGAGGTCGTCGCCATCAAGAAGGAAGTGACCGCCGCGGTCGACAACTACTACAGCCTGTTCTCGCAGCGGAACATGAAGGCCTTGCCGGAGAGTGTCTTCAATATTCCGTGGATCGTCATCGGCGGCGCCGGTCCGCAGCCGGACCTGACCAAAGAACAGGCGCTGGCGCGCTTCGAGGCGTCGCTGAAGCAGCTGGTGGAGAGTGGCTGGGGGAAGTCGGTGTTCACGACCGAAAGTGTGTGCGTGCTGAGCGGCAACGCCGCGATCGCGAGCGGCTACAACACGCGCTATAAGACCGACGGCAGTGTGATGTCGGTCGGCGGCGTGTCGTACTGGTTCGGGAAGACGAAGGAAGGCTGGAAGATCGTGTCCTACGCCGGCCACGCGCGAGACAAGGTCGTGCGCTGCGATTGACCGAAGAACCGCCTCGTTGTTGACAACCTTACATTTGTTATGTTGAAATCCGCGGGCCTGTGGCTTCGTCGACGATCATGAACGACTCGCCCTCCATTCGCCTCCGCACGTCCGTTCCAGGCCCGGAGTCGCTCGGCTGGATGGCGCGTCGGCACGCGAGCGTTCCCCAAGGGCCGGCGCAGATGACGCCGGTCTTCATCGCTGCGGGTGAGGGCGCCGTGGTCACGGACGTGGACGGGAATCGCCTGCTCGATTTCGCCGGCGGTCTCGGCTGCCTGAACGTCGGCCATCGCGCCGCCCGGCGTCGTGGCAGCGGTGCAGGATCAGTGCCGGCGCTATCTGCATGCGTGCGTGCACGTCACGCCGAACGACGGCTACGTGCGGCTGGCCGAGGCGCTCAACGAGCGTGCGCCAGGTGCGTTTGCCAAGAAGACGCATCCGTACAAGGCCGGCTTCGGTCCGTTCGCGCCCGAGGTGTATCGGCTGCCGTATGCGTATCCCTATCGCGCAGCCTCTTCCCTCACGGAATCCGACTACGGCGCGCGCTGTGCGCAGGAGATCGAGGACGCGTTCCGGCGTGATGTCGCCGCCGACTCGGTGGCCGCGGTCACGTCGAGCCGGTGCTCGGCGAGGGGCTAAAGGGTGTGCTGGGAAACTACCGTTGGGTACGTAGCGCAGGCCTTCAGGCCTGCCAAGGACCGTTCGTGCATGGATTCGCGTCGTGAGGGCAGGCCTAAAGGCCTGCGCTACGTACGAGTTCGCAACGAGCTCTGACTAAGGGACTCCGATGAACAGCAGCGATCGCAACCTCGGCATGGACCGCGACATCTCGCGGCGGGACTTCATGAACGGCGTGGCAATGGCGGCTGGCACGCTGGCAGTGCCGAAATGGGTGTCCGCGTCGGAGCAGGACTTCGCACCGGAACAGGCTGCCGACTACTATCCGCCCACGCGCACGGGCATGCGCGGGAGTCATGCCGGATCGTTCGAAGTCGCGCACGGCCTGCGCGATCGCCGATCGATCGATGTCTCGAGCGCGCTGCGTACCGGTGAGTCGTACGACCTCGTCGTCGTCGGCGGAGGATTGAGCGGGCTGGCGGCGGCGCAGTACTTCCTCAAGAACGTCGGACGCAAAGCGTCGGTGCTCGTTCTGGACAACCACGACGACTTCGGCGGGCACGCCAAGCGCAACGAGTTCCACCACAACGGCAAGATGCTGGCCCTCAACGGCGGCACGCTCAATATCGAGTCACCGCTGCGCTACAACCTGTGGGCGCGGCAGCTGCTGGAGGACGTCGGCGTCGATCTCGATCGCTACGTCAAGGCCAACACGACGAACGCCCAGTTGTATCGATCGGTGGGCCTGCGCGGCGGCCACTTCTTCGACAAGGAGACGTGGGGCAGCGATCGGCTCGTGGTGCGTGAGCCATCGCCGCCCGGGTCGGGTCGTGTCGCTCGAGGCGGCTTCACATCGGACTACGTCGCGCAGATGCCAATCAGCGAACGCGCGAAGGCCGACCTCCTGCGCCTGGTCGATCCGAAGCAGCCCGACTACATGCCGGGGCTGACCTCGACGGAGAAGAAGGAGCGCCTCGCGCGCATGAGCCACGAGGCGTACCTGCTCGACGTGGCCAAGGTCGACAAGCAAGTCGTGTGGTTCTTCATGACGACCGGCCGAGGCGTCTTCTGCGTCGGCGCGGACGCGACGCCCGCGCTGTTCGCCTGGGAGATGGGCGCGCCTGGGTTCGACGGGCTCAATCTCGAGCCCACGCCCGAAGGCGTGCTGGCGGATCTGCCCGGCGGCCACCACGGGCGTCAGCGAGCGGCAGGCGGTGGCGGGTCGATCCACTTTCCCGATGGCAACGCGACAGTTGCGCGGTTGCTCGTCCGGTGGCTCATCCCCGACGTGGTGCCTGGCACGACGCAGGAGGATCAGGCGACGGCGCGCGTCGACTACGCCAAGCTCGATAGGGCCGGTCAGCCCGCGCGCATCCGCTTGAACAGCACGGTCGTGAACGTGCGCCACGACGGCGACCCAGGCAGCGCCAAAGAGGCCCTCGTGACCTACAGCCGCGGTGGCAAGCTGCACGAGGTGCGGGGACGCGCGGTGGTCATGGCGTGCTGGAACATGTTCATCCCGTACCTGGTGCCCGATCTGCCGCAGACCCAGAAGGAGGCGATGGCGTACGGCGTGAAAGGGCCGCTCGTCTATACGAGTGTGGCGCTCACGAACTGGCGCGCGTTCCAGAAGCTGGGCATCAGCAACGTCAGCACGCCAACGATGTACCACGACAGCGTGGGGCTGACCGAAGCCGCGGATCTCGGAGAGCTGCACCACGCGCGGACGCCGGATGAGCCGATCGCGCTGCACCTCGGCCGACATCCCTGCGCGCCTGGCAAGCCGCGGAAGGAACAGCATCGCATCGGCCGGGCGGATCTGCTCAGCACGACGTTCGAGACGTTCGAGCGCAGTATCCGCGATCAGCTCGCGCGCATTCTGGGCCCCGGTGGGTTCGATCCCGGTCGGGACATCATCGCGATCACTGTCAACCGGTGGCCGCACGGCTACGCCTATACCTACAACAGCTTGTCGGATCCGATCGAGTGGGTGTTCACGAGCACGGACGATCGGCCGTGTGTCGCGGCGCGGAAGCCGTTCGGATTGATCACGATCGCGAACTCGGACGCCGCCGCGAGC
>DAINCF010000588.1:0-3969 GCA_036732565.1 Vicinamibacterales bacterium
CTTTCCGCCGGTTGACGTAGGGGCGGCTCGCGAGCCGCCCCTACACGAGGGTGACCGTCAACCCGGCCGTGCGGGCGCAAACGACGCGTCGACCTGCCAGCCATCGCCGCCGCTGACGATCTGCGCGATGCTCACGCCGTCGCTGCCGGATCCCGCGATCACGATGCGCGTGCCCTCCTCGATGCGGCCGGGCTCCATGGCCTGCGCCGTGCTCGTCGGCAGCGGGTCGACGAGACGCTCCGCGTAGTGCAGCGCGACCGCTGCCGGCGATGGCGTTCCCACAGGAACGGTCACCACGATCGGCTGATCGATACAGAGCTCGCGACCGGCCGGATCGATGGCCAGACCTGGTTCGATCGCGAGCGTCATGCCATCCGCGCCGATCGTGACGCCCAGACCGTCAACGACGCCAGATCCGTGCAGCGCCTGTACGTGGCGTCGGTGCTTCTCGCGGTGGTACGTCTGCTCTTCAGTGAAGTCGTCAGCGGTGAGCAAGCGGCCTGAGAAGAATCGAGGCCGCTTCGGCCCGCACCAGTGTTCGTGCGCTGTCATCCACGCCTCCAGTTGTACCGAGCCATCGTCGCGCAGCGCCGCGTGGTACGAGCGATTCTGCACGTCGTAAGGGGACAGCGCTTCAACGATCCTGGAAGCCGCGGGCGAACCGCTCGCGACGACGCCGCGATGCGATTGCAGGCTCTCGGCGAGAAACGCCAGCATCTCGAGCATCGTGATGCCAGGATCAGCGTCGCCGCGGTCGGTCCAGCCGGGCGCGTGCGCGCATGGTTCGCGACAGCGCCTCGGTCAGCGTGAGCTACTCGTTCATGCGACATCATCACACGGGTGCCTCCGCCATCAGACCGTCCTGGATGGGCCGCTCATCGTGGATTGATCTGCTGAAGACGGGACCCACGCCAAACGAAGCGGCGCTCGCGGTCGAATGCGTGACCGTCGAGCGCCGCTCTCGTTCCTCGGGCGCCAGCTTCGAACGCCCCGCTTACGCGATTATCGCCACTGGATCCAGGCCAGGTGCGGTGGCAGGTCGTTCCTCAGGCGGCCGCGCAGTGCCGGATATGGCGTGTCCCCCTTGATACCCGCCCACAGCACGCGATTGAACTGCGCCACGGGTACTTGATCCGCTTCGGAGAAATCGAACTCGGCAGTCTTGCCGTCCCAGTAGGCCGCGTCGTGCGCCGGCGTGATCATCGGACCCTTGGCGAAGCGCAGGCCGAGATTACTCTCGTTGGCTACGGTGGTCGTCGCGAGCACCGTCGACGCCTCGGCGGCGTAGGTCCACGCCCCTGACGATCGGATGTCGAAGACGTCGGCCATCGGCTGTGCGAACGCCGTGTTCAGGTTGATGTGCTCCGTGCCGAGGATGTCCTCAATGGTGCGGAGCAGGTTGACCTGGCTGTAGTGCGTCTTCACGACCGATCCGCCCTGCTTCACGTAGGGACCGGCGAAGAAGATCGTTCCACGATGCGAGTCCACGTGGTCCGGGCCATCCTGCACGTCGTCTTCGATGGCAACGATCAGCGTGTCCTTGGCGTACGGGCTGTTCGCCACCAATTCGATCAGCAGACCGAGAGCGAGATCGCAGTCGGCCTGCTGCGTCTCCGGTGTGTTCACACCGCCCAGCGCCGTGCCGAAATTGCCCATGTGGTCGTGGCTGATGCGCACCAGCGAGAGGTTGGGGAGGGTGCCATTGGCGACGAACTGATCGAACTCGCGCTTCCACTCGTTGTAGCGCCACAGGTCCGGGTAGTTCTGGTCGTAGCCGCGGAAGTAGACGTCGGTGAGGGACGCCAGCGCCGGATCGAGCGGCGCCACCTGAACGATCCCGGCCTGGAATGGATCTCTCACGGGCGCCGCGATCGTGCCGATGCTGCCGATGTTGTTCACGAGGAAGCCGTAGTTGCGGACGGTCTTGCCGGCGTTCAGCACCGCGTTGAAGATGTAGCCGTCCTCCATGCCGAATGGCGCGTCGGTCGACGCGTGGTTGCGCGCGCCGGTCAACAGATTCGCCGTGCCGCCAGGCAGGGTCGCCGAGCGCGTGGTGTAGTTCGTCGTGCCGGCCGGCCCCGCGGCCGCGTCGCGCTGCGCCACGGTGAGCCAGTTGACCGGCGCGCCGCGATTGGCCCCTTCCGACTCATAGGACAGACCGCGGTTCACCGCGGCATAGTTGATCTGCTGCGTGATCGTCTCCGTCTTCGTCACCCGTCCCTGCAGCGTCCAGGACCAGCCGTCCATGCTGCCGTCGCCGGGGTTCATGAAGTTGTCGAGCGTGACGAATTCCGTGGCCAGCTTGTGGTAATTCGGCGTGAGGGCCTGGCCGAACTGCACCAGGCTCGGGTCGACCCTGGCGCCGTTGGTCAGGTCGCCGAGCACCTGGTCGAACGTCCGGTTCTCCTTCACGACGTAGATGACGTGCTTGATGCGATCGTTGAGGAAGCGCATGACGCGCTCATCGCGCTGGCTGGTCTCGGTCTCGTAGAAGTTGTTGCGCGCGACCTGCTTGGTGAGCTTGTCGAGATCGTGCCGGCTCGGGACGGGAGCGCTGACGAGCGACGCGCGCTCCAGCTGGAACTGGTACTCGTTCGAGGCGCGCGAGGCGGCAGCTGCGGCAGCGTTGCCGCCCGGGTATTGAATACTGGTCATGCTGGCCGTGTAGCCGGACAGGTGACCCGGATTTGGCCCGGTGACGCTCTTTCCATTGATGATGTACATCTGTGAGCCGTCGAGGCTGAACGTGATGTCGTGCGGCTCGAAGGCGGTCGGGATCAGGCCGCTCACCGAGTTGGCCCTCGGGCCCGTCAGCGGGATGACGGCGATCGAATTCGAGCCGCTGTTGACGGCATACAGCGTGTCGCCGTCCGGCGAGATCGTCACCGCCGACGTCGCCGCGCCCGTGTATTTCCGGCCGCGCGGCAGCATCCCGGCCGGCGCGCGCGCATCGATCTTCGCCACCAGTTGGTTCGACACGGTGTTGATCACCGCGACCTGGTCGGCGTTGTCCTGCGCCACGTAGAGCGTGGCCTGCGACGCGTCGAGGGTCATCCCGAGTGCGTTGCCGTCGAGCTGAATGCGTCGAATCAGGCGCCCTTGGGTCGGCGACGACACGTCGACGGCGATGACCTGGCGATCGCGATCGGACGAGACATAAGCCGTGTCGTTCCCCTTGATCGCCACGCCAAACGGGAAGGTGCCACCGAGACCGCCCTGCTGCCCTTCGTTGTTCGCGAAGTACGGCCGCAGGTCGTGCTCGTAGCGAACCGTGCGTGTCCCGGTGTCGATCACGCTGATCGAATCGTTGTAGTTGTTGGCGACGACGAGCGTGCGACCGTCGGCCGAGACGTCCATGCCGCTGGCGTTGGGCTGCACGTTGATACCCACGCCGCGGTTGCGCGCGGTGCCCGTGGAGCCCGGCGGAAAGTGTCCGAGGGCAATCGGCGCCGCGGGCGCGAAGCTGTTGCCGCTCTTCGTGTACACGTACACCGCATCGTCGCTGCCGCCGGCGGCGTAGAGCGTGTTGCCGTCGGGTGCGAACACGAGGCCGACGTGCGCGTTCACCTGCTTGATCACCTGCTTCAGCGACGGCCGGGATGGCTTCGTCACATCGTAGAGAAAGATGTACTGCGTCGAGTTCGGCACGTCGACCGTGCCGTCCGGCTTGTAAAGAGAGTTCTGGCCGGCGGTGAGGACAGCGAGCGTCTCACCGTCCGGACTGAGACGCGAGCGCACCGCCATACCGGCGACGAAATCCGGGTAATCCGGGAGTTGTGGGTTCAGATGCGTTTGCGCCGCGTCGTCGGTCGTCGTCGGCGTGACGTAGTGGCCGCTGGGCAGACGCGCCGCTTTGCGGAACCAGCCGTTGTGATTGCCGTTGTCCCCGGGCTCGTCGTCCCCTCCGGGCCCCTCGTCGCGCCGCTGGTCGGTGCCGCGATCGGCCTGGTCTATGTCGATCTCGAGAAA
>DAINCF010000589.1:0-3957 GCA_036732565.1 Vicinamibacterales bacterium
CGCGAAGGTCGTCCAGTGCGCGTGCAGAGCGACCGTCATGGCGTGCCCAGCGGCGGCATCACCCGCGCCGCGGGTCCGTGGCGCACGTCCGGGCAATGGTGGGAGTCAGCTGGTCTCTGGGATCGTGACGAATGGGACGTCGAGCTGCCCGGCGGCCTCATCTACCGCATCTTTGTCGAGCGCGCGATCGGTCAGTGGTTCATCGAAGGCAGCATCGACTAGTAAGTTTGTTGAATAAATGGATCTGCGTAATTTCCATCTGCGAAATCTGCGGCTGTATCTAATCTGCGAAATCCGCTGTGCGCGTCGACCTTCACACCTCATCTGCCTTCAGCTTTTTGCGCGCAGCCTCTCTTCCAGAGGCGATCGTCGAGCGCGCGGCCACGCTGGGCTACTCGGCGGTCGCGTTGCTCGATCGCGACGGTGTCTACGGCGCTCCACGCTTCCACAAGGCCGCGATCGCGGCCAACATCAAGCCCCTCATCGGCGCGGAGCTGACCATGACCTGGGGCGAGCAGCGACACCAGATCACCAGATCACCAAATCACCAAATCACCAAATCATCACTCTGGGTGTTGTCGCTGCTGGTCTCGTCACAGACCGGGTGGGGGAATCTGTGCCGGCTCGTCACGCGAATGAAGCTCCGTGCCCCGAAGGGCGAGGGCGCGCTCACGCTCGACGATCTGGAGGAGCTCAGCGCCGGCCTCGTCGTGCTGGCCGGCCGTCCGCTGCTGCAGGCGACGCGCTTCGGCGTGGGTGGACTGCTGGATCGGCTGGTCGGCATCTTCGGCCGCGACAACGTCTTCGTCGAGCTGCAGCGGCATCTGCGGCGCGATCAAGAAGAGGACAACGACACGCTGGCCTGTCTGGCTGAAGCGTTTCGCGTGCCGGTGGTCGCGACCGGCGGCGCGCGGTGTGCCACGCCCGACGAACGGGCCTTGTTCGATGTCCTCACCTGCATTCGCGAGCACACGACGCTCGCGCAGGCCGGGCGGCGGCTGGCCGCCAACGCGGAGTGCTATCTCCGTCCGCCGGCGCAGATGGCGCGGCTGTTCGCCGATCATCCCGAGGCGATACGCGCCGCCGAGGCGCTGGCCGATCGCCTCGCGTTCACCATGACCGATCTCGGCTATCGCTTCCCGCGTTATCCGACGCCGCCGGGCGAGACGACCATCTCGTTTCTGCGCAAGATCGTCGACGTCGGCGCGCGCGATCGGTATCGTCCGTATCACGAGCAGGCTCGCGCGCAGATCGCCCGCGAGCTGGATCTCATCGAGAAGCTCGATCTCGCCGGTTACTTCCTCATCGTCTGGGACATCGTCAACTACTGCCGGCAGCAGGACATCCTCGTGCAGGGACGCGGCTCCGCCGCCAACAGCGCCGTCTGCTACAGCCTGGGGATTACGGCGGTGGATCCGGTGAAGATGGAGCTGCTCTTCGAGCGGTTTCTCTCCGAGGAGCGCGGCGAGTGGCCGGACATCGATCTGGATCTGCCGAGCGGCGATCGACGCGAGCGGGTCATCCAGCACGTGTTCCAGAAGTACGGCAAGCACGGCGCGGCGATGACGGCCAACGTCATCACCTATCGCGGGCGCAGCGCCGCGCGCGAAGTCGGCAAGGCGCTGGCGCTCGACGCCGAGCAGATCGATCGCCTCGCGAAGGTGATGCACCAGTTCGAGTTCGTCGACCCGAGCGAGACGTTGTCGCGCAACATGTCCACGGTGGGCATGACGACCGACGATCCCCGCATCGGACACTTCGCGCGCGTCTGGCGGCAGATGCAGGACCTGCCGCGGCACCTCGGCCAGCATTCCGGCGGCATGGTCATCTGTCAGGGCGAGCTGTCGTCGGTCGTGCCGCTCGAGAACGCCAGCATGCCCGATCGCGTCGTGGTGCAGTGGGACAAAGAGGACTGCGCCGACATGGGCCTCATCAAGGTCGATCTCCTCGGCCTCGGCATGATGGCCGTGCTGCAGGATGCGATTCACCTCGTCAATCAAGAGACGGCAGTCGGCAGTCGGCAGTCGGCAGTCCCGAAATCGGGAGTCGAGAGTCGGGAGTCGGGAGTCACGCAGCCTGGACTGCCGACTGTCGACTGCCGACTGCCGGGACGATTCGATCTTGCTCATCTCCCGCCCGACGATCCCGCGGTCTACGAGATGCTGCGCGCGGCCGACACGATCGGCGTCTTCCAGGTGGAATCGCGCGCGCAGATGGCGACGCTGCCGCGCCTCAAGCCCACGACCTTCTACGACCTCGTCGTCGAAGTCGCGATCATTCGCCCGGGGCCCATCGTCGGGCAGATGGTGCATCCGTACTTGAATCGCCGCGCGGGGCAAGAGGAGGTGACGTATGCGCATCCCGCGCTCGAGCCGATCTTGAAGCGCACGCTGGGTGTGCCGCTGTTTCAGGAGCAGCTGCTCAAGATGGCGATGGTCGTAGCCAACTTCACGGGGGGACAAGCCGAAGAGCTGCGCCGGGCTATGGGATTCAAGCGATCCGAGAAACGGATGCGCCAGATCGAAGTCCAGTTGCGTGAAGGGATGGCGAAGAACGGCATCACTGGCGAGGCGGCCGAGCGCATCGTGCAGTCGATCGGCTCGTTTGCGTTGTACGGCTTCCCCGAATCGCACGCCGCCAGCTTCGCGCTGCTGGCCTACGCGAGCGCGTATCTGAAGATGCACTTCCCGGCGGCGTTCTACACGGCGCTCCTCAACAACCAGCCGATGGGCTTCTATCATCCCGCGACGCTGGTGAAGGATGCGCAGCGCCGCGGTGTGCGCTTCGCACCCATCGACGTGCAGGTGTCCGACTGGGATTGCACGGTGGAGATCGACGGCACGATTCGTCTCGGCTTGCGCTACGTGAGCGGCTTGCGCGAGCAGATTGGCCGTGCGATTGCTGCACGAACGCCCCTGCTCGATGCGGGCCCCGCACTATTGGGCGTAGGGGCGGTTCGCGAACCGCCCCTACATGCTGTGTGTCCCAAATGCGGCTGCGATGATCCTTCGCTGATCGAGGACGTAGGGACGGGGCGGGACTTGTCCGCCGACTCGTCCGCGGAAGTACGGAGCGCGAAGGCGGAACTACCTCTGCGCGCCCATCGCTTCTGCAATCAGTGCGCGCACGAGTGGACGATCGAGGAGGCGCCGCGGCGATTTCGATCCATCGACGAGCTCGTCCGCCTCACGGGCATCCGGCGCGACGAGATCACGGTCCTGGCCGAGATCGGCGCCTTCAACTCGCTGGGCTACGATCGGCGCTCGGCCTTGTGGCAGGCGGAACGAGCGGTTCGCCCCGCCGGCGAGCTGTTCGAAGAAACGGAAGACGAGCCCCAAGCCTCAAGCCCCAAGCCTCGAGCCTCGGACGAGCCTCGAGCCTCGGACGAGCCCCAAGCCTCGGATGAGCCCCCAGGCCCCGAGTCTCAGGCCGCCAGTCCCTTGTCCCCAATGTCTCCCACCGAGCAGCTCGTGGCCGACTACGCGGGCACGGGCTTGACCATCGGCAAGCATCCCATGGCGTTTCGACGCCAGGAGCTGGCGCTGCGCGGCGTGCTGCGCGCCATCGATCTGCCGCGTGTGCGTGGCGGCCGTCGCGTGCGCACGGCGGGCATGGTCATCACGCGGCAACGGCCGGGCACCGCCAAGGGCTTCGTCTTCCTCACGCTCGAAGACGAGACGGGGGTGGCCAACATCATCATCCGTCCGGATCTCTTCGATCGCCAGCGGTTGGCCGTCGTCGAATCGCCGTTCTTGCTGGTTGAAGGCGTCCTGCAGAATCAGGACGGGGTGACGTCGATCAAGGCCGAGCAGGTCCTGCGGCTCGAAGGGTTCGGATCGGACGAGGCGTTCGACTCACACGACTTTCATTAGCGCCACAATCCACACCAACGCGAGCGCGGGCCACACGAGCCGATTCCGCACCAGCCGTCTGGTCGCCACCCACGCGGGTGCGAAG
>DAINCF010000590.1:0-3917 GCA_036732565.1 Vicinamibacterales bacterium
CCAACTCACGCTCGGTGGCGCGGCGCCATGTGTCACGCCGCCTCCGTCGCCTTCGGGGTATGCCGCCCAGGCGTCGGGCCTCGATGCGGCGCTGTCCTGGAATCGATCGCCCAGTGCGACGTCGTACACCGTCGAGGCCGGCACCGAGGCCGGGACGGCGAACCTCTTCAACGCCAACGTGGGCAACATCCAATCGCTCGGCGCCACGGCGCCTGCTGGCGTCTACTTCACTCGTATCCGCGCGATCAATGCCTGCGGCGCCAGCGATCCGTCGGGCGAGGTGCGCATTGATCTCGGCTGCGCCGGCCCGCCGCCGGCGCCCACCCTGACCATCGCGAAAGCCAACGGGATCGTCACCTTGAGTTGGACGCCGTCCGCGGGTGCGACGCTCTATCGAGCGCAAGTCGGCACGGGACCAGGCGTCGCGAACGTCTCCATCGATCTTGGAGTCGGCACCAGCCTGTCGGCCGACGCGAGCGGCATTGCCGGCACGCTCTTCATCCGCGCCTTCGCGATCGGCCCCTGCGGAGCGAGCGTAGCGTCGAACGAAGTCTCGGTCACGCTACCGTAGGCATGAATACCAAAGGCAACGGCTCGAATCTCTCATTCAGAGGCGACCCGATTGCGGCACCCCGATCAGCGAAATCGTACGCTATCCGCGAGTCAGAGTGGTTGTCCCAGCCGCGCCTGCAGGCGCGGGCGGAAGCGACGGCCGACGCGAATCTGCGTGCCGTCTCTCAACAGCACGATGTAATCGCCGTGCGCATCCTGTCGCAGCTCGTCGACCATATCGAGGTTGACGATCGCCGATCGATGGATGCGCACGAAGTGTCGCTCGTCGAGCGAGGCGTCCAGGGACCCGAGCAGACCACGATGCAGCAGCACACCGCCATCTCGCGTGTGCAGCTTCACGTACATGCCGTCCGCTTCGATCCATCCGATCTGCTCGACCGGCAGCAATCGGACGCGATGTGGACCCTTCACCGCAATGCGATCGAGGATCGCATTCTTGCGCGCGCCCGCCACCGACGCACCGTCAAACGATGCCGATGATGCGACTCCGCCAAGGAGCGCCTGCATCTGTGACAGCAATGTCTGCGCGGCACCGGCCTTCACCTGCCGGATGACGCGGTCGAGCGTCGCCTGAAAGCGCTCGTCGCTGAACGGCTTCAGAAGATAGTCGAGCGCGTGCGCCTCGAAGGCGCGAAGGGCATAGTCGTCGTAGGCGGTCACGAAGACGACCACCGGCAGACCTTCCGGCCCGCTGCGGTCGACGAGCTCCGACACCACGCCAAACCCATCGAGCTCCGGCATCTGCACGTCGAGGAACAGCACGTGGACCGGCTGGCCCGCGCGCTGCGCCTCTCCCACGGCGTTGAGCGCCTCGGCGCCTCCGGCGCAGCAGGCGACGAGGTCGACGCGCGCGTCCCGCTTCAGCAGGTGTCGCAAGCGCTCTCGCGCCGGCTTCTCATCGTCGATGACCAGGACTCGCAGCGGATCCTTCATGCGCGTGCGCGGACGATCTCCGGGGATGGTTCACCCGCCGTGGCCGGTTGGCGGAGCGGCAGGTCGAGCCGCACCTCCACGCCGCCGGACGCGACAGGCGTCACGCGCAGGAGATCGTGTTGACCGTAGAGATGTTCCAGTCGTGCGGCGACGTTGCGGAGCCCGACGCCGGCATGCTGGTCGAATCGCCAGCCTGGCGTCAGCCCGAGGCCATCGTCGCGCACCCGGAGCGTCACGGTCGATCCGCTGCGCGTGGCGGTCACCTCCACGTGCCCACCGGACAGTCGTGGCGCGACGCCGTGCCGGATCGCGTTCTCGACCAGCGGCTGGAGCAGAAAGCTCGGCACCATCGCATCGAGCAGATCTTCGTCGGCGCGCACCGAGACAGTGATACGCCCCTCGAAGCGGGCCGACTCGATGGCGAGATAGTCGTCCAGGAACGTGAGCTCCTCGCCCAGGGTCACGAGTGATTGAGAAGCGTGCGTCAGCGATGCGCGCAGCAGATCGCCCAACTGTCCCATCAGCCGACGGGCCGTCTGCGGGTTGGTCTCGGTGAACGCGCTGATGGTATTGAGCGCGTTGAACAGGAAGTGCGGTTGCAGCTGGCCGCGCAGGGTCTGCAGGCGAGCTTCGACCAGCCGTCGCTCGAGATCGGCCGCCTGCGTAGCGAGTTGCTGCGCCTCGCTGTCGCGCTGTCGCGCGTGCCGCGCCAGGTCGCGGGCGATGGCCACGCCAGCAATCGCGGCGTAGATCAAGATGTCCCAGGAAAAACGCTCGACGAAGTACTCGTTCAGGTCCTCGGGCCAGGTATCCCCGCGCAGCGGGCGGAGCGCCAGGCGGATGATGATCGACAGACTCGTCCATGCAACTGCGAGGGGCACGTGCAGGGCGACACGCGTGGTCAGGCTCGCGCGCGCGCCGAGGCGTCGGTCGACCCAGAATACCCCCGGCGTGAGCAGGGCCCACACGTACCACCGCGGCCACGTCCACTCGAGCGCCTCGGCCCACTGCAAGCGGCCGTTGCCCAGCGTGTAGAGCTGGCTGGCGAAGAACAGCACCAGCGCAGTCCAGAACAGGACGTACCAGACGCCGAACAGGAGTGCGCGCACCCATCGCCGCGAGGCGCGGGCTGGTGCGTCTCCGACCGATAGATCGCTCACTTCGCGGGTGTGATGCGGAGGTTCGCGAAGGCGCCGTCGCTGTTGTTGTCCGCCCACAGCCCAATCATGCCCCGATCGTGCTGTCCGAGCTTACGGACTTCGAGCGTCGGCGAGGTGGCGCGTCCCACATAGATTTCGACGGTCTGGCTCTTTACCACAACGCGGAGAGGCACCCAATCGTTGGGCTCGAGCGAGGCGTCGACGGGGTTCTCGAACTCCTCCGGGAATTCCTTCCGCAGGCGTGACCAGCGGTAATCCGGAAGCGCCATGTACTGTACAGCGTGCTGGCGCCGCACCGGATCCTCGCTCCGGAAATTGAACGGACGCAGATAGACAACCTCGTAGGAGTCTTCGTCTTTTCTGTGGAACGCAATGCCGACAAAGCTCTGTTGAAGTAGGTCACGACCGCGGATATCGACCTCGATGGTGCCCTCGCCAAAATCGCTGCCCTCGAGCCAGACCACGCCAGTCCCCGGCCCCTTCGACAGGTGCACGCCGTCGGCTCTACCTTCCGCTTTCGTGACTTCGCGGCCGCCGACCGACTGCAGCTTGCCTCTCGCCAAGTGCGCGATGAGGTCGATGTTCTGTGGCATGCCCTGGTCGGACGGCTGGCCGGCCGCGACCGTGCAGACGACCAGGACGGCACCGGCCAGCAAGCGCGTGATAGCGAAATAGGCGAAATACATGTGCTCCTCCAGATGCCACGCTAGCGACAACCGCGCCGAGAACTGAGCGGAGTGTGACGAACGACGGCTGGCAGCGCTGAACGGGAGGTAGGCCTAAACGAGGAGGTATCGGCGGCGCTTTCCCGCGCCTTCACTGGGCGCCGCGCACTCGCTCGAGTGCCTGCTTTGTCGACGGGTGCGCAGCGCCGAACATCTGGCTCAGGATGTCGTAGCTTTCCTTCATCATGGCGTTGGCTTCGGCACTCCTTCCCATCGCGCGCAGGGTCAAGCCCAGCTCGCCGGTGCCGTCGGCCAGTCGATCCCGACTCGCGGGATGCTGCTGAAGAATGGCGCGCGCCTCGCGAATGACGCGTTCGGACTCGTGGAATTGCCCCTCGAGACGATGAAGGATGCCGAGGGTAATCAACGGCAGCGCCATCTCGAGGTGGCCTGGCGGGCGGATCTTCCTGTAGCCGGCGACCGCGTCGAGCACCACCGTTCGGCCGCGTTCGAGCTGTCCCACGGCCAGGAGCGTGCGTCCCCACCAGATCTTGAAGTTCGGCTGAGAGTAATGGTCGGGCGGCCG
>DAINCF010000591.1:0-3911 GCA_036732565.1 Vicinamibacterales bacterium
GTGAGGGTGTAGGGGCGGCTCGCGAGCCGCCCCTACGATGACTTCGGGTGGACGGTCTTACCGCCGACGACCGTCCGCACCACCTTGATGTCCTTGATCTCATCAGGGTTCACGTCGTGCGGATCCTTCTCGAGCATCACGAAGTCCGCGAGCTTGCCGGCCGTGATCGAGCCTTTGAGGTGCTCTTCTTTCGACGCCCAGGCGCCGTTCACGGTGGCGATCTTCAGTGCCTCGTCGACCGTCACCTTCTGATTCGCGCCCCAGACGCGGCCGTTGTAGTCCTTGCGCGTGACCATGCTCTGAATCGCCATCAGCGGTTCGAACGGTCCTGGACCGTAGTCCGACGCGCCCGGGACGACGATGCCGGAGTCGAGGAAGGAGCGGTGGGCGAACATCCACTGCATCTTGTCGTCGCCGTACTCCTTCCATTTCTCGCCGTGATAGTGGATGTAGGTCCAGAACGGCGTCGGGATGGCGCCGATGGCCTTGATCCGGCGCAACAGGTCCGGGTTGACGAGCGAGCAGTGCTCGATGCGGTGCCGGCGATCCGGATCGGGCCACTTGGCCAGCGCGCGTTCGTACGCTTTCAGCACCATGTCGATCGTCACGTCGCCGTTGGCGTGGATGCCCACCCTGAAATCGTGTGAGTGCGCATCGTCGACGGCCTCGTAGACATCGTCCTGGGTCATCGTGAGGATGCCGAAGTCCTTGGTGCCGACGTACGGCGTGCTCATGCGCATGGTGCGCTCCGACGCCGAACCGTCGGCCGCGAACTTCACCGGACCGACGCGGATCCACTCGTCGCCGAAGCCGGTGTAGATGCCGGCGGCCTTGAAGCCGCTGAAGGTGTCTTGGCCGCGCACGAGGAAGTACACGCGATGCCGAAGCTCGCCGGCTCGTCGCGCGTCTTCGTAGGCCAGGATGCTCTCGCGCCCAGCCCCGGCGTCATGAACGGAGGTCAGCCCCGTCGCCGTCATCAAGGCGGAGATGTGCTTCATGCCATCGAGGTTGCGCTGGCGCTCCTGTTCCGGCGTGAACGTCTCGCGGATGCCGACGTTGCGGAACACGCCGCGCGCAAGCTCGGCGACGCGGCCCGTGAGCTCGCCGTCAGCGCCGCGGAAGAAGCGGCCGTGATCCGGATCCGGCGTGTTCTTGGTAATGCCCGCCAGCTCCAGTGCCTTCGAGTTGTACCAACTCGTGTGACCGCCGCGGTGGTTCACGGACACGGGATTGTCCGGCGCAACCTCGTCGAGGTACTTCCGCGTCAGCTCGACGTCGAGCTTGGTGTCGTCGAACATGAACGAGTCGATCCACACGCCCGGCTTGGTGCGATCGACCTTGGCGCGAATCGCCGCCTGCAGCTCGCGCACGCGGGGGACGTTGGCGTTGACGCTATAGAGCTCGTTGACGCCGCGCGGATGCGAGTGGCTGTCGATGAAGCCCGGCGTGACCGTCATCTGCGCCCCGTCGATCACCTGCGTCTTCGCGGTCGCGAGGTTGCGGACCTCGCTGGTCGACCCCACGGCGACGAAACGACCGTCCTTCACGGCGAACGCCTCCGCCTTCGGGGCCGAGGTGTCCATCGGATAGACACGCGCGTTGACGACGATGAGGTCGGGGTTGACGGCGTTGAGGGGCGCCGGCGTTTGTGCCGCGGCGACTGCGCCAAGTGGAGTGCGCGATACGCTCAAGCCGCCGGCGAGCGCGGCGCCGAATCCCAGGAATTCTTTTCGCGTCACTCGAGCCATGGACAACCTCCCGTGTCGCGAAGTCTACACGGCCACCGGAGCGGGCCCAAACAAAACTGTGATATGAAGCGCGCATGAATCGCCGTGCGTTCCTGCATACGGTTGGCGCGGGGGCCGGGATCGGCCTGGCCCGCCTGGCGGGCGCGCAGCCAGCCAACATCGACGCGGTGTTCGACAAGGCCACGGTCATCGATGCCTTGTCCGCCGACGAGGACTGGGACGATCCGGAGCCGATCTTCACGGCGTTCAAACGGTCCGGCGTCACCGCGGTTCAGACGAGCCTTTCGAATCGGAACTTCGCGGTGGCCACGCGCGATCTCAAGGACTGGCAGGCGCGCTTCGATCGCTGGCCCGATCGGCTGATGAAGGTCCTGCGCGCGGCGGACGTCACCGGAGCCAAGAAGAGCGGTCGCGTCGGCGTGATGCTCGGCTTCCAGAACGCCACGATCATCGACAGCGATATCAAGAACCTCGACGCGCTCCACGCCGCCGGCACGCGCTGCATTCAGCTGACCTACAACGCGCGCAATCTGCTCGGTGATGGCTGCACCGAGCGCACCAACGCCGGCCTCTCCGACTTCGGCGTCGCCGCGGTCCACCGCATGAACGAGCTCGGCATCATCGTCGACCTATCGCATTGCGGCGAGCAGACGTCGAAGGACGGCATCGAGGTCACGAGGAAGCCGCCGGCCTTCACCCACACGATGTGCCGGACCATCCACGATCACGTGCGCGCCAAGTCGGATGGTCTGCTCAAGGCGCTCGCGGCCAAAGGCGGGGTTGTCGGCATCGCGACGCTCGGTTACTTCGTCGGGCCGACGCCGGCCACGGGCTTCGACGACTACCTGCGGCATGTCGATCACGCGGTGAAGGTAGCCGGCATCGATCACGTGGCGCTGGCGTCCGACTACTCGATTCGCGGCATCGAAGCCACGCACACCCGCGAGTCGTGGTACGTGCCGCGCCTCTCGAGCTTCAAGCCGTCGTACAACGTGCGCTGGCCGCCGTGGGTCAAGGAGCTGGATCCGCCAGAGCGATTCCGCAATATTTCGCACGGTCTCGCCAAGCGCGGCTACAAGACCGCGGACGTCGAGAAGATCCTCGGCGGGAATTGGGTGCGTTACTTTTCCGACGTGATCGGCTGAGTCGCGGCTCGCGCCATTTCCAGAGCCAACGCTTGAAGGCCGGGCGCGCTCTGGACGTTCGTCAGAATGGCAACGGCAAGCTGGCCTCGAGGATTGCGCAGCAGATACGTGGTCCCGCCGGTGGCGCCGCCGGAGTGCGCGATCCACGTCGTGGGTGGACCGTTCGCCACGAGCGGCTTGGCGATCACGCTCCAACCGAGACCGTATTCGATCGCCGAGCCATCGACCAGACGACCAGGTGCGTACATCATCTCGAGAGTCTCTGGCTTCAGCAGCTTGCCCGCATCGAGGGCGATGTGAAAGCGCACGAGATCGGCGGCCGTCGAGATCATCCCACCGCCCGCCCACTTGACGCTGAGGTCGGCCATCGGCGCGTTCAGGAACCGGCGTGAGGCACCGCCGGCGCGGATGTAGGCCCGCGCCCGGCCTTTGACGATCTCGTCGGGGTGCTCCAGCTTCGTCGCCGTCATCCCCGACGGCGTCCAGATGTGCTCGCGCAGGTACTGCTCGAACGTCAGTCCGGACGCGCGCTCGACGACGCCGGCCAGCAGGTTGTAGGCGTAGGTCGAGTAGGAGTACTTCGTTCCTGGTGAAAACAGCAGCGGGTCGTCCTTGAAGATGGCGATCGCGTCCTCGATGGATTCGTACGCGCTGCGATGGTTGAACTCGTCGCCCTTGTAGTGCCGAATCCCCGAGGTGTGCGTCAGAAGGTGGCGAAGCGTGATCGTCTGTTCGCCCTTCGGCGGGAAGGCCGGCACGTACTTTTGAATCGGATCGTCCAGCGACACACGCCCGCGTTCCACGAGCTGCATCACCGCCGTGGCCGTGATCGGCTTGGAAATGGAGGCGATGCGGAACACGGTGTCGGCTCGCACAGCCGTCTCGTGCTCGAGATCGGCGAGGCCGAAGCCCTCCGTCCAGATCAATTCGTCGCCGACCGCAACCGCCGCGGACAACCCCGGCGCTCCGGCCGTCTCCAACCCCTTGGCGGCCGCGGCATCCAGGCGTTCGCCGACCG
>DAINCF010000592.1:0-3890 GCA_036732565.1 Vicinamibacterales bacterium
CGGGTGACTAGCGCTGGGGGTGGCATGCACCCGCGCGTACGTAGCGTAGGCCTTCAGGCCTGCCATGCCGGGAGGGATGTCATCTCGCCGCGGATGACGCGGCGGGTTGGGGCTCGAGCGCGGATTCGAGCCGGCGAACGAGGTGATCGCGCATCACCGCCGGACGCACGAGGCGCCGGAACACTTCGCCCGCGAGCGCCAGGCCGACGAAGCAAACCAGCAGGAGCACCGTGCCTCTCCACAGCCGCGGCCAGTGCGCGATCAGCGGCTGCAGGACGTAGTAGAGCGGCATATGCACCACGAAGATGAACACCGTGTTGGTGGCGATGAAACGGATGGCGTCGACCAGCGGCAGATGGCTGGTCACACGAAACGCCAGCCACGTCAGCCCCAGGTAGATCGCGGACACGCCGACGGACATGAGCGTGAGCGCACGCCACTCTGGCTGCAAGGCCGGGTGTCGGAACGGGAAGTCCTGATCGAACGCCACGGCGATCGGCGCGAGCGCGATCCACAGCACTCCCAGCCCCGAGAGCAGGATCCACGGCTTCGCCGGACGCCACGTCACGTCGTGCTGCGACTGTTGGCCGCTGAACATGCCGAGCAGAAAGACCGTGAGCCAGTTCGTGATCAGCATGTAGGCGATCATGTGGGTGCCGCTCTGCCATAGGAGACCGCGCACCACCACTTCGCCGATGAGCACGATGCCGAGCAGACCCACGGCAATCCGCACGTGGCGCAGCACGAGGGCCCACAACAGGATGACGTGTATATACGTCCCGATGTACCAGGTCGTCGTGTTGGCGGGGAAGTAGTCGAGCAGCACGTTGGCGCCCAACAGGAACGGCGGGTAGTTGCTCAGGTTCGGGCTCAGGCCATTCGCCATCCGCACCATGCTGATGAACACCGCGAACGCCAACCCGAACAGGATGATCTCGAACAGGCGCCCGACGATCACCCGCATCACGGGTCGCCGTTCGCGCGCGAGGGTATAGCCCGAGACGAACATGAACAGCGCCACGCCCAACTGCTTGGGATAGATCGGTGGCGTCGCCAGGTTCAGCGGCGACGCGAACACGTGGCCGAAGACGATGAGGAACATGCCGAGGCACTTCATCCAATCGACGAAGGCCAAACGCCCAGCCTCGAGGGGCCGTGCCTGCTCGGCGCTCGATGAGGCAACGCGCGCCGCGGGCACCTCGATCCGGCGCACGAACCGGGCGGGATTGCCCGCGACGACCAGCTCGCGAGGCACCGGCGCGGAGACGACCGCGCCGGCGGACACCATGGCGCGCTCGCCCACGTCGGCCATGACGACCGCGGCTTCCCCGATGAAGACATCCTCGCCGATGTCGATCTGCTGCAGCCGCGACGGGTCGTACGGCGTCCAGCGTCCGTCCTCGCCGAGCTCGTGCAGGTTCGCGCCGCTCAGCAGGCTGACGCGGCTGCCGATGCTGCATCGCTTCCGCAGCACCGCCGACCCCACGATGGCATACGGGCCGATGTAGACGCCCTCTTGCACCTCGACCTTGCGATGGACGAAGAGCGCGCCGAAGCCGATGATGAACCGCCCGTGGCACCGATCGATCGTGAGCCGATAGAAGCCGCGCCGGAGATAGTTCCCAGGCACGCCCGGCGCGAGGGCAAAACAATGGGCCCAGAACTGGAAGATGCCCTCGCCGGTCGGATTGAGCGCCCGTTCGAGCCAGCACAACGACGCGGCCGGCAACGCGAGCACGAGCGCCACCACGTCGGCGATTGCCGCCACGAAGGCCCTGAAACCGGGGGTGGTGCTCACGATGCGCCCATGATGGGTTTACGAGGGCCGGGCTGCGGCGCCGCTACCGCATGCGCTTGTAGCGTTCGGAGTGAAGGGGCTCCTCGGTCAGCCGCCATTTCACGGGAATCTTATACGCCTCGAGGCGATCGCGACAGGCCACACGCATCCGCAGCTTGAAGTCGGCCAGCGGCTCCGGGGCCTCGAGGCGCACCGTCGCGGCCACCACTTGTCCGGTAATGGCGTTGGTTTCGCCATGTACCACGGCGTCGACGACGTTCGGGAGGGCGAGGAGGACGCTCTCGACTTCGGCAGGGTAGACCTTGCTGCCGCCGACATTGATCATGTCGCTCTTCCGGCCAAGAATCCGCAGCCACTCGCCGTCGGTCTCGACCAGGTCGCCGGTGTCGAGAAAGCCGTCCTCGGAGAACGGACTCGGTGCGTTCAGGTAGCCCAACATCGCCGACTCGGCGCGGATCCAGAGCCGGCCGTCGACGACCCGCGTCTCGTAGCCCTCGCCACCCACCCGCACCCACAGGGAGTCGGATCCTCGGGATTCGGATCTGAGAATGCCGACTTCGGTGAGGCCATAGGTCTGCTGCAACCGGACGCTGGGGAACTCCTCCGCCATGCGGGCGAGCGTGCTCGCGGGCATCGGCTCGGTGCCATAGGTCACCAGCTTCAACGACGACAGATCGTGACGACGATGTTCACCCGACAGCAACAGCAGGTTCAGGAACGTGGGAGAGGTCGGCAGCAGCTCCGCGCGATGCGTCTCGATGGCCCGGCACACCGCGCCCGGCGATCGCTCCTGGGGCACGATGATCGCCCCGCCGTTCGACAGCGTGTAGAACAGCGTGTTGACGCCGCCGATGTGATCCAGTTGCAGGAACACGATGGTGCGATACGCGCGCTTGTGCTGATGGAACTTGCGCAGCAGCCGCTCGAGATCGTGGACGGCCGCCTTGGGTGCGCCGGTCGAGCCCGAGGAGAACAGCACGAGCCCGGGATGCGCGCGCCCGCGCACCACGTCGTACATCGCATGCTCGGCGCGACGTCCGGTCTCTTCGATCGTGAGCGCGCCATCGGCAATGCGGACCCGGCATTCCACCTGCGCGACCTCGGCGTACGACGCATGATGGGCGCGCGAGGAGTGCGACATCGGCACCAGCACCGCGCGCGCTTCGGTGAGCGCCAGGAAGGCGGCGACGGCCTCGACGCCGTACTCGGCTTCGAGGCCGACGACACGGCCGGCGCCGACGTTGGCGTTGCACAGGGCGGTCTGGGCCCGCTCGATGGCCACCGACAGATCGCCGCAGGTATACGTCCCACGCGGTTCGGTCACGGCAAGCCGCTCCGGATTGCCGCCCATGGCCTGCAGGAGGAACTCGATCATCAGCCAATGCCTCCGAGATAGACGACTTGTCCGGTCACCATGCGGCTCTCCGGTCGTAGAAAGAACTCGACGACGTTGTAGACATCGTCCATTCCGGCCCACTCGGGAATGGCCTGGCGCGCGAGCAGCGCGTTCATCTTGTCGGCGGCCACACTGTCAGTCAGGCGCGTGTGCACGGGCGAAGGCCCCACCGCGTTGCATGTGATCCCATAGCGGCCGACTTCCCGCGCCGCGATCCGGGTGAACGTCTCGACGGCCGCCTTCGAGGCCGCGTACACCGCCTCGCCCTCGAGCCGCAGCGGCGCGGCAATCGAGGTGAGATTGACGATGCGCCCGGCGGGCGACGACCGCAGCAAGCGAATGGACTGATGCGTGCAAAGGAACACGCCCAGGAAGTTCGTGTCCATGATGCGCCGGACGTCCGCGGCCGGGGTGAGCGCAATCGCGTTGGCGCGGGCGACGCCGGCGTTGTTGACGATGGCGTCGAGGCCGCCGGCGCGGGCGCGCACGTCCTTGAACATGTGCATCACCGCGGCCTCGTCGGTGACGTCCAAGGTGTAGTGAACGTAGCGGTCGTGCGTGAAGGACGCGTCGGACCGGCCGCAGCCGAAGACGCAGTCACCACGCGCCAGAAATCGCTCGACCAACGCCGCCCCGATGCCCTGTGTGGTCCCGGTCACCAGGACGCGGCGACTGCTCACGCCGCGCGCTCCGCGA
>DAINCF010000593.1:0-3878 GCA_036732565.1 Vicinamibacterales bacterium
GGTCGTTGCCGGCTGGACCGAGCGCCCGCCGGACCGGTGCAACGCGCGTGCGAGCTGCTCACGACGACGTCCTTCTGGCGAAGCCAGCAGCCGCTGCTCGACAAGCACGCGTTCCTCGGCGCTCAACTCATCCCCGGCGAAGGCGTCGATCAGGTCGTACTGCACCTCCAGCAGGCGGGTAAACTGCTCATCGTCTTCAAAAAACCGGGCCTCCAGCGCCTCCTGCTCCTCCTCGGACAACGCTCCCAGGAGATAGGCCCGCAGGTGTTCATCCTCACGATCGACGTGCCGCGCTCGTTCGCTCATGCGCGTTCGTCCCTTTCGCGCCGCCCTCTACTCTCAGTGTCCCGCCCCAAGGATTCGTCACGATCGCCTTCCGTGGACAGACAGTCGTCGAGACACGACTCGAGCCGCTGGCGCATGCGGAGCATGCGATTGCGAAGGGCGACCGGCGCGACGTCGAGGGCCTGCGCGAGCTGGCGGCGACGCTCGATACGAGCCGCCTGTCCGCCGATGTAATAGGTCAACAACTGTTCGCGCCGCTCCGGACTGAGGGTCGTCAGGCACCGGTCGAGACATACAAGCGCGTCGTCGACGCCATCGGCGGGCCGCATCTGCCGCAGGTGCCGCGCGTATTCGTCGAGCTTGCGACTCTCACGTGCGCTACGCTCCCGCGCTTCCATCGCCACCAGCCGTGCGACGCTGAGAAAGTACGCCGGCAGATTCGCAATCTGCTCCCCTTCGCTGATGCGTCGTGCCACGCGGTTGACGACCTCGTCGGCGAGATCTTCGGGGCCCTGGCATTGCCGCCATCTGAAGAACTCCGTCAGGCGCGCTCGCATGCTGTTGTAGCGCTCCGCGGCTTCCGCGGGCGCGGGAGACAGGCTGTCCAGCAGCTGCGCCAGTGACGCCGCCGTCAAGTCGCGGCGAACGCGCGTCTCGTCGGACATGAAGGCTGTCATGGTAGCGCGGAAGCCCAGGACTGACCGACCGTGACGTTTCACACCCGCGGCCCACTTCTTCATGAAACGTTCTCACCCCCAGGAGAAGCGGATGGCTTGGACCACTCGGACAGTTGCGGCGATCGGTGCGATCGCCCTCGTGACGGTGTTGGCAGCAGCCACGGCATACGGTGACGACTCGGCCGCTCCTCGCGCGGTCGAGACTCGGCTGACGTTCGAACCCAATCAAGGGCAGTTCGACGCGCGCGTGCGGTTCGCGTCGCGAGCACCGGGCTATACCCTGTTTCTGACCGACACCGAAGCGGTGATGGTCATGTCGGGCGCAAAGGAGTCTTCCGCCGGGCCGCCAGCTGCGGAGCCATCAGTGGTTCGCCTCGCGATCGAGAACGCCCGCCTTCGCCAAGGCTTCGGCGGGCAAGCACCGGTCGGCTTGGATCGACAGCCGGGCATCGTCAACTACTTGATCGGCGCCAATCCGTCGATGTGGCGTACCGGCATCGCCACCTACGCGCGCGTCGCGCAGAACGACGTGTTGCCCGGCGTCGATCTCGTGTACTACGGCAAGGCCGGCGCACACGAATACGACCTGGTGGTGGCGCCGGGCGTGGATCCGTCGAGCATCGGCATCCGAGTGACCGGGTCGACGGCACTCACGCTCGACGAGGGCGGCCATCTGCAGCTCGCCACGACATCCGGGACGCTGACCATGCGCGCGCCGTATGTCTATCAGACGACAGGCACGTCTCGTCGGCATGTGGAGGCTCGTTACACAGTCGACGAGGCCGGACGAATCGGATTTGCGGTGGGCGAATACGACACGACCGCGCCGCTCGTCATCGATCCCGAGCTCGTCTACAGCACGTTCCTCGGCGGCAGCGGCCAGGGGTTCGACACAGCCACGGGCGTGTCGGTGGACGAGACCGGCGCGGCGTATATCGTCGGCTCGACGGAAACGACCGACTTTCCGACACAGGCTCCGCTCAAAGGGCAGTTGAGTGGCCCGGCCGATGCATTCATCACCAAGCTCTCCCCAGACGGAACGCGCATCTACTCGACATACATCGGCGGCTCGGGATACGAGAGCGGCGATGCCATCGGTGTCAGGGCGGATGGCGCAGCTTATCTATTGGGCAGCACCACTTCCACTGACCTGCCGCTGATTGGCGGAAGCCAAACGCAGAATGGCGGATCCGGAGATGCGTTCCTCATCGCCGTCGATCCGACGGGCACTTCGATCGTCCGGAGCACGTATCTCGGCGGCAGCGGTGGCGAAACCCCGCGCGGCCTCCAGCTCGGTCGCCTCAGTGACACTCCCACGCCATCGCCGGATATGTTCGGCGACGTGCTCATCGCGTACGGCTCGACCATGTCGACGAATTTCCCGACCCTGCAGCCTGGCCAGGCCAACCGCATCGGCGACCGCGATGGATTCGTGACGGTGTTCGACCGGCTGACTTTCCTGCCTTTGTACTCGAGTTACGCCGGGATACCCGGCGCGAACTACCCCGAAGGGCTTCAGTTGAGTCGACGCACCGGCGCCATGTACATGCTGCTGCGCCGTGCCGACGATCTCGTCCCACAGATCGCTCGGTTCACCCCGAGAGCAGCGGCGGTGAGTCAAGGGTGGAACGTGACGGTCATCCCCCTTGACGTTGGCCCCCAACAAGACGAGCAACGTCCGCCCGACGAGGAGTCGCCATGGGCGCTCGACAATCGCTGGGCGTCGATCTCCGAGCTCGAGTGCGCACGTTTCAGGTTGGGTCGAGGGTCACCCCAGCCAATCCTCTACGGAATCCTCTGTGCGCTATTCGGCGATGACGATGTGGCCGGCGACGTACTCGACTCGGTCGTCATGGCGACGACGGTGGCAGGGTGTCTCCCGGTGCCGCCAGCCACGCAGTGCTCGGAGCGTGCGAGGCTGATGCTCCACGATCACGATGGCCACATGGTGGCGCACATCAACTTCGGCGGGCAACGCGTCGGACGCGACTTCACGCCGACGAAAAGCGTCCTAGCCGAGGATGGACGCATCCACATGATCGGCACGACGAGCGACACGACGTTGCCCGTGGTCAATCCAGTGCAGGCGACGCACCGCGGAAGCAGCGAAGGTTTCGTCCTGACCTTCGACCCCGCGACTCGTGTGACAAGCTTCTTCAGTTACCTGGGCGGCAGCAGCTTCGACACGCCGACGGATATCGCCCTCGATGCCTCGGGCAATCGCTGGATCGTTGGGACGACCCAGTCGTCGAACTTTTCCGTGACGCCCAACGCGACGCAGCCGGTACTGAATGGGCGCATCGACGGATTCGTCGTGAAGATCAGCGCCGACCCGCCCGGGCCGGCTGCGCCGACCAACCTCACGGCACAGACCAGCGGGTTCTCGGTAGCACTGTCGTGGAACCCATCCGCTGGCGCGACGTCGTATCAGCTCGAAGCCGGCAGCGCGCCAGGAGCCACGAACGTGGCCACCCTCAACGTCGGCAACCTCACAGCGCTGCAAGGTCAGGCTCCGGCAGGCGCCTATTTCGTCCGCGTGCGCGCCAACACCGCCCTGGGGCTCAGCGCGCCCTCCAACGAGGCGCAGTTCGTGTTGGGATGCACCGCTCCGCCGCCGCCGGCGGCAACATTCTCCAAAAACGGTTCCGTGCTGACCGTGAACTGGACCGCCGCCGCCGGTGCCACGATCTACGGCCTTCTGGTCGGGACGACACCCGGGGGGAGCAACGTGCTGGCCGCGCCGGTCGGAAACGTGCTGGCGCTGCAGGCCGACATCAGTGGCGTGCCGGCCGGGACGTGGCTCGTGGACGTAGCTGTCGTGCGTCAGTCGCTACGCGACGCCGACGACCTGCTGCGCCGGCTCGAGGACGCGATCATCCGCGCTGCGAGCCCTGCTCCAGGCACGTCATAAGCGTC
>DAINCF010000594.1:0-3850 GCA_036732565.1 Vicinamibacterales bacterium
GTGCTTCTCCATGTACTCGGACATGTCGAAGCGGATGAACTCCACGCCCAGCACGCGCCCGAGCTGACGCGCGAGCTCGGTCTTGCCCACGCCGGTTGGACCGGAGAACAAGAAGCTGCCGATCGGCTTGTCAGGACTGCGGAGCCCCGACCGCGAGAGCTTGATCGCGGACGACACTTCGTCGATGGCCTGGTCCTGGCCGAAGATGACGCGCTTCAGCTCGGTGTCCAGCGCGCCAAGCGCCCGCCGATCGTCACGCGAGACGGCTTGCACCGGCACCCGCGCCATGCGCGCCACGATGTGCTCGACCTGCGGCACGCCGATGACTTCGGCGCGCTGCTCGATGGGCCGGAGCTTTTCGGCGGCGCCAGCCTCGTCGATCACGTCGATGGCCTTGTCCGGCAGGTGCAGATCCCTCATGTGGCGCACCGACAAACGCACGGCCGCGTCGAGCGCGAGATCCGAGTACTTCACGCCGTGATGGCGCTCGTAGTGCTCCTTCAAGCCGTGCAGAATCGCGACCGCTTCGCTTTCGCTCGGCTCCAGGATCTCGATCTTCTGGAAGCGCCGCGACAGCGCGCGGTCCTTGTCGAACGATTGCTTCACATCAGCGAACGTCGTCGAGCCGAGGCAACGCAGCTTGCCGCCGGCCAGGGCCGGCTTGAGGAGATTGCCCGCGTCCATAGTGCCGCCCGAGGCCGAGCCGGCGCCGATCAGCGTGTGGATCTCGTCGATGAAGAGGATCGCGTTCTCTTCTTTCTCGAGCCGCTCCAGGACTTGCTTGATGCGCTCCTCGAAATCGCCGCGATAGCGTGTGCCGGCAATGACCGCGCCGAGGTCGAGCGAAAAAACCTTCGCGCCCGTCAACGGCTCCGGGACGCTGCGTTGGTGGATGCGCAGCGCGAGGCCCTCAGCCAGGGCGGTCTTCCCCACGCCGGGCTCACCCACCAGCAGCGGGTTGTTCTTGCGACGCCGGCAAAGAACGTGGATCACACGCTCGAGCTCGACCTCTCGGCCCACGAGCGGATCGATGTGGCCGCGCGCGGCCTTGGCGACGAGATCCGTCGCGTACGTCTCCAGCGGATCCCGCGATGGCCCATCGTCGGTGTCCGGACGACCGGGCGCCGTGCGGGCCGGCTCTGACCCGTGCGAGATGTGCTTGAGGAGCGCCAGGCGCTCGACCCCTTGCTTGCGGAGGAAATAGGCGGCGTGGCTCTCTTCCTCCTGCAGCAGGAAGACGAGCAGCGCGCCACTGTCCACCTGGTCGGCGCTCGACGAGGCGGCGTGCACGACGGCGCGTTCGACCACGCGATCGAATCCGAGCGTCGATTCGGGCTTGACAGATTTGCGCCCAGGGACGGCGGTGAACGCCTTGCCGAGGACCTCGTCCAGGTCCTTGCCGAGCTGGCCGAAGTCGACGCCGCACGACGCGAGCAGCCGGCGGGCCTGCGGATCCTCGATCAGCGAGTAGAGCAAGTGCTCCAGGCCGACGAGATCGTGACGGCGATCCGCCGCCAGGCGAAACGCGCGGCGAATGCTCTCCAGCGTATCTGGGGCGAACGGAACGGGCATGCGGCTCATGCTCGAGAAGCCTCCGGCTCGGGTTCCATGGTGACCAAGAGCGGAAACTCGTGCCGCTCGGCAAGCTGTCGGGTGGCTTTGACCTTCGTATCGGCCACATCGCGCGTGTACACACCCGCGACGCCCAGTCCGGCTTGGTGCACGAGCATCATGATCGCAAATGCTTCGGCCCGAGGCTTCTGAAAAACGCTCTCGAGGACCCAGACGACGAAGTCCTGGGTAGTGTAGTCATCGTTGTGCAAAAGTACGCGCCACAGGCGAGGCTGCTCGGTCTTCTGCTGCGGGCGGCTCTCGGTGAGGACATCCTCCCGGGGAGCCACGTCCGGCGCGGGCATTCGTTGATTGTACTAGACGGGTGGCGGGGGAAGACTTGAGGCTAGAGGCTCGAGGCTCGAGGGGCCTGAGGCCGCACGGGCCATAAGACCCAGGCCCCAAGCCCCAGGCCGGCGTCATTCCTAGGTTTGTTTCACGCGGTGTCCCGCTTCGCCGTGATGAACACCTCGGGATCGGCAACGGTCAGCTGCGTCACTCGCTCACCGTCACGGGCAAAGGCGATCTTGACCGCCGCCGCACCCACCGGAAAGAACACCAGGCCTCCGGTGTGGCCAAGCCCGCGTCGCGTGGCCCCGGGGCGCTCGATGCCGAGCGCGTCGTTGCGCACGTCGACGACAAAATGATCGCGAGGACCCGGGCCGAACACGTATTTGCCGACCACCGCATTGCGATCCGCCGCGTCGAGGGGCTGGCTGGCGGTGCGGCGACCCGCGTCGCCAAGCGACTCGAGGAATTTCAGCACCGGCTCGGCTTGGGCCCCTCCCGCCTGCGCGTGCTGCAAGAGCGGAATGCCATGTGGACCATGCGTGCGCTGGATGCCGGGATGCGCGGCCACGAGCGCTTTGACCACGTCGAGCTGTCCCAACATCGCCGCCGCGAAGATCGAGATCCGCGCGCCGTGGGCGAGCAGGACTTCAGCGATCTCGCGACGGCCGGTATGGGCCGCGGCGCCGAGCGCGTCTTCCCAATCGCCATACCCCCAGTCCACGGCCGCGTTCGCCAGCGCTGGTTGGCGCTCGACCAGCGCGCGCACGCGCTTGAGGTCGGAGTGCGCGACGGCCACCATCTCCTTGACGACCGTTGGATCCTGTTGCGGCCACCACTCGGGCGGGCTGCCGCTCGCGCCCCCGCGGCCGCCGTCATTCGAGGGCTGCGGCGCGCCCGACCCACGCGATGGGTTGAGGATGATGCCAAGGGCGGTGAGCCCGGACGTGGCGTGCACGAATGAGCGGCGAGAGAAACGAGATGACATCGCGGATACCTCCGCCCCCGTTGTGCCCGAACCGCTGGCGCAGGGCAATCGAGGAACGCGTGAGGCGACAAGGGCCCGCCCGTCAGCTATTTGGACGACGGTGTTAGGGTGCGCCTCGTCCGGGTACGGGCGGTTCGCGAACCGCCCTTCAGGTCAATTGTTCGATAGAACGTGTTGCCGCACCGCGCGCTCGAATTCGGTCAACACTTCTGGCTCGAGGCTGGTCAGGTCGCGATTCGGGAACGAGAGCCGGTTGGCCCTGAGGTGGGTCTCATCGCTCAACCTGATGAAATGCGTGATGAACCGGAGGCCTGAATCGGCCTCCTGCAGCTGACCGAGCAGCACGTAGTCGGCGCGAACGCCCGCCGCGACTGCCTTCAAGTTGCGGATGTTCCGCGGTTGTCGAAGCACCGCCGCGTTGCCAATCACCGCCACGCGATCGGGCGCGAGCTCCGTCAGCCGGGTGACGACGAGGTCGGACAGTCCGGTGACGAGGCGGTCGTACTCGGGCAGACCGGTCTCGTTGTCGAAGATCGATACGGCAACGACCGCACGAGCCGGCGTCTCGCCTGGACTTCGCAGTGCAACGCTGGCGATGACAACGGCGCCTAGAAGCAGCGCAGCCAGCACGGCGAGATACAGCGGCTGACCGAGCCAGGAGAATCTGAGCCGCGCCGCTCTGGAGTCGTCACTGTCCGCGGCGACAGGTGCCTCGGAGATCGGGGTCGGGGCATGAACGGGCGCGATGAACCGATAGCCCTTTTTCGGAATCGTCTGAACGAACCGCGGGCTGTCTCCAGCGTCGCCGAGCGCCGTGCGGATCTGGGAGATGCAGTAGGCGAGGCCGCGATCGAAATCGACGTGCGTGTCCTTGCCCCAGACCGCGTCTCTCAGCTCATCGCGCGTGACCAGTTGATCCGCGCGGGCGAGCAACAGCTCTAGCGTCTGCGCGGGCTGCGGCTC
>DAINCF010000595.1:0-3833 GCA_036732565.1 Vicinamibacterales bacterium
TTCGTCGTCGGCAGCGCCTTCGCGGTGGACGGAGGCTATACGGTGCAATAGCAAGGGGGCCTGACGCACGGCGCCGGCCAGCGGTCGCCCGCGACGCCGTCCAGGTGCTCGATCGAATGCTGCCGGCCCTAGTGGGCGGCACCAGCGATCGGCAGGGTATAGCACACCGCGTCACCGTCGAGGACCAGCGTTCCGTCGTCTCTGATGACACTGGTCTTGAGCTTCGTGATGGGTTTGTCGGTTCGCACTTCGAGTACCTCGGCACGGCCGGTAATCGTGTCACCTGGCCGGACGGGTGCCTTGAAGCTCCAATTCACTTGAAGGAATACGGTGCCGGGCCCCGGGAGGTCTTCGGCGACGAGCGCGTTGAGGATTGCGCTCGTTACACCCCCTTGTACGACAATCTCGCCGAACCGGCTCGCCTTCGCCACGGCCTCATCGTAATGAAGTGGATTCCTGTCTCCGCTGATCTCGGTGAACCGCTCGATATCTGTCGCGTTGACCGTGCGCGAGCGCTCCGCGACTTGCCCAACGCGTGGGATGCCACCAGGCCACATGCGATCGACATCGCTGCTCATATGTCCCAATTGGACTCGATTTGCCGCCTCAGGAGCGGTGCTAATATTATTCCCGTCGCTGCCACATCCGTCGATTTCGACGTCGTCATTGTCGGAGCCCGTTGCGCCGGCGCGGCCACTGCGCTGCTCCTCGCGAGACGAGGTCTTCGTGTGCTCGCGATCGACCGCGGTCGCTACGGGAGCGATACGGTCTCGACCCACGCGCTCATGCGCGCCGGTGTGGTCCAACTCTCGCGCTGGGGCGTTCTAGAGGGAATCAAAACGGCCAGCACGCCTGTGATCCGATCGACGTCGTTTCACTACGGCGACGAGGTCGTGGCAGTGCAGATCAAACCGCAGCCCGACATCGAAGGTCTCTACGCTCCTCGGCGTACTGTCATTGACCGGGTGCTCGTCGATGCCGCGCAAAACGCCGGTGCCGCGTTCACGTTCGAAACGCAACTCGTCGATCTGGTCCGCGCGGCCAACGGTCGCGTTTCCGGTGTGCGCCTCAAAGATGGTCATGATCGGGAGCGGCAGGTTTCGGCTGACCTCGTGATCGGAGCCGACGGTGTCCATTCTACGGTCGCGCGTCTCGTCGGCTCTGAATGCTATCGAACCGGTCGTCATGCGACCGGCGTGGTCTTCAGCTACTGGTCAGGCCCGGGGTTCGACGGCTACCACTGGTACTACAACCCTGGCGTGAGCGCCGGCGCGATTCCGACGAATGACGGGTTGACTTGCATATTTGCCTCGGTTCCACAGAGGCGGTTCCACGAGACGATGAGACACGGTACGGACGCGGGATATCGACAAGTATTGAGGGCATGCGCGTCCGACCTGGCGGCGGTTGTGGAACAGTCGGAACGGGTTGAAAAGTACCGCGGGTTTTCGGGAGAGGTAGGATTCTTTCGACAATCGTTCGGACCCGGCTGGGCACTCGTGGGCGATGCCGGTTACTTCAAGGATCCGCTGACGGCCCACGGCATCACCGATGCGTTCATCGACGCGGAACTGCTCGCGCAAGCGGCGACCGCCGGCACCGAGGCCGCGTTCGCCGGCTATCAGAGTGCTCGCGACAGGTTGGCGGTCGCACACTTCGACGTGACCGATGCCGTCGCATCCTTCGAATGGGACCTCCCGAAGGCTCAGCAGCTCCATCGTGCGCTGAGCGATGAAATGAAGAAAGAGTCGCTCGCGGTGGCTCAATTCGCTATGCCGGCGTAGCCAAATAATCGGCCAGGTGCTCGACCAGCTCACGCGTATCGTCTTCGGCGCCACTGATGAACGTCGACTTCCGGCGTCGAAGGAACGGCAGCCCAAGCGCATACAGACCTGGCGCATCAACGACGCCTCCGTCGTGCCGCAAGTGTCCTTTGTCATCAATCACGGGCAGGTCCAACCAGCTGTAGTCAGGTCGGAATCCCGTCGCCCACACGATCGAACGGATGGCTCCCTTCCGCAGATCGAGCTTCAGAGTTGATGATGTCGGCGCACGTGTCGGTTCAAACCGCTCCGGAGGACCGACCTCGGCCTCGGGAGCGTGGCTCCGAGCCCACTCATCGAACGTGCCGAGCAACCGGTTCATCTTCAAGTCCGCCAGCGCAAACTGATTGCGCAGTCCACCGGAGAACAAGGCCTCGCCGTTTCGCACTGCGGCGAGACGGCCGACAAGCTCGACACCGGCGGAACTGAGTGCGTTGAGATCCAGCGTCGTTCGCTCAGGCGTCCCAATGAGTTGCGGTGAGGGGAGGCGGCGGACACGCACCAAGTCGTCGATTTCGTGGTAGCGCTGATTCCACACGCCCGACGCATCCATCCACCAGAGCACGTCGCGACCGCGATACGTCCGTGGCAGCCTGACGTGCTCGCCGACGGAAAGAGTGACCGGCCGACCAGAACGGATGATTTCGTCGGCGAGTTGGACGCCGGTGGCCGATGCGCCGACGATCAGCACGCCGCCGTCCGGCAAGTCATTCGGGTTGCGGTAGCTGAATGGCGTGAAGCACTGGAGCGATGGCGGCACGGCGTTGCCGAGCGCCGGTACGCACGGAACGTTACACGCGCCGCTTGCGATCACAATGGTGCGGCAGCGCAGATCCCCGTTGGTCGTCGCGACGGCGTATCCGGCGGCGATTCGCTGCACACGGGTGACGCTGGTGTGCGTGCGCACCGGCGCACGCGACCACACGGCAAAGCGTGAGATGAAGTCGATCACCTCACGCATCGTCATATAGCCGTCCGGGTCCGAGCCGTCGTAGTGATACCCGGGCAGTCGGCTCTGCCAGTTCGGCGTCAGCAGCCGGAGTGAGTCCCAGCGCTCGCGACGCCAGGAGTTGGCAATCTCGCCGCGCTCCAGCACCACGTGATCGATGGACCGCTCGCTGAGGCATCGGCTCGCCGCCAGACCCAAATGCCCGGCGCCGATGACGACCGTGGTGACCTGTTCGATGATCCCGCCCCCTGACTAGGCGACTTCAACCGTGACGTTTACGGGGTTGGTGATGACGTCGTACACCGCCGAGCGCTTCTGCGACTGCGCGACGAGCGCCTCGATGTCCTCTTTCGACGCATCCGCATCGATCTTGAACGTCACTTTGATGTCGTTGTAGCCGTTGCGGACGTCGCTGTCGACGCCGAGGATGCCGCGGATGTCCATCTTGCCTTCGAGATTCGACTCCACGGAGCGGAGCTGAATGCCGCGATTCTGCGCGACCGCGGCCACGCCGGCGGTCAGGCAGCTCGCGAGGCCGACGAGAACGTATTCGATCGGGGTGATGGCGTGATCCTCCGAAGCGAAGATCTCCGGATGATCCGCACCCAGCGATGTCTCCGTCTTGTGGCTCTGTTCCTGCCCGAGCCCGAAGAAGCTCTGGACCTTTGACTCGCTGTGCGTGCCGTTCTGCCACTTGCAGGACGCTCGCCACGTGAATTGGGCTGCCTCTGGTGCGCCCTTCAGAACTTCTCGCGCATCAAGCAGGGCCTGTACGTTCACGCCGTTGTTGACGCCGGTCGTCGCCATGATGAACCCCCATGTTGGTGTACTGGATCGCCGTAGCGGAGGCGCCGATGATACATCGCGGCGGATGGCTGGGGAGCGCCCATTATGAGCCGACGCACGTTGGTCGTTCTGTCGGCATCCCGGACCGCCGCTCGAGGGCAGCCGCTGGCTTGCTGCGAAATGCGTTGCGACATTACCGATAGCGTAGGTAGCGCAGGCCTTCAGGCCTGCCAAACACGTCGGTGGGCCGGCGCTCACCGCTGAGGCAGGCCTGA
>DAINCF010000596.1:0-3805 GCA_036732565.1 Vicinamibacterales bacterium
CGGTGCACGCATCGAACGCGGCCAGCGTCTGCTTCAGCAGCACCTGCGCCCGCCGCATGCGCTCCCGCGCGCTCAGGCGAGGCGCCGTGGGATCGAGCGCGCGGACATCGCGTGCCACCCGGATGATGGCGGCGGCTTCCTCGTTCTTCGGCTCGAGCTCGAGCCAGCGCTCCGCCGCGTCGATGGCCGCCGCGTGCTCGTGACGTTCGAAGGTGACGCGCGACAAGAGGCGCCATGCGTCCTCGTCGCCTGGACGCCGCACGACCAGATCGCGCAGCAGCGGCAGAGCATCCTGGGGTGCGCCGGCGGTGACCAGCAACCGTGCGACGCGGAGCTGCGCGTCGGCGTCGCGCGCCACGTCGACGGCGAGCTGCGCGAGCATGCCGCGGGCGCGTTCGCGATCGCCGATCTCGAGGAGATACTCGGTGAGCTCGAAGCCGACGGCGATGCGCGTGGCCTGCTCGCTGATGGGCCACGAACCGAAGTAGCCGCGCTGGTAGTACATGCCGACGTCAGGTGCCCCGAGCGCACGAGCGGTCCGCGCGCGCAGGAGGTTGGCCAGCCCGCTCGTCGGATCGGCTTCGATGGCTTCGTCGAGATAGGGTTCGGCCTCGCGTGGGAGATCGGCCTGAAGCAGGGCCCTGGCGAGGGTGAGCGCATAGCGGGGGTCGTGTCGATTGAGCGTCAGGGCCGCTCGAAGCTCGACGATAGCGCTCCGCACATCACCCGAGTTGACCAGCGCCTCGCCGCGCGCGAGGTGCGCCTCAGCGCGGGTCACCCGGGCGTCGTGATAGTAGCCGGTCAGAGAGGTTGCGGCGGTCGCAAGGGCCGCCACCACCAGTGTCACCGCGCCCGCAGTCCGAGCGGGCGAGGCGTGAATCATCGCGAACCAGCCGCAGTCACAGCGTAAACCGTAGATCGACCAGACAGTAGGGGCGGCTCGCGAGCCGCCCCTACCGCGTATTCTCGCCTACCGCGTATTCTCGCCTACCGCGTATTCTCGGCGTACCGCCGCAGGTCTTCGATGTCCTGGACGATCGCCTTCTTCATCGATCCTGTCACCGAGTGATTGGTGATCGGCGTCATCAGCTTCGCGGCGAGCGACAGGGCCTCGCTTTCGACATCGACCTCGACCTGCGTGCCGGTCCGCTCTGGACTGAAGCGGAACGCCTGGCGGAACTCCGTGCCGCCCGCCCGCCGCCGCAGATCGAAATGGCGTCCCGGCTCGAACGCCGTCACCTCCAGCTCTTCCGTCGACTCGTGGCCGTGCGTGCGCCGCGTCTCGCGGAAGCGTGTCCCGATGTGCATGGGACCCGACGTCAGCATTTCCAAACGTGAGATACCTGAGACGTGCTCCGACGCGTGCTCGAAGTCGGTGAAAAGCGCGAACACGACCGACGGGGGGGCGTCGACGTACTTCGCGACCGAGAAGCGGGCCATGACCTGCTCCTTTCCCAACCGTGTTGACCGTTGCGCGGTTGCTAACGAGAATCGTTTAATCGTGTGTCCACACGTAACGGTCTGGCGCGCGGAGCGCGCCGGGAAGACACGGCTGTAATGTAGCACTTTCGCTCATGAGATACGCCACCCTCGATAGTCCGATCGGTCCCCTCCTGCTGGCGGGCGATGCCGACGGCCTGCGCTACCTCTCCTTTCTCCGCGGCGATCGCCCCACGGACGTCGCGCCCGACTGGCGCGAGGACGCGAACGGCCTCACGGGCGTCATGGATGAGCTTGTGGAGTACTTCGCGGGCCGGCTCACGCGCTTCACGGTTGCGCTCGCACCGCAGGGCACACCGTTCCAGCTCCGCGTGTGGCACGCGCTGCTCGACATCCCCTACGGCGAGACCATCAGCTACGGTGAGCTGGCCCGTCGCATCGGCGATCCGAAAGCGTCGCGGGCCGTCGGTCTTGCCAACGGCGCCAATCCCCTCGCCATCATCGTGCCGTGCCACCGCGTGATCGGCAGCAACGGCTCGCTGACCGGCTACGGTGGCGGGCTGCCAATCAAGCACGCGTTGCTCGCGCTGGAACGAGGCCAGCAGCGGTTGGTGTAAGGGGCGGCTCGCGAGCCGCCCCTACGTCGGAAGTGCCCGTGGGGGCGTCGCCCTCGTGGGGGCGCTGAGGTGCGGTTGCTGGCGTGGGGTCCGCCTTGCCGGGGTCCCCAGCGCGGCAGCCGCGCTGGGGTGGCTTTAGGCGGACCTGGGCCGTCGCGCGATCGAAACGGTTTCGTGCGACCATCTCAACCCATGCGCCGCTTGTCCCGTCGTCGTTTCCTCGCTGCGAGTAGCGCCGCGCTCGGCACGTTGCCCGTCGTTCGTCTCGTCGGCCAGGAGGCGAGCGGACCGTTTCGGCATGGCGTCGCCAGCGGCGATCCGATGGCCGACAGCATCGTGTTGTGGACGCGCGTGACCACGACGCAGAGCGGCGTCGATGTCAGCTGGACGATCGCCCGCGATGCCGCGTTGTCGCGCGTGGTCGCGCGTGGCAGCACACGCACCGGCGCCGAGCGGGATCACACCGTCAAGGTGATCGCGACGGGGCTCGAGCCGGGGACGACCTACTACTATCGCTTCGACGCGATGAAGGGCCGATCGCCCGTCGGGCGAACGCGCACGCTGCCGAAAGCGGGGGTCGCGCGGGTCAGGCTCGGCATCGCTTCCTGCTCGAACCTGCCCTTCGGATACTTCAACGCCTACAGGGGGCTGGCGGCGCGCCAAGACCTCGACGCGGTCCTGCATCTGGGCGACTACATCTACGAGTACGAGAACGGCCGCTACGGCGACGGGACGAAGTTCGGCCGCGTGCCGCTGCCCAACAAAGAGATGGTCGCGCTCGAGGACTACCGCGGACGGCATGCGCAGTACAAGACCGATCCCGATCTCCAGGAAGTCCACCGCCAGCATCCCTTCATCGTCACCTGGGACGATCACGAGTTCACGAACAACACGTGGAGGGATGGCGCCGAGAACCACAACGCCGACAAGGGGGAAGGCGATTGGTACGTGCGCCGCGACGCGGCGGTGCGGGCGTACGTCGAGTGGATGCCGATTCGCGAGGGCGCGGGGGCGCGGCAGGCCGCGATCTATCGCACGCTGTCGTTCGGCGATCTCGCGGATCTGATGATGCTGGACACGCGGCTGGTGGGGCGCGATCGCGAGGCGGCCGCACGGGATGCCATCGACGTCATCGAGGCGCCAGGCCGATCGCTACTAGGCGTCGCGCAGGAGCGGTGGCTGGCCGGCGAGCTCGCCGAGTCGACGCGCGCCAACGTGGTGTGGCAGGTGCTCGGCCAGCAGGTGATGTTCGCGCCGCAGACCGTGCCCGGCAAACCGGCGGTCAACACCGACTCGTGGGACGGCTATCGCCCGGCGCGGGATCGGGTCTTCGACATGATCGAGGCGCAGAAGAGCGCCAACTTCGTGGTTCTCACCGGCGATGTGCACAGCTCATGGGCCTACGACCTCGCTCGTCGTCCCTTCGATGGGTACGATCCGACGACCGGACGGGGATCGGTGGGCGTGGAAATCGTGGGCACATCAGTGACGTCGCCGAGCAACCTGGGTGCTGGGCCGAATGGCGAGAAGCAGCTGGCCGACGCAAAAGCGGCTCGGCCGCACCTCCGCTACCTCGAACCGCGCTACCGCGGATACGTGGTGCTCGATCTGACGCGTCAGCGCGTGCAGGCCGACTATTACACGGTGCCGACGATCGAGGATCGAACCGCGGAAGAGCGCTTCGACAAGGGCTTGGTCAGCGAGGCGGGCCGCCCGCACCTGGTCGAAGCGGCCTCGCCCGCGGGCCC
>DAINCF010000597.1:0-3760 GCA_036732565.1 Vicinamibacterales bacterium
GTCGGCCACCAGCATGCCCGTCACGTTTACAGTGACGGCCAGCGACAACTGCGGCAGCGCGACTGTTACGACGACGCCGGCTTCCGGGTCGAGCTTCCCCTTGGGCACGACCACCGTCGTCGCCACCGCCACCGATGCCGCCGGCAACACCGCGAGCGGCAGCTTCACTGTGACCGTGCGCTACGGCTTCGATGGCTTCTTCGCGCCGGTCAGCAATCCGCCGGTGGTGAACCGAGTGAACGCAGGCCGGGCCATGCCACTCAAGTTCAGCCTCGGCGGGAACAAGGGCTTGAACATCTTCGCCGCGGGCTCGCCGACATCCAGCGCAGTGGCCTGCACGTTCAGCGGTGGTGTCACCGAGATCGCGCCGACTGAGACGCCAGGCAACAGCGACTTGAGTTATGACGCGGCTAGCGACCGCTACAGCTACGTGTGGAAAACCAGCAAAGCGTGGGCGAACAGCTGCCGCCAACTCGTGATCACACTCCGCGACGGCAGCACGCACGTCGCCAACTTCGAATTCAAGTAGCCGACGTCAGCGCGATACCTGAAATGGATCGACCACTCTCACGTTCGCGATCGCGAAATCCGAGCGGTTGCGCGTTGCGACGGTCAGATTGTGGGTCAGAGCGGTCGCCGCAATCAGGCTCTCCTTGATTGGCATCGCCTTGCCCGCGGTGCGAAGCCGCGCGAGCAGCTCGGCCCACATCAGAGCGGTTTCACGCTCCCATGAAAGGCAGTGCAGACGCTGAACACCAGAGTCGAACCATCGTTCGAGCGCGGTCCGTTTCTTTCCTTTGGGCAGCAGCAGGATGCCGAATCTTAACTCGCCGAGGATGATAGGGTCGACGGCTAGGTCCTCTTCATGCTCGCGCAGCCATTCGATGACGCGCGATTCCGCGGTCAGCTTCGTCGGCTCGCTGAGGACGTTGGCGTCGACCAGGTACTTCACAACGCGTCCGTCGATTCCGACTCGATGGGCACGAAGAAGCTCTTTTCCGGACACGCCAGCAACCAGTCGATGGCACCGTCGTTGGGTCGGGCAGTGCGCCGAACGAGGCGATAGTCACCGCGGTCGAGGCGCTCGACGTCGAATTCCTGGCCTGGCTCGATGCGATCCATCTGCCGCAACTCCGCCGGCAGCACGATTTGGCCCTTGGACGACACGGTGGTCTTCACAAGAGTAAGATATCGTCTTACGAATCGAGCGTCAATCCGGAACGGTGTCTTCGTTCTATTGTCAGGCGGCCGTGGCAGGATCTACGGGCAGATGAGTAACGTCACCCGAGTACTGATCGCCGACGACCATCCGATCTTCCGGCACGGCCTGCGGCAGATCATCGAAAGCGACGCACGTCTTGCCGTGGTGGCGGAGGCCTCGGACGGCGAGCAGGCCCTGCTTGCGCTGGAGGAGACGCGGCCCGACGTGGCCGTGCTGGATCTGACGATGCCGCTGAAGGACGGCTTCGCCGTGGCGCGTGCGGCGCGTGCCGCCCGAGTGGAGACCGCGCTGGTCTTTCTGACGATGCACAAGGACGAGCACTATCTGAGCGCGGCGTTGGAGATCGGCGCCAGAGGCTACGTGTTGAAGGACACAGCCGTCACGGAAATCGTGAGCTGCATCAAGACGGTTGCGGCCGGGCAGGACTACATCAGTGCGGCGCTGTCATCCCTGCTGCTTCGGCGAAGACGCGACGCGGACACGCTGGCGCGGGAGCACCCGGTCCTCGACCAGCTCACCCCCAGCGAACGCCGCATCCTCAAGATGATTGCGCAAGGGCTGACCAGCCGCGCGATTGCCGACGCGCTGAACATCGGCGTCCGCACCGTCGAACACCACCGCAACAACATGGCGACCAAGCTCGGACTGCAGGGCAGTCACGCGCTCGTCAAGTTTGCCGTCAAGCACGCCGCCGAGCTCTAAACGGACGTTCCACGCGAGGGTTCCTCGCACCGGTTCCGCACGCTGGTTCCGCACGTGGGTTCGGTGCCACAGGAGGTTCGGCACCGAGGTTCCACACGGAGGTGCAATTCGGCACAGGGTTCCGACGCGCGTCCGCAACCGTCGCGAGGAACAGCACCTCCATCGGAACCCTTGGTCGGAACCTTCGTGCGGCACCGAACCCTCGTGCGGCACCGAACCCTCGTGCGGCACGCTCGTGCGGAACCTCCGTGAGGCACCTCCGTGCGGAACCCGCGTTGATCCGTACAACTACCTAGAACAATTCGCAGATCTACGGATCCAGATCCCGTAGAACCCTCCATGTCTTTCGCGGCTCGTCGGCCGCAGACTCCTCGTGCTGCTTGCGGCAGATCGCGGCTCTCTGGAGAAAGGCTGACGGTATGGCTCTGAAAATTGTGGTGACTGTTCTTGCCCTTGTCGTATGGATAGGTCTCGCGCCGGCGGCGGCGGCGACGTACACCGTGACGAACACGAATGACGGCGGTCCGGGCAGCTTGCGCCAGGCGATGGCCGACGCCAATGCCACCCTCGTCGACGACGTCATCGAGTTCGACGCTACCGTCTTTGCCACGCCGCAGACGATTGCGCTGACCAGCGCCGCGCTGAACGTGACCCCCGGCGGCGGTCGCTTGACGATCGACGGCCCCGGCGCAGATCGCCTGACCGTGGCGGGCTCGCCAGGGTTTCGAGTCTTCGCTATTCCCGGCGGGGATGCCGTCATCAGCGGGCTGAAGCTGACAGGCGGTGGCGGCGGCATCTGGAGTCAGGGCAGGGTGACAGTGCAGCGCTCCGTCATCAGCGGGCATCAGGCATCGCAAGGAGGCGGCATCTATAGCGAGGGGTCCCTGACCGTCATCGATTCGACGATCAGCGATAACCAGGCCGAGGCAGGGGCCGCCGTGGCGAACGTGAACGGCACTGCCTTCATCGTGAATTCGACCATCAGCAACAACAGAGCGGCGTTGTTCGGCGCGATCTATACCGCGGACGGCCCCGTCGAGATCATCAATTCGACCATCAGCGGGAACAGCTCGCCTGGTCATCCTGATGTGATCGCGGCCTCAGCCATCTACAGCGACTTCGACCCGATCGCCATCATTTCTACGACCATCTCCAACAACCCCACCGGCACTGGAGCCGCGGTCGTGGCACCAGTCAGCATGCGCAATTCCATCCTCACTGATTTCGCATATCGGCTCCACTCGCAAGGGCATAACCTGATCGCCGGATCGATCACACCAATCACCGGAGACGAGACCGGCAACATCTACGGTGCGGACGCGAAGCTGGCCCCGCTCGGGTGGAACGGCGGGCCCACGCAGACGCATGCCCTGCTGCCCGGCAGCCCCGCCATCAACGCCGGCGATCCGGTCGCCCCCGGCTCCGGCGGGACATCGTGTGCAAGCACCGATGAGCGAGGCCTGACCCGGAACGACTGCGACATCGGAGCCTACGAGCTGGTCCTGTGCCAGGCCGTGCCGATCAACCGGATCGGAACCGCCGGGGACAACACCTTGACCGGGACCGCCGGCCCCGATGGGTTCCTGGCCGGGGACGGGAACGACACCGCAACGGGCCTGGGAGGCAATGACGCGCTCTGCCTGGAGGGCGGTAACGACACCGCCGATGGAGGCGACGGGGACGACCTCATCCAGGGCGGCGACGGCGACGACATCGCCACCGGCGGGACCGGGAACGACCAGATCCTCGGCGAGGTTGGCAACGACACCAGCGACGGCGGGGAGGGCAACGACACCTTCCTGGGCGGCGACGGTAACGACGTCGGGAAGGGAGCCG
>DAINCF010000598.1:0-3706 GCA_036732565.1 Vicinamibacterales bacterium
GGTGACGCCGCCAACGGTCGCCTTGACGAATCCCGCCGACGATCCTTCCGCCGGAGCGGCATACGCGCCGTCCGGTGCGACCGTACCCTGGAGCTGATCGACGGCCCAGGTCACCGCGCCCGGCTTCTCCTCGCGAATGAAGATGCCCTTCGCGTCGTACAGCCTCACCTTGAAGGTCTGTTTTCCGCCGGGAGCGAGCAGTGCCTCGTAGGGGAAGACCTGCGCCGAGGCCACCGGGCCCGGCTCCATCAGGATTCCCGGTTTGACGGTGGGGTTCGCGGGCTTCTTCGCCGAGGCCACCCGCTTGCCGATCGCGTAGGTCGCCTCCATCGAGGTCACGTACACGCGGCCGTCGGCAACGATCGGCGAGGCGACGATGACCTCCGGAGCCTCCTGCGATCCCAGCCAGTCCTGATCGAGGAACTCCGCACCCGTCGCCGACGGCTTGAGGATGTAGAAACGCCCGTTTTCGGTGCCGATGTACAACTTGCCGTCGGCCAGCACCGGCGAGCCCTTCTGCAGCGTGCCGAGCGACTGCTCCCACAGCTGCTTGCCCGTATTGAGATCGAACGCCGCAAGGATCGCACTGTTGTCGACCGTGTAGAGATACTGGTCATCCATCACCGGCGACGCGAACGTCGGCAGGAAGCCCAACGATCGCCATTTGAACGCGTCCTCCTTGAGGTCGCCAGTGCGGTTGGCGTCCAGGGCCGCGACCATTCCCATCTCGGTGGTGCCGATGTTCTCCTCGCCATGCGTGACGTAGGCGACGCCGCCGCGGAAGAGCGCGCTGTTGAGGATGGCGCGCTTGCTGACGTCGACCGACCACACCTTCTCGCCGGTGTTCACGCGAATCGCGTGATAGGCGCCGTCGGTGCCGCCAACGATGAGCGAGCGCCCGCCAGCGAGATCCGCAACGATCGGCATGGAGTAGTTGGTGTCGTAGTGGCGCGCTTGCGGCGACGCGACCCACACCGTCTGCCCGGTACGCTTGTCGAACGCAAAGTACCGGTTGCCCGTGCGCGAGAGATCACCCCACGCCAGCACCAGGGCATTGAGGATCACCTTGTCGCCTTCGACGATCGGCGACGTCGTGCGTCCCCCATGCGTGGTCACCGCGCCATACTCTTCGGGCAGCGAGCGATCCCACAGCACTTTGCCATCGGGCGACACGGCAAAGAGCTGCGCGCCGACGGTGAACACATAGATGGTTCCGGTCTCGGGATCCACCGCCGGCGAGGCCCACGCCGCGCGGTGCTGCGGGACGTCACTCAGATAGACGCTGAATTTCTGTTCCCACACCACCTTGCCTGACTCGGCGTCGACCGCCACGAGCCGCTCTTGCGTCGTGGCCGGATCGCCTCCGGTCGTCAGCAGGTAGATACGGTTGCCGAACGCCACTGGCGATGATCGACCGCCGATGGGAAGGCGCCAGGCGAGGTTCTCGCCTGTCGGCGACCAGCTGGACGGCAAGTTGGTCTCGCTCGAGTGCCCGTCGCGCGAGGGACCGCGCCATTCCGGCCAATCGCTGGCACCGGTACCAACGACGGTCACCGCGCACAACACGGCCGCGATCACCGCACGCCGCTGGGTCTGCTGTTTCATAGCTGTCCGTTGGGGATGTGGACGATCGTTCCGACGATATAGATTCCGCCGGACCATCGTCAAGCCGAGTTCCTCCGCGCGGACTTTGCGCGGTGGGTGGAAGCGACTGTCGCTGAACGGCTTACGTGACAGCTGGGATGGATGTTTACAGCGGGAGGACCTCGCTCGGCGCGAGGTTGGCCAGCATCAGCTCATCACTCGTGGCGATTTTCCAGCGTCGCAGACGCGCATGGGCCACCAGGAGCCGGTCGAACGGGTCCCGCGTCCAGCCGATCTCGATCGCCTTCGAGAACCAGGAGCCGGCCGGCGGTTCGTCGAAGCGCCAGCGGGGGCTGTCCGCCATGTGAGCAGAGGAGGCCTTTCCGGCGAACTCGAGCTTGCCCGTCTCGACGAGGAACTGCAACTCCAGCAAGCTCGCCGGCGACAAGTTCAACCGCACCAGCTTCAAGAGCGGCCGCGCGCGCCGATGACCACGCTCGAGCCAGATGGCTGCGTTCGTATCGAGGAGAATCATCGCCGGCGCTTGGACGGCTTCGCCGCAGCTCTCGTATCTTTGAACACCAGCCCCTTCGGTCCGTATTCCCAGGTCCACTGGCCCGCTTCGACCGCAGGATGCGCCCACACGATCGTCGATCCCTTGGGTGGCTTGTTCGCCGGCAGATCCTCGGCCCGAAGGGTGAACCTCACTCCATGCCGCTCGATGAAGACCACTTCTCCACCCTCCGCTTCGTCCAGCAGCGCACCGAACCGCGCCCGCGCTTCTGCCACTTTGTACCCCTTCATGGCCTGTACATTGTACACCATCACTCGGAGCTATCGGGCGCTCGTGGTCGGTGCTGTGCCGATGGGAAGCAGCTTCGGACGGCTGGTCGCGTTCGCGAGATCCCAGCCGGTCTGATACACCATGCGCGCAATCTTCTCCATCTTCACGTAGTTGATCTTCTCCGGATCGTCGTACATGGTGTGATAGTCGGGATGCAGCCCGGTGTGCACCCACACGCCAGGCACGCCACGTTGGATGAACGGCCAGTGATCGCTCCGTCGCATCAGGTTCGAGAGGTTGTTGTCGTAGCGAAACTTCAGATCGATCCCGATGCCCTGATTCGCCTTCTCGATCGCCGCGCGCAGATCGGGGCTCCGCACCGTGCCGATGATGTTGGTCGCATTCGCGTTCGATTCCGCCGTCTGCTGATCGAGACCTCGGAAACGCGCGCCGCCACCGACCGGCACCTCTTCGTTCCGGCCGATCATGTCCATGTTCAGCACGGCGACGATGCGATCGAGCGGAACCAGCGGATCTTCGGTGTAGGCCCAGGCGCCGAGCAGCCCTCGCTCTTCTGAGTTCCACGCCGCGAAGATCACCGATCGCCTCGGTCGCTGTCCCGCGCGTGCCGCTTCGGCAAACGCGTCGGCGATCTCGAGCAATCCGACCGTCCCCGATCCGTCATCGTCAGCGCCGTTCAACACGTTGTTTCCGTCCGCACCGTCGTGATCGAGATGCGCGCTGATCACCACGTACTCGTTCTTGAGCGCGGCGTCGCCGCCCTCGAGCACCGCCACCTCGCTGCGATCGGCCACGGTGGTGCGCGCCACGCGCGTCGACAGAGTGAGCTCGACGCCCGGGAGCGGCGCGGGCGTCACACCGCCTCGTGCTTCGGCGCTCTTCGCCAGGTCGAGCAGTGATTGACGTTGACCGGCCACCAGGCGCTGCGCGACCGCGGTGGACACCTGCATCACCGGGATGTGAATCTTCTCCGCCAGGCTCATGAGCGTGTACCGCTCGATGCGCGGCGGGGTTGCCGGCCAGTAGTTCGCGGCCAGCGCTGCAAACGAGGACGGGGCCGATTGATTGTGGACGTCCTCCACGAACACCACGCCGATCGCGCCCTTCTCTTGCGCGGCGAGAACCTTCCGCAGCGGTTGCCCAGCTTCCGAGGTCACGACCCCGTCGAAGATGCTGGCCGTGTCGTTGACACCGGGCTCGCGATCGAGGACCAGGACTATCTTTCCAGACACCGCGCTCTTGTAGTCGTCGTGTTGGCGTTCGGGCGAGACGATGCCGAACCCCGCGTACACGAGCTCACCGGCAACATCGCCGCTG
>DAINCF010000599.1:0-3696 GCA_036732565.1 Vicinamibacterales bacterium
AGGTGCTGTACGGCCGCTCCAATCATCACAAGATCGAAGCGTGCTTCAAGGCGTTCGCGCGCGCCCTGCGCGTCGCCGTCGCGCGCGACAAACGGCTCGCGCGGATGCTGCCGAGCACGAAAGGCCTGCTGTGATCGCGCTCGTCGACTACGGGGCCGGCAATCTGACCTCCGTCCGCAAGGCGCTCGGCACCTTGGGCGCGGACGTCGTCACGCCACTCGAGCCCGAGGCGCTCGCGACAGCCGCGGGCATCATCGTGCCGGGCGTCGGGCACTTCGACGTGACACGAGCGCTCGACGAGCGCTGGCGGCGCGCGATCGGTGACGCCGTCGAACGAGGCATCCCGCTGCTGGGCATCTGCGTCGGCCTCCAATGGTTGTTCGAGGGCAGCGAAGAAGCGCCTGGTCTCCCCGGCATGAGCCTGTTTTCAGGACACTGCGCTAAGCTGCCGAGCCACGCGGAAACTGGCAATCTGAAGGTGCCTCACGTCGGCTGGAACGCGCTGACGAGCGTGCGCGACGATGGCCTGCTGTCTGGCATCGAGAACGGCTCATCGGTGTACTTCACCCACTCGTACGCGGCACCGGTCGTCGGCGATACAGCCGCCGTCACAACCTATGGCGTGCCGTTCACCGCGGCCGTCGAACGTGGTCAGGTGGCCGGTGTGCAGTTCCATCCCGAGAAATCTGGCGACACCGGTATCCGGATCTTGAGCAATTGGCTGGACCGCGTGCGCGACGCCCGGATGAACCTCCGTACGCAGGCCCCAGGTCCCCAGTCTCAGGCCGCAAGCCGTGTAGGGGCGGTTCGCGAACCGCCCCTACAGCTTGCAAAGCGCGTGATCGCCTGCCTCGACGTCCGCGATGGCAAGGTCGTCAAGGGCGTGAACTTCGAGGGCCTGCGCGATGCGGGCGATCCGGCGGCGTTGGCGGCACACTACAACGCGGTCGGCATCGACGAGCTCGTGATCCTGGACGTCACCGCGACGATCGAGTCGCGACAGGCGCGGGCGCAGACCATCGCTCATGTCGCTCGTGAGATCTTCATTCCACTCTGTGTCGGCGGCGGCATTCGATCGGAAGACGATGCGGCGGCGGCGATCGAGGCGGGCGCGGACAAGGTGAGCGTGAATACGGCGGCGCTGGAGCAGCCCTCGCTCATCACCACGCTGGCCGCCCGGTACGGCAGTCAGGCCGTGGTGGTCGCGATCGACGCCAAGCGCATCAACGGACGATTCGTCGTGTACGCGCGCAGCGGGCAGGCCGAGACGCCAAGGGATGCCGTGGAATGGGCCGCCGAGGCCGCCGAGCGAGGCGCCGGTGAAATCCTCCTGACGTCCATCGACAAAGACGGCACCAAGAGCGGCTTCGATTGCACGATGACACGCGCGGTCTCGACCCAAGTCCCCATTCCCGTGATCGCCTCGGGTGGCGCGGGAACGTTCGAGCACTTTGCCGAGGTCTTCGTCGACGGCCGAGCGGACGCCGCACTGGCCGCGTCGGTGTTCCACTTCAACGAACACAGCGTGACGGACTTGAAGCGTTTTCTGGCAGGGCGGGGAATCCCGGTGCGCGCCAGAACTTTCGAACTCCTGAACTTTTAGAGCGTGTGGCGAATTTCCGATAGCGTACGTAGCGCAGGCCTTCAGGCCTGCCAAACACGCCGGTGGGCCGGCTCTCACCGCCGAGGCAGGCCTTGAAGGCCTGCGCTACGTACAATTTCGCAACGTGCTCTTAGCCTAAAACCCTCATGCTCATCCCCTCCATCGATCTCAAGAACGGCCGCGTCGTTCAGCTGGTGCAAGGCGAGAAGCTGGCGATCGAGGATCACGATCTCGACGCGTGGATTGCCCGCTTTGCGGCGTTCCCGAAGGTGCAGCTGATCGATCTCGATGCCGCCATGGCCATCGGGCACAATGACGCGCTCGTCAGGAAAGTCGCCGCGGCGCTGCCGGTGCGCGTAGGTGGCGGAGTGCGGTCGGTCGGACGCGCGGAAGACCTGCTCGCCGCGGGCGCGCAGGCGGTCATCGTGGGATCCTCGCTGTTCAATGGGCCGGGTGCGCGAGGCGCGGAGGCGTTCGGCGCAGGCAGCGCGCCCATGGTCAACCTGGACTTCGCGGCCGCCCTGGCCGAAACCATCGGCCCCGATCGCATCATCGCCGCCGTCGATAGCAAAGCCGGGCGCGTGGTCATCCACGGATGGAAGACCGCGCTGCCCATCAGCGCCGTTGAGGCGGTCCGGGCGCTCGAGCCGTATTGCCGCGAGTTCCTCTACACGCATGTGGACAAAGAGGGGCTGATGCAGGGGACCGACATGGACGCCATCCGCGCCGTGCGAGACGCCACGACCTGTCGGGTGACGGCGGCTGGCGGCATCACCACACGTCAAGAGATCGACGCGCTCCACGAGATGGGGGTGGACGCCGTCGTCGGCATGGCGATCTACACGGGAAGGCTGTCATTGGAGGCTTGAGACCTGGGGCTTGGGGCTCTAGGGGCGCGAGACTCGAGGCTTGGGGCCTGGGGCTCGAGGGGCTCGAGGCTTGGGGCTTGGGGCCTGGGGCTTGGGGGGCGCGCTAAGATAGCGACATGGGCGTGTGGCGTGCCCGGAGCTCGGCGGTCGTCTCGCGCACGGGCGCGTTGGTGATGTTCCTGGCGGTCGTCGGCACGATTTACGCTTTGCCCGCAGACGCGTTCGCGGAGCAGGAGCCCGATCCTGCGCAGCCCACTCCCATCTTTCGCACGGGCGTCAATCTCGTTCGTGTCGATGTCTCGGTAACGGATCGTGATGGGGCCGCGATCGGCGACCTCCAACCAGCCGACTTCGAGATCCTCGAAGACGGCGTGGCGCAGACCGCGGAGACCGTTCAGTTCCTGCACCTCGACGGCCAGCAGACGCCGGGCTCGCTCGAGTCTCTCGACATCCGGTCGCAGGAACACGCCAAGCTCGAAGCGACGCGCGACGATGTGCGGATTTTCGCGATCTATTTCGACGAGTACCACGTCGACAAGGCGCCGGCGATCACGCTGCCGATGCGCGAGGCGCTGAAGACCTTCGTCGAGCAGCTTGGGCCCACCGATCTCGTCGCCATCATGGACCCGCTCACGCCGCTCAGCGCGTTGAAGTTCACGCGCAACCGGCGCGAGCTCTTGGACCGCGTGAAAACGTTCGAGGGACGCCGCGGTATCTATGTTCCCGTGCGCAGCGTCCTCGAGGAGGCGCAGCTCACGCAGCGCAACGTCGGGGAGCTGCGTGCTGGTGTGTCGCTGTCGGCGATGAACGCGCTCGTCACCTACCTCGGCGGCCTCCGCGAAGGTCGCAAGTCGGTGCTGTTTGTCAGTCAAGGTCCACCCGTCGGCGGCTTCGGCAACGGCCTCAGGGAGCGGCTCGACGAGGCGCTGCAATCGGCGAATCGCGCCAACGTCACCATCAACGTGTTCGATCCGCGCCCCTTGGGCAGCGCGCCGTTCGGCGGCGCCGACGCGCTGTTTCGCATGGCGCATGAAACCGGCGGCCGGCGGGTCGTCAACACCAACGCCCCGGAAAAGGACCTGACGCGCGTGATCGGCGACGCGAGCGCCTACTATCTCGTCGGCTACACGCCGGCCCGCGATTTCGCCGATGGCAAGTTCCATCGGATCGAAGTGCGCGTCAAACGGCGCGGCGCACGGGTGGAATCGCGACGAGGGTACTAAG
>DAINCF010000600.1:0-3691 GCA_036732565.1 Vicinamibacterales bacterium
GCGGGTCGAAGCGTTCAACGTCTTCAACACGCCGCAGTTCGGCAACCCAGGCACGAATGCGGCGAACGCCGCCTCGTTCGGGGTGATCTCGACGACGGTGGCGGCGCCGCGCATTCTGCAACTCGCGGTCAAGTACCGCTTCTAATCTCAACGTGCATTCCAGAAAACGTGGGCCGGCTTCGGCCGGCCCTGGTCCGCCTGAAGGCGGACCCCACGCGTAGTTCATGCGGAACAACCTGCGGTCAGACTCGGCCGGGCCAGGCGTTCTATGAGGGACCGGACGATGTCCACATCGTCGGGCGGAACGTGAGCCAGACGGCGCCTGCCAAGTTCGTGGTCTTTTTCGTGAAGGCCAAGGGCGCCCCGATCCTCGTCCCCGCGACCATTTCACCCCGGCCGTGATGTCGTCGGATCGCAGACGCCGTGCTCCGCGATCTGCGAAGCGCATCGGTCCTCGCGCATAATGGCCCACAGGTTCCTGGCCACTTCCAGGTGAGGTCACAATCGCACGATCGCGCCGTCCAGGCAAGACAACTCCCGCATGGATCTGCGCCGCCGGCCTCCTGGCCTTCTCATGCGGCTGCGGCGCCCGCGACCCGCAACCACTCCCGTCGGCGCGGGAGCTGGCGGCGGGCTCGTGGGACGCCGTACTGGCCCAGGCCCGCGACACGACGGTCGTGTGGCGCATGTGGCGCGGCGATCCGGCCATCAACGCCTATGTTGACGACTGGGTCGCGCCGCGCATGCGGGAGCAGTACGGTATCGACGTGGAGGCCGTCGACAGCCAAGGGCCCGAGCTGGTCAACACCCTCGCGACCGAGCGCGACGCGCTGGCCGGCCGCCCCGGAACGACGAGCCTGGTCTGGATCAACGGCGAGACGTTCGCCCAACTCCGCAGCGAACACCTGCTCGACGGGCCGTGGGCACACGGTCTGCCGAACGCCGGGCTGGTGGACGCGGGCTCTGCGATCGTCAGCCGCGACTTCGACCAGGATCCCGCCGGCTACGAATCGCCGTGGGGTATGGTGCAGTTCGCCCTGATCTACGATTCGGCGCGAACACCGCTGCCGCCGACCACGATCGCGGCGCTGGCGGAGTGGATCCGAGCCCATCCCGGCCGGTTCACGCACGACCAGCAGTTCACCGGGATGACCTTTCTCAAGAGCGTGATGTACGGGCTGGCCGGCGGCGTCCAGGTCTTTCAAGGTGGGTTCGACGAAGATCGCTATCGTCGCGGGCGCGACGGTCTGTTCGCCTGGCTGGCGCCGCTGCGGCGCTTCTTCTGGCGAAACGGCGAGACCTATCCGCCCGACGTGGCCGCGATGCACCGCCTCTTCTCCAACGGCGAGATCGACTTCACGATGTCGAACAACCAGAACGAAGTCGTGACCAAGGTGCGACAACAGGTGTTCCCGCCCGATGCGCGCGCGCTGCTGCTCGACGAGGGCACGATCGCCAATGCCCACTACGTCGGCATCCCCCTGCGAGCGCCGAATCCCGCGGGGGCGATGGTGCTCGCCAATTTCCTGCTCTCCCCCGAGGCGCAGCTCGAGAAGCAGCGTGGCGACGTCTGGGGCGACAGCACCGTGCTCGACGTCTCGAGGCTTCCGGCGCCCTGGGCGTCCAGGTTTGATGAAGCGGCACGAGATGCCGCGGCGCTGCCGCGCGAGCGCCTTGCGGCGCGCGCGCGACCCGAAGTGCATCCGCAGTATCACGCCCGTCTGCTCGAGGATTGGCGTCAGTCGATGCGGCCATCCCCATGACGCGACGAGGTCTGCCCGCCGTGCTGATCGCGCTGGCGGTGGCCGCCCCGGTGCTGGTCGGAGCGGCGTACTCGGTGCTGGCGTCGGTCGGCCTCCTGGGCGTTGGCGCGCACGGCTTTACGCTGGTGCGAGTCACCACCGTCCTGTCGTCCCTCAGCACGTGGCAAGGCGCGGCCTGGACCCTCGGCACCGCTGGCGTGGCGACGGCCATCGCTTCCGCCCTGGCGTTCGTGCTCGCCGTCCACGTCCGCGCCAGTCGCCTCGGGCAGGCGGCGGTCATGCTGCCGATGGCCGTGCCGCACGTCGCGGCGGCGTTCGCCGCTCTCCTCATGTTCAGCCAGAGCGGACTGCTCTCGCGCGCGACCTACGCGCTCGGCCTCACCGCCGCTCCGGCGGATTTTCCAGCGCTCGTCTACGATCGGCTCGGCGTGGCGCTGGTGATCACGTTCGTGTGGAAAGAGCTGCCGTATCTCGCGCTCACGGCGATGGCCGTGCTCCTGAGCAGGGGCCAGAATCTCGAGGAGGTGGCACGCACGCTGGGCGCCACACCACGCCAGGCATTCTGGCGCGTCACGTGGCCGCAGCTGTGGCGTGGCACGGCTCCCGCGGCGCTTGCGGCGTTCGCGTTCCTCGTCGGCCAGTACGAGATGCCCGCGCTGCTGGCGCCGAGTCAGCCGACGCCCTTGTCCATCCTCATGTACGAGCGCGCGGTGGATCCGAATCTCGCCCGGCGCGGCGAAGCACATGTCTTGGGTCTGCTGGCGCTGGCCATTTCGGCGGCCCTGGTCCTGCTCCATGCGTCGTGGCGCGCCCGTACAGCGGGTGACGCGCCATGAAGCGGAATGCACACCGCCTGCTGCTCGCAGCGCTCGGCGTCTGGGTGCTCACGCCGATGGCGGTGTTGGCGCTCCGCGCGGCCGCACGGTCGTGGCGCTTCCCTCAGATCCTGCCCAACGTCGGCGACGACTGGGGATGGGTGGCGGTCGGCGGCGGCGAGCGCGTCGTGTCGGCGCTGATCGTCAGCGTCGGGTTGGCGATCGTCACCGGGACTGTCGGTACGGCGCTCGGGTTCCTCGTCGCGCGGCGCGCCGTGCACGCGCCGGAGAGGACGCGACGGCTGGCCCTGACTGCAGCCCTGTTCGCGGTGCTCGCGCCGCCCCTGCCCCTCGGCGTCGGACTGCAGGTCGCCCTGCTCAGCATCGGCCTCGGCGGCACACTGGTCGGCGTCGGCCTCGCGCACCTCGTACCGATCACCGGCTACCTTACGTTGTTCGCGATCGGGGCCTTCACGACGCTCGACGCGTCGCTCGAAGACGAAGCGCGCACGCTGGGCGCGTCGCGGTGGCAGGTCGTGTCGAAGGTGCTCGTGCCGTTGCTGAAACGGCGCCTGTTCGAGGGCGCGATTCTCGGCGGGCTGATCTCGTGGGGGCAGGTGGCCACCACTCTGCTGGTCGGCGGAGGGCTCGTGCGCACGCTGCCCGTGGAGTTGCTGTCGTTGGTGCAGTCCGGCAACGATCAGGTCGGCGCGCTCGCCGCACTGGTGCTCAGCCTGCCGCCGACGCTGACGATCGGGCTCCTGGCGCTGGGCGCTCGTCGCACCGGAGCCACGGTGTGACCAACGACATCGGCTTGGCGCTCACGCGCGTGCACGTGCCGTTTGGCGAGAAGCCGGGGCTCGAAGAGGTCACGCTGCATGTTCAGGCGGGCGCGCGCGTCGCCCTGCTGGGTCCGTCAGGCGTCGGCAAGACCTCGCTGCTCCGGGCCATCGCGGGGCTGGGCATCGTGTCGTCGGGAACGGTGCACGTCAACGGGCGGGACGTGACACACGCCGCGCCGGAACGCCGGGACGTCGTCTACATGCATCAATCGCCGTCGCTGTTCCCCCACGCGACGGTACTCGACAACGTAGCCTTTCCTCTCTATGTGCG
>DAINCF010000601.1:0-3690 GCA_036732565.1 Vicinamibacterales bacterium
GGCGGCATCGTCGCCGCGGCGGACGCGGTGATTGCGGCGCTGCGCGGCGGGCATACGGTGCTGGTGTTCGGGAACGGCGGGAGCGCCGCCGACGCGCAGCATTTCGCGGCCGAGCTGGTGGGCCGGTTCGTCGTGGACCGGCAGGCGTTCCGGGCGGTGGCGCTGGCCGCGAACGTCAGCTTGCTGACGGCGGTCAGCAACGATTACGGGTTCGAGCGATCGTTTGCTCGACAACTCGAAGCGCTCGGGCGACCGGGCGACGTCGCACTAGGGATCACGACGAGCGGGCGCTCGCCAAACGTGCTTCGCGCGCTGGAGACCGCGCGCGCGCAAGGGTTGACCACCATTGCGCTGACGGGCGGCGACGGCGGCGACGCCGGCGCCCTCGCCGAGATCCACGTGAACGTCCCTGAGCCCGTCGTGGCGCGAGCACAAGAAGTGCACGCGACGGTGCTGCATTTGATTTGTGAGTTGGTCGACGACGAGTTGGGGAGAGGGTAGGGGCGGTTCGCGAACCGCCGCTACGGAGCTGGGTCACATGCCTGTACTTCGCACGGAAACGATGACCGTCAACATGGGGCCTCAGCACCCCAGCACGCATGGCGTGCTGCGCCTGGTGCTGGAGCTCGATGGCGAGACCGTCGTGTCGGTGGCGCCGACCATCGGCTACCTCCACACCGGCATCGAGAAGACCGCGGAGCAGAAGAAGTGGCAACAGGTGATCCCGCTCGTGGAGCGCATGGATTACCTCGGCGCGCAGTCCAACAGCTTCGCGTTCTGTTTGTCGGTCGAGAAGCTCCTCGGGCTCGAGATGCCGGATCGCGTCAAGTGGATCCGCGTCCTCATCGGCGAGCTGCAGCGGCTCGCCAGTCATCTCGTGTGGTTCGGCACCCATGCGATGGAGGTCGGCGCGATCACCGCGATCATGTATGCGTTTCGTGAGCGCGAGCAGCTCATGAACCTCAACGAGATGCTCGCCGGTTTCCGCTTCTTCCCCAGCTACATTCGCGTGGGCGGCCTGCGCGAGGATCTGCCGCGCGGGTTCAAGGAAGCGGTCCGCACGTTCCTCGATCGCTTCGAGCCCAAGATCGACGAATACGAGACGCTGATCACCAAGAACCCGATCTGGCTGGATCGCACGCGCGGCGTCGGCACGCTCTCGCTCGAGGACTGCTATGCGTGGGGCCTGTTCGGTCCGATCGCACGTGCCGCGGGCAGCGACTACGACGTCCGGCGCGCGTTCCCGTACTCGGGCTACGACACGTTCGAATTCGACGTCATCGGCGCGAAGAACGGCGACGTCTACGATCGCTACCTCGTGCGCATGACCGAGATGCGGGAGAGCGTGAAGATCTGCCGGCAGGCGCTGTCGCGGATTGCGCCCGCCGGCGAGTGGGCCATCAACGATCGCCGCGTGGTGCCGCCGCCGAAGGACGAGGTCTACACCGAGATGGAAGCGCTGATTCAGCACTTCCTCCTCTACTCGCAGGGCTTCAACGTGCCGGCCGGCGATGCCTACGTGCCGGTCGAGGGGCCGCGCGGCGAACATGGCTGCTATGTGGTGTCGGATGGCACGAATCGGCCCTGGCGCGTGCACATGCGATCGCCCGGCCTGCTGGCCTGTCAGGCGCTGCACAAGTTCATCGTCGGCGGGATGATTGCCGACGTGATTGCGGTCATCGGATCGCTCGACGTCGTGATGGGAGACGTGGATCGATGAGCTTTCATCCTGTGATGCCGTACGGGACGGAGCAGTGGCACCGCTCCCAGCGCAAGACGCTGCCCGAAGGGCCCGACTTCCAGTTCACGAGCGAGCGGCGCGAGCAGTTCGAGGCGTTCGCCGCGCACTATCCGCCGGAGTATCGCAAGTCGGCGATCCTGCACGCGCTCTACCTCGCGCAGCAGCAGCAGGGCTACATCTCCGCCAACGCCGCCCGACACGTCGCCGACGTCATCGGCTGCACGACCGCCGACGTCGAAGACGTCGTGTCGTACTACGTGATGTTCCATCGTACGCCGGTCGGGAAGTTCGTCCTGCAAGTGTGCACGACCCTCTCGTGCGCGCTCGCGGGCGCCGAGCGCGTCGTCGAAGAGATGGAGCAGCGGCTCGGGATCAAAGCCGGCGAGACCGATCCAACCGGCCTGTTCACCATCCAGCCGATGGAGTGCCTGGGCGCGTGCGATCGCGCGCCCGTGCTGATGGTCAACAACGAACACTGGCACGAGCGCCTGCTGCCCAACGAGGTGCCGGCGCTGCTGGATCGCCTCAAGCGCGATGGCCTGAAGGCCCTCAACGGGTGTCACCTCGAGGTCGAGAAGCGCGAGGATGCGGCGTTCAAGACCACGACGCCCAAGCGCGCCAAGGCGGCACCGGACTACGAGCCGGTGCTCACCAAGTATGTCTGGGAGCGTGGCGGCCACCTGCTGGACCACTACATTCAGCATCAGGCGGGCTACGAGGGGTTGAAGAAGGCGGTGACGCTGACCCCCGATCAAGTGATCGAGCAGGTCAAGGCGTCAGGGCTGCGCGGGCGCGGCGGCGCCGGCTTCCCGACCGGGCTGAAGTGGCAGTTCGTCGACAAGAAGTCGCCCAAGCCGAAATACATCGTCTGCAACGCCGACGAGAGCGAGCCCGGAACGTTCAAAGACCACTTGCTGATGGAGCGCAACCCGCACCTGCTGGTGGAGGGCTGCCTCATCGGCTGTTACGCGATCGGTTCGAAGGCCGCCTACATCTACATCCGCGGCGAGTTCTATCATCTGTTTCCCGCGCTGGAGCGGGCGATTGAGGATGCGCGTCGGGCCGGGTTCATCGGGAAGAACATCCAGGGCAGCGGCTTCGACTGCGAGGTCTACCTGCACCGCGGCGCCGGCGCCTATGAAGCCGGCGAAGAGACGGCGCTGCTCGAGTCCCTGGAAGGAAAGCGCGCCCAGCCGCGCTTCAAGCCGCCATTCCCCGCGGTCGAGGGCCTCTGGAACTGCCCGACCGCCGTCAACAACGTCGAGACGCTGTGCAACGTGCCGCTGATTCTGACGCGCGGCCCGGAATGGTACGCGGCGCTCGGCCCGGAGAAGAACGGCGGACCGAAGCTGTTCTGCGTCAGCGGACACGTGCAGAATCCCGGCGTGTTCGAAGCGCCGATGAAGGTCACGCTTCGTGAGCTGATCTTCGACTACGCCGGCGGCATGCGCAACGGCCACGCGTTGAAGGCCGTCATTCCGGGCGGCTCCTCGGTGCCGATCCTCCTGCCCGACCAGTTGGACATTCCCGCGAGCTTCGACGACATCGCCCGCGCCGGCTCGCTGCTCGGATCGGCCGCGATCATGGTGATGGACGAGACCACCGACATGGTGTGGCTCGCCGAGAACCTGCTGCATTTCTATCGCCACGAGTCGTGCGGTAAGTGCACACCGTGCCGTGAGGGCACGGACTGGCTGTTTCAGCTGCTCAATCGGCTGATGCGCGGCGAAGGCTCGGAGAAGGATCTCACGCTCTTGCAGAGCGTTGCCAACAACATCAACGGCAAGACGCTGTGCGCGTTTGGCGACGCCGCGGCGACGCCGGTGCTGACGACGCTGAAGCACTTCAGGGGAGAGTTCGAAGCGCACATCCGGCGTCAGGCGCCGGCGCCCGCGGCTTCCCGAAGTCGCGGGATCGCCGAGTCCTGGCTTTTCGCTCATTTGGTCTGG
>DAINCF010000602.1:0-3653 GCA_036732565.1 Vicinamibacterales bacterium
GCTTCGGCGGGGCTGTCTCGGTGGCTCGCCGCACGACCTCGATCGCCGCATCGCCGGGCTCGGCGATCACGATGCGATCGGCAAGCAGCGCGCCACGAAGACGCCGGTCACCGGCGTCGCGACCGAGGCTCCACTCGACGCACGTTGTCGCTCCTTCGGTGCGTGCGGGCAGCTGGGCGCAGGGGATGGTCTGGACGTCGGCGTCGCTCGGGCGTACCGTCCGCCATCGCGCGAACGTCCTCGACTGAAAGCCATTGACGGCAGCGAGCTCGGGCATCGGGCGATCCCCGATCGTGTTCGGCAGAAACGGCACGATCTGCGTCACCTGATGCGCAACGACCGGCACGCCCTGCCGCGCCGCAGTCAGCCAAATCGGCTCCGCGATCAGCGACTCGGACAAGTAGCCGACGACGCGTTCGGTGTACGCATGTTCGGACCGTGGCAACCGCGGCGTCGAATTGTAAAGGATGCCGTTGCGCCCGGCGTAGGTGCCGGTCCAGAGGGCCGCGTGGCTGTTGGCGGTGGAGGCCGGGAAGGCCGGACTCAGGCCTTCCGCGCGTGCCCCGCTCCTCAGCAGCGCGGTGAGCGTCGACACCTCGGAGGCGACCGGATCCTCGGTCAGCCGCTGGTAGCCCATGCCGTCGAGCGACAGCATGAACACCCGGCCGGAAGTCGGTGGTTGCGGAAGCACGACCGTCAACCCCAGAAGCACGAGGGCAGCCCGCGCGAACATCATCGAGAGTATTCACCGTCGATATGACGGTCTGCACTGGACCGGGCCCGAACCAGACCCAAAGGTCCGCGCTGCGTCATTTCACGACGAGCTTTTGGCAGTGCGGATGTACTCGTCGACGTTCTGTGCCAGCACGTCAAGCGGCACGTTCCCGCCAAGAACCACCGTATCGTTGAATGCCTTGTCGACGAACGTCGATCCCAGCGTCGCCTTGGCCTTCTCGCGCTGGCGGTTGATCTCGCTGTGCCCGACCTTGTAGCCGCACGCCTGCCCCGGCCACGAGCAATACCGGTCGACCTCGCTGGCCACTTCGAGCGGGTTCGACCCGTTCACGTCGACGAAGAACTGCACGCCCTGCTCGCGCGTCCAGCGCTTGGCGTGAAGACCGGTGTCGACGACGAGGCGGCAGGCGCGGAAGGCAATCGACTGCAGATATCCGAGGCGCCCGATCGGATCGTTCTCGAACGCGCCGAGCTCGTCGGCGAGCTGCTCGGCGTAGAGCGCCCAGCCTTCAGAGTAGGCGTTGAACGCCAGCATCTGCCGGATCAGCGGCATCTCGTGCGTGTATTCGCCCTGCCAGATGTGGCCGGGAATCGCTTCATGAAACGTCAGATCGGCGAGGCTGTACTTGCTATGCAAGTCCGTCGTCCGCAGGTTGATCCAGAAGCGTCCGGGGATCTTGCCGTCGATCGAGCCGGCGCCGCCGTACGCCGCGGGAGCGCCCGGCTCTTCTTCCGGCGGCAGCCGTTTCACTTCCATGTTCGGATTGACGACCGTATCGAAGGCGCGCGGCATCTGCGCGCGGATCCAGTCGAGGCGATTCTGAATGAACGCCGTGATCTCTGCGCGTCCCTTGTCGCCCTCCGGGAACTTGTAGCGCGGGTCCTTCGCCAGCGCCTGCATCGCGCGCCGACGCTCCCCTGCGTATAGCCCGCGCCTTTCAAGATCTCGTCCATCCGCGCGTGCAGCTGCTGCAGCTCGCGCTGGCCCACCTCGTGGACCTCGTCGGGCGACATGGTGGTGGTCGTCGACGCCTTCAGCGCCCACCGGTAGTACTCCTCGCCGTTCGGCCGCGCCCACATACCGGCATCGTTCGTCGCGATCGCACGCTGGGCCTGCAGTTCCACCACTTGCCGTTCCAGCGCCGGCGCGATCTCCTTCGCCGCGGTCGCCCGCGCACGCGCTGCCCAGGTGCCGGGAATGTTCTTCGTGCGCCGCTCGATTGACTCGACGATCGTACCGCCCTCGCGCGCGTTCTTGATCGAGAGACCCAGCTGCGCCAGCGCTTTGTCGATCAGGAACGCCGGCGGCACGAGCCCTTTCGCGCGTGCCGCCTGAATGCGGCCAAGCTCCCCGTCGAGCTGCTTTGCGTAGGACTCCAGCCTGGCCAGATAGGCGTCGGCGTCCGCGGCGTCGTCGATTCGGTGCTCGGCATCGAGAAACCGCGGGACATCGAGATAGGCCCCGACGTTCTGGATGACCACGTACGGCGTGATGCGCCATCCTCCAACCGGGATGTCGCCGTACGGCAGCGCGAAGCCCTCGAGCGCCGTGGCGTACGCACTGCGCACGACTTCCAGGCTGGTACGGGTCGCATGCGGGAGCCCCGAGGCGTCGAACGCCTTGGCCCGCTCCAGGTTCTGCCGCAGCTGGCTCGCGATTCCTTGCTGTCCCTCGGCGGAGCGATCCATGAGCTGCGAACGAAGCTCGGCTCGCGCGCCGGTGTCGATGCCGAGCGACGTGGCAGTCTCGGGCACCCGCCGCAGCAGGGCGTTGCCGATGGCATCAAGCAACGCGCGTGCGTCGGCCTCGGTGTGTGTCGAAGCGGTCGGCACCGGTTCTCGATTACACGCGGACATCAGCGGCAAGGTGGCGGTGCACGCGAGGGTGGCGATGGCCTCGCGACGAGTCAACAAGCAGTCCGACAAGGGCACTCCCGACTGATTGGAACAATGGCGATGACACGCGACCGGTCGCGTACGTAGCGCAGGCATTTAGGCCTGCCCAAACGCCGGTTGGTGCGCGGCTGGCACCGTCAGGCAGGCCTGAAGGCCTGCGCTACGGAGCCTCTTTCGCAACGCGCTCTTAGATTAGAGCATCCCTCATCCGACCGGCTGTTCCAACTTCTATCGGACGCTGAATCGTTCCTCGTGGAGCAGCTCGCCGTCCGGGGTCTTCACCTCGACTCGCCAGTCGCCTGGTTCGTCGACCGTCAGGCGGCTGTAGGTGCGAAAGCCCTCGGTGATGTTGGTGCGGACCTTCAGTGGCACAGACTTCCTCAGCGTGTCCCCCAAATACCACTGATGCACGACCGAGCCGTCGCGAGGAGATCTGACGCGCGTGTAGAGGACCAGCGGTCCTTCGCGTACGGGGTTGCCGGCTGGATCGCAACGCCAGCTGCCCGTCGACAAGGTCCGGCACAACTGCACCGTGGGCACCGCGATCTCGCTCGTGATTGCGGGGGCCGCATCGGCCTGGGGCACGGCCGGCGTTGGCGAGGTTGGTCCGGGCGCGGTCGGGGCCGGCGCCGCGGGCGGCACGTCGGAAGCAGCGTTCGGTGCGACTGAAGGCGATGCTCCAGCCTCGGCTGGCGGCGGTGTCGGTGCTGGTGTTGGCGTCGGGGTTGGTGTTGGCCTTGGTGCTGGCGTCGACGCTTCACGCATCAAACCTTCTGCTTCGCGCAACAACCAATCCCGATAGTCTCCATTTGCGAGTAGTCCTGCGGTCAGCAAAGCCAACACGCCGATCTGTATCCACGGGCCGGATCGCGTGGCCAGACTCGGCACCGGCCGAGGTGGCGGCGGCTGTGGCGCGGGCGGCACCGGTCGTCGTCCTTCGGATGGCGGCGGCGCGGCTGCTCGCGGAGCGGCCTTGGCAGGCGCAGGCTTGGCGGGCTCGGGCTTGGCGGGCGCGGGCTTGG
>DAINCF010000603.1:0-3633 GCA_036732565.1 Vicinamibacterales bacterium
GTGTCTGCATTGGCGTGCGTACCGTCATTCGTCCCCACGTGGTGGTCGGCGCGGGCGCGAGCATCGGCGCCGACTGCCTGATCCACGCCCACGTCTCCATCCGGGAACGGTGCATCCTCGGCGCGCGGGTCGTCGTGCAGGACGGCGCGGTAATCGGCGGTGACGGGTTCGGCTTCGCCCATCGCGAAGATGGGTCGCACGAGAAGATCCCGCAGGCCGCGATCGTCGTGATCGAAGACGACGTGGAGATCGGCGCGAACACCACCATCGATCGGCCGGCGGTTGGCGAGACCCGCATCAAGTCGGGCGCGAAGATCGACAACCTGGTACAGATCGGCCATGGCGTCGTCATCGGTCACAACACGTTGCTGGCCGCGCAGGTCGGCATCGCCGGCAGCACGGTCGTCGGCGACGCCGTGATCCTGGCAGGGCAGGTCGGCGTGAATGGGCACGTGACCATCGGCGATCGCGTGAAGGCCAGTGGCCAGACGGGCATCACCGGGTCGGTCGAGCCCGACAGCTTCATCTCGGGCTTGCCGGCGATCGACAATCTGTCGTGGCGAAAGGCCTCGGCGGCGTTCAAACGTCTGCCCGAGCTGCGGAAGCGGCTCGCCGAGCTGGAAGCGCGGCTCGCCACGCTCGAGTCGCGCAAGGAAACGTAGAAACACAGCGGTGCGACGCTGAAACAGTCATAATCGAGGGCAGAGATTCTGATGCGAAGGCTATCTGCATTCGTCGTGATCGTCACGTTGGCCGCGGTAGCGCTCTGGTGGGTGTCGCTGGACGCCGCGGTCCGGCCGCCCAAGCTGGAGTATCAGCGCCTGCAGCTGCCCAATGGCCTCACGGTCATCCTGCACGAGGACAAGTCGACGCCGATCGCGCACGTGCAGCTCTGGTATCACGTCGGGTCGAAGAACGAGCGCCCCGGCCGGACCGGGTTCGCTCACTTCTTCGAGCACCTGATGTTCAAGGGGTCGAAGAACGTCGAGCCCGAGCAGCACACGTCGATCGTGTCATCGGTGGGTGGACAGGCGAACGCCTACACCAACGAAGACGCGACGGTGTTCTGGCAGACCGTGCCGGCGCAGTATCTGCCGCTAATGCTGTGGATGGAGGCCGATCGCATGGCCACGCTCCGCATCGACGACCAGACGTTCCAGAGCGAGCGCCTGGTGGTGAAGGAAGAGCGGCGCATGCGGATCGAGAACCAGCCGTACGGCCGCCTGAACGAGATCATCTTCAACCAGGCGTTCACCGTGCATCCGTACAAGCATCCGGTGATCGGCAGCATGGAGGATCTCGAAGCCGCCACCGTCGATGACGTGCGCGAGTTCTATGCGACCTACTACGTGCCGACGAATTGCACGCTGGTCATCGCCGGCGACTTCGACGTCGCGCAGGCGATCGATCTCGTGCATCGCTACTTCGGCCGCGTGCCGAAACCGGCCAAGGCGGTCCCGCGCGACATTCCCAAGGAGCCGCCACAGAAGGCCGAGAAGCGCGTCCGCGTCGAGGAGCCGTGGCCGCTGCCGGCGGTGGTCGTCGCGCACCACATCACCTACGACGGCAACCCGGACTCGTACCCGCTGCACATCCTCGCCAAGGTGTTGTCGGACGGGCAGAGCTCGCGCATCTATCGCAAGATGGTGTACGAAACCGGCCTGGCGCTGACGGCGTTTGGCGGCGCGAACCTCATCGAAAACCCCAACCTGTTCTTTGCCGTCGCCATCGTGAACCCGGGACAGACGCCGGAGGCCGCCGAGAAGGCGTTGATCGCGGAGCTGGATCGCGTGCGCGCCTCAGGTATCACGGAGCACGAGCTGCAACAGGCGAAGAACCAGTTCGCGCGCGACTACATCCTTCAGCGCGAGTCGGTGCAGAACAAGGCGGAAGTGCTCGCGCACGGCGAGGTCATTCACTCCGACATCACCACGGCGGACGGCGAGTTCGACATCTTCCAGAAGATGACCGCGGCCGAAGTGCAGCGCGTCGCCAAGACCTACTTCACGCCGGAGAACCGGCTGGTGTTGCACGTGATGCCGAAGGGAGGCACGCGGTGACCGCGCTGGCGCGAGCGGTCATGACCCACACCGGGCTGGCGACGGCCGTCTTCCTGCTGTGTGTGACGTTGACGGTCCAGACGCAGTCGCAGACGGCGCTCGAACGGTCGTGGCCCACCGAAGCGCCGCCGCGGCCGCTGGCCGCGAAGCCGGTGAAGTTCCCGCCCTACGAGATCCGCTCGCTGGCGAATGGCCTGCAGGTCATCCTCGTCAGCCATCACGAGCAGCCGGCGGTGAGTGTGCGCATGATCGTCCGCGCCGGCGCCGCGCGGGATCCCAAGGGGAAGCTCGGTCTGGCGATGCTGACGGCGTCGCTGCTGGATCAGGGCGCCGGCAAGCGAACCGCCCAGGAGATCGCCGACACGATCGACTTCGCCGGGGGCCTGCTGAGCACGGGCGCCGGATCGGATCTGAGCTTCGTCAACACCGTCGTGATGAAGGACGGGCTGCAGCTTGGCCTCGACTTGATGGCCGACGTGGTCCGCCGTCCGACCTTCGCCAGCGAGGAGATCGATCGGCAGAAGCGGCAGGCGTTGTCGTCGCTCAAGGTATCGCTGGACGATCCCGACAACGTCGCGGGGCAGGTCATCGATCGGCTGGTCTACGGGTTCCATCCCTACGGCTTGCCGGGCAGCGGCACGCCGGAGTCGCTCGCCTCGATCACGCGCGACGATTTCGTGGCCTTCCACAAGCAGTTCTACGTGCCGAACAACGCCTTGCTCGCGATCGTCGGTGACGTGTCGGCGGATGAGGCGATGGCTGGCGTCGAGAAGGCGCTGGGCGACTGGCCGCGGGGTGAGGTGCCGGCGTTCTCGCCAACCGCACCGCCGCCCGCGGTGCGGCGGGTGATCGTCGTCGACAAGCCCGACTCGGTCCAGACCGAAATCCGAGTGGGCCAGCTGGGGGTGCCGCGCAAGCACGACGATTACGTTGCGCTCGACCAGGCGGTGAAGATTCTCGGTGGCGAGGGCGCCAATCGCTTGCAGCAGGTGCTTCGCTCCGAGCGGGGTCTGACCTACGGCGCCTCGGCGGATCTCGATGCCTACAAGGTCGCGGGCGGGATCGTCGCCGAGACCGACACGCGATCCGATGCGACCGCCGAGACGCTGCGCGTGATGGTCGATCAGATCGTCAAGCTGCAGCGCGAGCGCGTCTACGAAGCCGAGCTGCAGGGCGCGCAGAACTATCTCGTGGGCCATTTCCCGCTGACCATCGAGACGCCGGACGCGATCGCCACGCAGGTGCTCAATCAGTTGTTCTACGAGCTGCCGCTCGAAGAGCTGCAGGAGTACCGGCAGCGCGTGCAAGGCGTTGGCCCGGACGACGTTCAGCGTGTCGCGAAGGCCTACTTCGTGCCCGATCGCCTGAGCATCGTGCTGGTTGGCAACGCCGACGCGTTCATCAAGGACCTCGCCGGGGTCGGGTTCTCGCAGTTCGAGCGCATCCCGATCGGTGAGGTGGATCTGCTCGCAGCGAACTTCAAGCGCACTTCGAACGCCGCCGATCGCGCGCCCGTGGGCGGCGGCCTGGGAAATCACATGTGGGGTCCGCCTTCAGGCGGACCTGAGGGCCG
>DAINCF010000604.1:0-3628 GCA_036732565.1 Vicinamibacterales bacterium
ACCAAGGTCGCGAGGAGCCGCGCGGCGGTATCGCCCGTGGCCCAGAGCTGAACGGCGAGCTCGTGCTGTGTTTTGACTCGCTTCGCGAGCGCACGAAGATGTGTGAGGTTCACGCCGTGATCGTCACCTCGGCCTTCGTTGGCCTCGCGCGTCCTCGGCTCCTCGAGACCGGCGAGCTCGCGCATCACGTCTTTGAGCGTTATGTTCGTCGACATTGGGTAGTCATTTGTTTGAGCCGCCTCGTCTCTGCCGGCTGACGATCGCCCGCGTGGCGAAACGCGCACGATAGTCTGCCGGCGTGGCGCCGACGTAACGAGTAAAGATCCGCCACAGCGTACTCGGGTCGCCGAGGCGCGCGCGCGAAGCGATGTCCTTGAGCGGCAGGGACGTCTGCTCGAGCAGTCGTTGGGCTTCTTCGATGCGCACGCGCCGCACCAGCCCGGCGGGCGATTCCCCGAACTCCCGCCGGCACCATCGCGTCAACGTCCGCGGACTCGTGCCTGCGTGTCGTGCGAGCTCCTCGAGCGAGAGCGGGTCGTTGAGGTGCTCGAGAACAAACGCCGACAGATCGCGCAGCCGACCCGCCTCTCCTTCCTGTCGCTTCAACATCTGGCTGAACTGCGCCTGCGCACCCGATCGTCGCAGAAACAGGACGAGACTCTTCGCGACGGCCATGGCAACGGCGTGGCCATGATCGTGTTCGACCAACGCCAGCATCAGGTCGATTCCTGCGGTGATGCCCGCTGAGGTCCAGATTCGACCATCGCGAATGAAGATGTCATCGTCGACGACGCGTGCCTTCGGAAATCGCCGCCGTAGCGCGTCGACGTATACCCAGTGCGTCGTCGCGCGTCGCCCGTTCAACAGACCGGCCTCACCGAGCACGAACGCACCCGTACAGATCGAGATGAGCGTTGGGATGCCTCGATGGTGCTTCCGTAGCCACTGCGCGGCGCGTGCCTCGGACGGCGGCAGCGGGCTTTCGGTCGCTCCTCCGGCGACGACGACCATGTCCGCCGCGCCGACCGTGGCCTCGCCCAGCGGCCTCGCACCGGTGATCGCCAGACCGTGGCGCGTACGAATATCTCCACTGAGCGGCGCCGCCAGGTGCAGCTTGTACACCTCACGTGACGCCACTTCGTTGGCATAGCCGAGAACCGACCACGGGCCAACGAGGTCGAGCAACTCCGAGCCAGGAAACACGACGAACCACACCTGCCGCGCCCGCCGTTTCATGCCGATCCATTGTCGGTGGGTGATGGCCGAGAACGCAATATAATTGGCGCGTAAGCCAATCGGGGCAATGCCTATCATGTCCCGATGAGAGCAGCATCAGTCCTCGCCATCGTTGCCGTGGTCGTCGGGGTCACTGTCCCGGGCGCGCGTGCCCGGTCCGCGGGCCCGCTGGGCCTTCCCACGCCGCCGAGTGCGACGCCACGGAGTTCAGGCGTGTTCACCATAGGGGGCACACCGCACCCCTACCTCATCGAAGGCACAGGCGTGACCTGCATCATCACCGGCCTGGCGCCTTTCTTCCCGCCGATGTTTTCCGACCGATTGAAGCAACGGATCCGCTTCGTCTACGTTGACTTCAAGAACAGTTGGAACGCAGAGTCGCCTGCCAATGTCGAGAAGGTCACGATGGACTCGTTGGTCGACGAGATCGACCAGGTCCGGCGCGCCCTGCGATTGGAAAAGGTCTGCGTGGTTGGCCATTCCGCGACGGGATTCCTCGCCGTCGAGTACGCCTTGAGGCACCCGGACCGCGTCTCTCACTCGATTCTCGTCGGCGTCGAGCCCTTCTTCACGCAGGAGTACCAAAAAATCCACGACGCGTTCTGGGAGACGGACGCCTCCGCCGATCGCAAGGCCGCGAAGCGTCAGCTGGATGAGCGTCTGCCGAACGCGACACTGGCGTCACTGTCGCCTCGAGATCAGTTCGCGATGCGCTACGTCCGCAACGGCCCGAAGTACTTCTACGATCCGTCGTACGACTTCACCTGGTTGTGGCTCGGGCGGCAGTTCTCGGCGGAGCTCATCGCCCGGTATGTCACGACGATTGCCGCCAACTGGGACCCACGGCCGCGGCTCGCCCGCAACACCGTGCCCACGTTCCTGGCGCTCGGCCGCTACGACTACAACGTGCCCCCTGCCACGTGGGACGGTCTGAGGACCACTCCCCACCTGACGACCCACGTGCTGGACCGAAGCGGGCACTTCCCCATGCTCGAAGAGCCCGCCATTTTCGACGATCTTCTGATTCGGTGGTTGGACGCGCAGCGCTGATGTCGGAAGGGCGACCGGAAGTTCGTCGCGTTCCGTCGCCTGCGGCACGATGACGGCTTCCTACAATTCCCAGAACACGGCATCGGTCAAGCTGGACTCACATCGATCCCAACGATCGCGATGCCGCCAGCGTAATCGTCTTGCGGTTGGCGCGATCCTCGATCACGAGTTTCCCGCCGGTCAGCTGGATATCGTCAACCTTCTGAAACCCTTCGGGGACGTCGGTGTAGAACATCAGGAAGTTCGCGGTGACCTTCGACTTTGCCGGAAGAACGCGAAACACCGGCGTGTCGAACAGCGGACCCTGACGCAGGACGTCGGCGCGCGGAAGATCGTAGGGCTGGGTGGCGAACTCGAGGCCCCGCGCCATGCGATTCGGTCCGGGATACGACAGCCAGGTCTGCACCCACGGAAACTCGTCGCGCCGGAACACCCAACCGATCATCAGACGTCGCTCTGCGTGCAGCGCCGTGACGAACGCGGTCTCGCGTGATGGATCCATCAACGACGTGACATGTTCGGTGGTCCCGGGCTTCATCGGCGCGGTGCGAACGTCGAACGTGTGGCCGTCGACGGTCGGGGCCAGGGGCCAATTGAAATCGACGTACGACCGAACCTCCCGCGTCTGCCCCGCCTGCGCCTGATACGCCTTGGTCTTCGCTTTCACGACCGGCATGTCGACGGCGACTTTGCCAGGCTCGAGAAATGGCGCGCTCACCGTCGCATGCTCGCCCCAGAACACGGGGCGATCGAATGCCAGCAGGCTCTCCAGCTCGCTCTCCACCCAGACGATGTTCTCGCCGTCGACGATGCGGTAGGTGCGCGTGAGGTGTTCCTGCACCAGCGGAAGCGATACGGAAAACGTCGCGCTCGTGGTTCCACTCTGTTTCTGAAACCCCTTCAGCTCCCAAGGCAGGGTGTAGGCCTCGCCGTGCATCATGAGCGAAGCCGCGCGCTCCTCCGGCGACGCGGGTCCGAACCCGTCAACGCACACGAAATGCCCTCGATAGAAGTTCGTGGGACGATTGAGCTTCGCCTCGCGGGCAATCCAGTACGGATTCCACAACGGATTGAGCTTCTCCTTGTCGGAAGTGAGCGTCACCGACGCCATCGCCCCGCCTTCGGGAACGACGCTCAGCGTCAGCTTGTCATTCGCCAGAACAATGGCCGGCAGTTCCTCGAAGACGATCCGCTCCTGCGCGGCCAGTGTCGAGGCCACAAGGATTGACAGCAAGAGAGGTCGATGCACGGGCCGAGTGTAGCAAATCCATCGAATCCGACCGGTATCTAGTGGAGCGTATCAACGAAAAGTGAAGTCTTCACCACGATCTCTCGGCCGCGG
>DAINCF010000605.1:0-3615 GCA_036732565.1 Vicinamibacterales bacterium
TGATGGTGCCGGCGCGCAGCGAATCGTCGGTGAAGCGAGCCGCGACGCTGGTGGGCGGCTGCAGCTTGCGGAGCATTGCCATGCGGTCCGCGCTGATGGTGGTGAGATCGTCGCCCGAGAGCACCATGCCCCCGGTCGCGTAGATCACGCTCGCGTGAAAGCGGAACTCGTCGTCCGGGAGATCGCCAGTGAGGACGACCGCGTCCGGATCGTTCCACCACAAGCGGCCGTTCTGCCAATTGCGATAGAGGTTCTGCTTCCCGGTCGTCGCGACGCGCTCCCACGTCCGCTTGATGTCGTTCGAGCTTCGCGAACCGTGAATGAGACCGGTCGACGCCCAGATCGGATGATTGCAGCCGAGGATGAAGGCATCGCCCGCACCTTGGTTGATCGCGTCCATGCCGCGGCGATAGGCCTCGATTCGAGTCGCCCGCGGATCGTGGAAGCGGCCGCCGTGAATCGCGCCCCAGAAGTTGGCGTCGAGCTTGAAGTAGGTGCAGCCCCACGCCTCGCGCATCGTCTTGAAGACGTGCCGCAAGTGCGCCTGCGCATCGGGATGGGTGCCGTCGAGCACATACCAGGGGCCGCGACGCCAGCCGCCGAACGTCACCCGGTCGGATCGCAGCGGCGCGCCTTGGTCATCCTTGACGAACCAGTCGGGGTGCTCTTGAAAGAGGTGCGAGTCCTTCTCGGCCACGAACGGCGCGACCCAGATCGCGGGCTCGAATCCGCGCTGGCGAATCTGCGTGAGGACGTCCTGCACATTCCCGCCAAACGCCTTTCCCGTCTCCAGCCAATCACCCATCGCCGGCTGATAGCCATCGTCGATCTGGATGTACTTGAGGCCGGGAATCTGACGCGCGATGACGTCGAGATTGTCGAGCACCTGCCTAGCGGTGACGTTCGGACCGAAGCAGTACCACGAGCACCAGCCCGACGGCGGCGCCGCGAATCGGCGCGGCGGATGGTTGACGTTGAGACGTTCCGCCACTCGAGCGAGCAGCGCCTCGCGATCGGGGCCGGTGAGGAACACGAGCTCCTCGAGATCCCACGTCTCGCCCGCGTCGATGACGCGTCCTTCGCCTTCGATCACCGCCTGAATGCCGTCGCGCCGCAGATGAAACGCGCCGTTGAAGCGCCGACACGAGCCGAATGCGAGCGCATGCCCGTCGCCGGCTGATGGCGCCAGGGTGATCAACCCATAGGCCACGCGCGCGCCCGCGGGCTCGGCCATCTTGTAGTGCTTGAGATCGGTGTAGTTGCCGAGATCGGTCGGCTGTCCCAGCGTACCGCCGGTCTGCGACAGCATCTGGAAGCCTTCGCCGTACAACCGTGTCGCTGGTGGCAACGCGTGCGGGACGTCGAAGAGCACGACCCGATCGATCCGCGCCGGGCGTGTACCGCCGTTGATCAGACGCGTGCGACAGACGTCAGCCGACCAGGTCCGTTCGACGCGGAGACCCGCAGCGCTCCCACCCTCACTCGGTTCGACACGCCATGGGGCGCGTTCGAACGCGTCCCGATCGAAGCGCGCGGCCTGCGCGGACAGCCGCGACTGCGGCGCCAGGGTCGAGAGCGGCGCCGTTACCGCCCAGCGCAGAAGTTCACGACGGTCTACCTTCACGGCTTCTGCACCCGATCGCCATCGATCTCGACGACGATGGTGGTGGCCATCGGATCGAGGATGGGACGCTCGATGATCAGCGCGCGCTTGGCGCCTTCGGTCTTCACCTCGATCGGCGCCTTGTCCGCCAATCGATACGCGCGCGTGACCTTGTTCTTCATCGGCGGCAGCTCGAACGGCGCGCGCGGCTCCACGAAGAAGGTGAAATAGAGCTTGCCCGGCTTGGTGGTGACGCGCCATTCGGTGCGAGCGACGAACAGCGGATCGCCGCGCACGTCGTTCACGCCCTGGCCGGCGGCCACCGCAAGCTCGTCGCCGAACGGCGTCGGGCCGGCGCCGTACACCGCTTCGCCGTTGACCTTGAGCCATTGGCCCGCGGCACGCAACGTGTCCTGACTCGCGTGAGGAATGACACCATCGGCCATCGGGCCGACGTTCAGCAGGTAGTTGCCACCCTTGCTGACGATGTCGATGAGCTTGAAGAGGATGACGCCGGGCTGCTTCCAGTCGAGGTCGTAGTGCTTATAGCCCCACGTGTGGTTGATCGTCGCCGGCGTTTCCCACGCTTCGGATTGCACGTCGGGAGGGATGACGTTGTCGCCCGTGGAGACGTAATCGCCGGCCACGCCCAGTCGCCCGTCGATCAGCGTGTCGGGCTGCAGTTTCCGGACGATGTCGGTGAAGCGCTGTGCGCGCTCGGGCGTCATCATGCGCGGGGTGTCGAACCACACCAGCGCCACGGGACCGTAGCCGGTCAGGAGCTCGCGCACTTGCGGCTCGGCCTTCTCGCGCAGGTACTTGTCGTAATCCTTCTTCTCGTCGGGTCCGAAGTCCCAGGTGTTGCCGGCGCCGTTGGGATCGTGCCAGTCCTGCGACTGTGAGTAGTAGAAGCCGAGTCGGATGCCGCGTTTGGCGCAGGCGTCGGCCAGCTCCTTGAGGATGTCGCGCTTGAGCGGCGTCGCATCGACGATGTTGTACGGACTGACTTTGGACCCGTACATCGCGAAGCCATCGTGGTGCTTGGAGGTGATGACGATGTACTTCATGCCGGCGTCGACGGCGAGCTGCACCCAGTCGTCGGCGTTGAACTTCACGGGCGCGAAGCCGGCCGCGAGCCGCTCGTACTCACGCACCGGAATCGGTGTGCGGTTCATGATCCACTCGCCGATGCCGGGAATGCGCTTGCCCTTCCATTCACCGGCCGGAATGGCGTAGAGCCCCCAGTGGATGAACAGCCCGTACTTGGCCTCGCGAAACCAGGTGAGGCGCTTCGCTTTGGCGGGATCGGGGGGCGGCGGGGCTTGACCGCCCACTGTGAGGGAACTCACGCCGACAACAAGACACACGAACAGCAACACGAGCCGAGAACGACGCGACGTCACGCGCATCGCTCAGCTCGCCTTGCGCTGTCGATCGGTCTGCGGCGCGGTGTGCGCGGCCGCGTGCGCGGTGCCGTTCACCGATGGCCGATCCGGCACATTCGGCAGGAACACCGGCACGTAGCTGCCTTTCGGCACGTGAATGCGGATGCGCGCGTGCGCGAGCTCGCGGGCATAGACTTCGTCCAGCTTGCAGCGAAGCGCAAAGGCGCGGCGGCGAACGCTGGAGTCTTCGTCGGTGGAATAGGCGGTCGGGCGCCCGAGCGCCTCGACGCCGATGAGGTACTCGTGCAAGGTGGCGCCGCGTCCTGCCAGCTCCATCTCGCAGATGTAGCGGAGGAACTTGCGGACTTGTGTGGCCCGCAGGAACGTGACGCTCTGCAGGACCTGCTCGAGCGCCTGGCGCTTGTCGGCTTCGCGAATGGGTAGTGCGGCGATCATCTGCCCCTCCTCCAGTGGCAACGATTCGTCCCTCGGACGTTCGTGAGCTTTACCGGTAAAGTATTGAGGTGTTCCGCCAGTTGTGTAAGGCACAGCACTCCTTTCCCGTGTGTGAAAATCAGGCCGCCGCGGGTCGCGGCGCCAGCGCCGGCCGCGACGAGCGCGGCAGAC
>DAINCF010000606.1:0-3614 GCA_036732565.1 Vicinamibacterales bacterium
AGACGTCGATGCGGCTGGGTCTTCGCACGATCGCTCGATGCGTACGCGACGCGGCCCGTCGGGTCGGGCCGGCATCGAGCGCGCGCCTCGTCCTCGACGTCGCAGTGCTGCCACTCCTGGCCGCGCTCGGCTACGAGATCGAGCGCCTGGACCCGCTGCCCGCATCAGGATTCATCGGCGTCCTCTCGCATATGGGCGAACCGGTTGCGGTCGTCCTGGCGCTGCCCTGGGGCGCGCCGCTCGACGCCCATCGACGAATCGCGATCGCCGAGAGCCCACGTCGAGGCACCTCATGGGCGCTGGTCTGCAACGGCGCCTCGGTCTCGATTCTCGACACCTCGCGAAGCTGGTCACGCCGCTGGCTCGAGTTCGACATCGCAACGGCGCTCGGCGACGAGCACAGCGCGCGGCTGTTCTGGGCGCTGGTCCGGGCGGAGGCGCTGGCCGAACCTCGAGGTGAGCCAAGCCTCATCGACGACGTGGTGTGCGCGTCGGATCGGCATGCCACGGCAGTGTGCACGTCGCTCGGATCCGGCGTCATGGACGCGTTGGAACAGCTCGTGACCGTGCTCGGCGCCACGCGATCGCGTCGCCGCGACACACCGAGCGTCGTCTTCGAGCAAGCGATCACGGTCATCTATCGGATCCTGTTCCTGCTCTTCGCCGAGGCACGCGCGCTGGTGCCGACATGGCATCAGGTCTATCGAGAGGCCTACACCATCCAGACGCTGTGTCGCCGACTCTCATCGGGTCGAGACGACCGCGGCACGTGGGCGACGCTTCAAGCCGTTGCGCGGCTGGCCCACGCGGGATGCGCGGCCGGCGACCTGCGCGTCACCGCGTTCAACGGCCGCCTGTTCGCGCCCGAACGAGCGCCGCTTGCCGAGCGGGCCCGCGTACCGGACCAGGTGGCGGGACGCGTCTTGCTGTCGCTCGCCACGAGACAAGAAGGCCCAGCGCTACGCCCAATCGCCTACGGCGACCTCGGGGTCGAACAGCTGGGGTCGGTCTACGAGCGTGTGCTCGAGTACGAGCCGGTGCACGACACGAGGACCATCGCCCTTCGACGGACGACCGTCGCGCGCAAGAGCACCGGGACGTTCTACACCCCACGCGCGCTGACCGACTTCATCGTCAGACGCACGCTGGCGCCGCTGGTTCGCGATCGATCCGTCGACGAGATCCTCTCGCTGCGCGTCGTGGATCCCGCCATGGGCAGCGGAGCGTTTCTCGTCTCGGCGTGCCGCTACCTCGCCGCCGCTTGTGAGCATGCACTGTCCATCGAACGACCGGGCACGGGAGAGGTCACCACCGACGAGCGCGCGAGCCTGCGACGCCGGATCGCCGAACGCTGCCTCTACGGTGTGGACATCAACCCGATGGCGGTGCAGGTGGCACGGCTGTCGCTGTGGTTGACGACACTGGCCGCCGACCGGCCGCTGACGTTTCTCGATCACCACCTTGCGGTTGGTGACAGCCTGGTCGGCGCGCGCTTTCGAGATCTGGCGCTGCAGCCGCCGTTCGCGGGCCGCGCTCCACGCGCACCCAAGGCACGGACCGACGAGCTGTTCGCCGATGCGGCGGCCGCCGATACGCTGGCGACCTCGATTCTTCCGGAACGATTCCGGATGGCACTGGAGCCGAGTGACACGGCCGCTGCGGTCAGAGAGAAGGAGAAGCGTTTGGCCGCGCTCGATGCGCCAGGCACACCTCTGGATCAGTGGAAGCGCGCGGCTGATCTCTGGTGCGCCGCGTGGTTCTGGACTGGCCGGCCGCTCTCGCCCGCGCTCTTCGGCGATCTGACGGCGCGCCTGCTGGGACGCGGCTCCGCGCTGCGGCCGGCGGAAGCCGCCACCTGGCTCGAGCGCGCATGCGAGATCGCGCGGTTGCTTCGTCCCTTTCACTGGGAGTTGGCATTCCCAGAAGTGTTCTTCGACGCGTCCGGCCGGCCGCGACCGGACGGAGGTTTCGACGCCGTGCTCGGCAACCCTCCCTGGGACGTCCTCCGCGCGGACGAAGGCGTCGCGGAGCAACGCGCCGATGCGCGGTCGTCCATGCAGATGCTGACGCGGTTCGTCCGCAGCGCCGGCGTCTACACGAGCACGGGCCGGGGTCATCCGAATCGCTATCAGCTGTTCGTCGAACGGGCGCTGCAGCAGCTTCGTCCCGACGGTCGATTCGGCATGGTGGTTCCTGGCGGCCTGCTGATCGATCAGCGCAGCAGCGGTCTGCGGCGGATCCTCCTCGACAGCACGACGCTCGATACCATCATCGGCTTCGAGAACCGGGCCGGCGTGTTTCCCATTCATCGCAGCACCCGGTTTGCGATGCTCGTCGGCCAGCGTGGCGGATCCACGTCGCGGCTGCGCTGCCGTTTCGGCGTGACGGATCCGGCGACGCTCGACGACTTGCCGGATCTCCCCGAGCACGATCCGACCGCATGGTCGCCGGTACGCCTCGATCGTGCGCTCATCGAGCGCTGGGACCCGGTGCACCTGACGATTCCCGAGCTCGGCGACATCCTGGATCTCAGCATCCTGGCCGACATCAGTCGGCGTGTGCCCACGCTCGCCTCGCCGGACGGGTGGCACGTCCGATTCGGCAGAGAGCTGAACGCGAGCGACGATGCCGCGCATTTCGTTCGGGCCGATCCGGGCTCGAGCGGAGCCGACGCCATCCCTGTCGTCGAAGGGAAATGCCTGGAACCATTTCGCGCGCGAATGGAACTGGCGCGATTGATGCTGCCGGCGGACCGCGTCGCGATCGTCGGCGTGGGCGCCGCGATCGGTCGCGCACGCTTGGCCTATCGCGACGTGGCGAGCGCGACCAACAAGCTCACGCTCATCGCCGCGGTGCTTCCGGCGGGTTGCGTCTCGACGCACACGGTGTTCTGTCTGAAGACGCCGCTCGACGAAGAGGCGCAGCACTGCCTGGTGGGCCTCCTCAACAGCCTCATCGCGAACTATCTCGTTCGCCGATGGGTCAGCTCGCACGTGACCACCGCCGTCATGGCCCGTCTCCCGGTGCCCGTCCCGAAGCCAGGGTCGCGTGAACGCCAGGAGATCGTGCGGCTGGCGACAACGCTGCAAGAAAGCGGGATAGAGGGCGCTGTGGACGCCTACGCGCGCCTCAACGCCGTCGTCGCCCAGATGTATGGTCTCGATGCCGAGCGCTACGCGCGCGTCGTGGAAAGTTTCCCGTTGATCGACGAGCACATTCGGACGGCGGCGATCACCGCGTTCTAGCCATTTCGTACGTGGGGTCCGCCTTTAGGCGGACCTGAACGAGCCGGCTAAAGCCGGCCCCCGCGTACTTTTCAAGGCGATGGCAGGCCTGAAGGCCTGCGCTACGTACCTACAACGCGGCGATGACCACGCTGGTGAGGAGTACGAGCAGGACGGTGCTGGTCATCGCCACGAACAGCCAGTCGCGCTCGAGCCAGTAGGTGACGACGGTCACGGCGACACGCGCGAACGGGGTCGCGAAGAGGATGACGATGCCCGCGTGGACCAGCGCGTCAGACCATCGGCGATCGCCGACGAACAGCACCACTAGCCCCGCGGCTAACAACGACGTGCTGATCAGGCTGCCGATGCCGAGCACCCGGCCGAGCC
>DAINCF010000607.1:0-3580 GCA_036732565.1 Vicinamibacterales bacterium
CGCGCAGAGCCGGGGCGCGCGTAGTGCCGTTCACGATCGCCTGCATCGATTTCGGTTCGACGGGCAGCTGAGGATCGATTGAATGCACGGCGGTCTTCAAGGCATCCGCCGTACGATTGGGATGCTCCGTGCGTACAACCACGGTCATGTAAGGTGATCGCAACCGGCTCCAATAGATTTCTGGCTCCGCGGTAGCTTCGAGACGGCTTTGCCGTACATCGCCGACGACGCCGATGATCTCGACGGTCTCCTTGTTCGCGCTGTAGTGGACGGTGAGAAATCGACCAACGGCTGGCGTGGTCCCAAACGCGCGTGTGGCCAGCCGTTCATTCACGATGACGAGCGAGTTGGGACGTGTGATCTCATCGGTCGTGAAGTCCCGGCCCGACACCAACGGTATGCCCATGGTCTTGAAGTACACAGGCGCTACGACGTTGATGTGCACGGCTGCCTGTTCGCTGGTGTTCAACCCCCCGAGAGCGCCCTGCACACTAAACGATGCCTTTCCACTTCCGCCCTGAAACGGCAGTCCCAAAACCGCCGAAACGCTATGAATGCCCTCTCCCGCTTGGAGGCGTTCGAATAGCGTCGTGTAAAAGGCCGCCGCCCGCGCCCCGCTGTACCGCGAGGCAGGCAAGTCTGTCCTGAGCGTGATGACGCGACCGCTCTCGAATCCTGGATTAACCGAGGAGAGATGCGCAGAGCTCTTCAGCAACACGCCGGCGCCGAACAGCAACAGCACCGCGATTGCGCACTGCGCGCTCGTCAGAAGACCGCGCATCATGTGTGAGGACCGGCCGACGACAGCGGCCGATGAGTCTTTCAGGAAGGCGACGACATTGCCACTCGTCCCGTGCAGCGCAGGAAGAAGACTCGAAAGCACCGACGCCATCAACGCAACGCTGATCGCGAACGCCACCACAGTGCTGTTGAGAGGGACACTCGTGACGCCAGCGACGGACTCCGGGTACCGCGCCAACAGCGTGTAGAGCGCGACACCAGCAATCAATAACCCGAGCGCCGCTGCAGGCAGAGCTATGAGAACCGCTTCGACCAGCAGCTGTCGGATGAGCCGCCAACGGGACGCGCCCAGAGCAACGAGCATCGCGATGCGACGCTGACGTCTTGCCGCGCGCGCAAAGAGCATGCTGGCGACGCTGCAGGACGACAGAAGTAGCACGAGGCCGACGGCGCCAAAGAGCAGCAACAATCCAAACTTGAACTCGCCCACTACCGCGTCCAGCAGCGAAGTCATTCGCACGGTATGCGACTGACCGACGGCTGAGACCGATCCTGCTGGGCTCGTGCGATTGAGATAGTCCTGCGCCGCACGGGGGGCGAGGCCCGGTTTCAACCGCGCGATGACGCTTAAATAATGAGTTCGTACAACCTGGCCGGTATTCAACGCGGCTGGTCGCCAGAGATCACGCCCCTCTGGGAATCCAAAGGTCTCCCGGGCAATACCGACGACTTCAGTCGGCACGTCATCAACTGTCAGCGTTTGCCCAGAGAGTCCGGCCGAACCGAAGTACCGCTCCCACAGCCTTCGAGACACAATCGCCACTGGCCGCGCGGTTGGGCGCTCCTCGTCGATGTGAAACGCTCTGCCGACCTGCAGCGGAGCGCGCAGGACCTGGAAAAACTCTGCGGATACTCGCGCACTGTCGACACGTTCGGGCTCGGGGGCGCCCGTGATGACGACCGTCTCTCGACTGTAGGCGGCTACATTCTCAAACGGCCCCATCTCCTGTCCGTGGCGCCAATCGTCGAACTCGACCGGAGCGACGGACGCGAACTCCCCGTTCGGGCGCAGCTCGCGAATTCTGACGAGCGACTCGGACGGCCTAAAGTCGGCCGGCCGCAGCAGCACCACATCGATCAGACTAAAGATCGCGGTCGTCGCGCCGACGCCGATGGCAAGCACCAGCGAACAAGTCGTCCAGACGATCGGAGCACGGCGCAGACTACGGATGGCGTAGACGAGATCCTGAATCAATTCGGTCATCTGGCACCCACTAGTGACATCCGATACAAGCGGTGCTGGACAGCTGGCCGTTTTTGAGCCACGTTTGCGCGCGCGATTGCTGGCCCGATCCCGTCGCGTCCCGGAGGATCTGCTCGAAGTAGCGTCGCGCCTTGAGCGGGTCTCCGGCTCTGGACCAGCCTTCAGCCAATCCAAACAGGAGTTCCCCGCGTGCATGCGCGGAGAGCGTCGCGAAGTACGGTTGTTGCAGCTCGAGGACCCTCTCGTAATCGGCCAGGCCCTTCGCCAGCAACGCGGAGCGTTCTTCGCCGGGCACGTGTCGCGACACCTCGAGCAGCGTGGCGCCACGGGGAATCAGCACGTTCACGGCGTCTGGCGCGAGCGCGACGGCCGCGTCCATTTCACGCTTCCCACGGTCCCACAGGTCGACGCCTTTCGGCGTCTCACCACGGCTGAAGGCCTCACCGGCCCAGAACATCAGACCGGAGCCATGCCACACCATCGCCTCGGAATGTTTCGGATCGGCGGCAAGCGCCTTCTCGCACAGATCCATCCCGCGCGCGAGCCGCTGTTTGTCGCCGCGAAATCCTGCAAAGAAATCTTCACGAACGGTGTTATCGAATCGCTGCGCCTGCTCGGTTTGTAGTGACGGCCGCGACACGTGAATTGTGGCGGCCATATTTGCCAGTGCTATCACGCCAATGATTACGACACTCTTCATGGTCTCTCCCTCTCAAATCAGCAAGTCAGCATCGCGCCAAAACAAGGGTCGCAACAGCACCGCGTTGACGCCGAGAACATTGCCGTCGAGCGCCGATCCCGACGGCGAGGGTCGTGACCACAGCCGCGGTCGCGAGCGTCAGGAGCGGGTTCATCACGGCACACCCGCCGATAAGCGCAGGGCTTTCATGACCTTCTCTACTCACAGGACCACGTCGCGAAACTGGGCGGAGTACGATCGGCTGACCATGACTGCCTCCCCGCCGACCAGAATGATCCGGTAACGGCCGCTGCCTTCTGACACCAGCTCCCGGATGGCCTTCAAGTTGACGACGGCGCCGCGATGCACGCGTCGATATCCCAATGGCACGAGGATGCGCTCCAGATCGCTGAGCGTGCGCTCGATCAAGTGTGTTCGGGTCGCGGTGTGGACTCGTACGTAGTCGCCCTCGGCCTCGATCCATCGAATGTCCGCGATCGGCACTGGCATGATTCGGCCATGCTCGCGGGCAAGAAGGCGTGTCGGCGGAAGCCGCAGCATGTCCGCGAGTAGATCTTTCGGATCCGCGACGGCGTTCGCGTCCCTGCGACGTACGCTGCGGGCAACTGCCTCATCAAAGCGTGCCCCCACAACAGGTTTCAACAGATAATCGACGGCGTTCACCTCGAAGGCTCGCACGGCATAGTGATCGAAGGCTGTGACGAACATCACCGATGGGGGCATGAGGTCCAGTTCTCGGAGTCGTACGAGGACGCCGAAGCCGTCCATGCCCGGCATTTCGACGTCGAGAAGAAGCAGCTGCGGTCGGCTCTTCGCAACGACGGAGAGGGCGCTGATGCCGTCGCCAGCCTCGCCAACGAGCTCCAGCTGTGGAT
>DAINCF010000608.1:0-3572 GCA_036732565.1 Vicinamibacterales bacterium
CTGTCGTGGGCGGCCATCGTGCTCGTGGCCGCCGTGCTGGGCAGCGAGCTCGTCGGCGCGCTCACGCGGGTCGGCGCCAAGCCGCAAGGGGTCTCCTCGGCCCCTCCAGAGGGCCGCGCCCGGGCGACGTTTGCCGGCGGCTGCTTCTGGTGCATGGAGCCGCCGTTCGACAAGCTCGATGGCGTCTTCTCGACGACGTCCGGATACATCGGCGGTCTGACGCAGAATCCGACCTACGAGCAGGTGTCGTCAGGAGGCACGGGACACGCCGAAGCCGTCGAGATCGTGTTCGATCCGACCAAGGTCACGTATCAACAGCTGCTCGACACGTTCTGGCGCAACATCGACCCGTTCTCGGCGACCCGGCAGTTCTGCGATATCGGCGAGCAGTATCGTCCCGCGATCTTCGTTCACGACTTCGAGCAGCGTCGCCTCGCCGAAGAGTCACGCGCCGCCGTCCGCCGCCGCTTTTCCGCCCCGGTCGTCGTCGAGATCGTGGATGCCGGACCGTTCTACATCGCCGAGGCGTATCACCAGGATTACTACAAGAAGAATCCGGCCAGGTACCGCTACTACCGCTGGGCCTGCGGACGCGACGGACGCTTGGCAGAAATATGGGATCGACGCTAGTTCCCACGGCGGTTCCTCACGAAGGTTCCTGCGCGGGTTCCGCACGAGGGTTCGGTTCCGCACGAGGGTTCGGTTCCGCACGAGGGTTCGGTTCCGCACGGCGGTTTCGTTCCGTACGAAGGTTCTCCGCGGTGGTTCGGTCCGCACAATGGTTCCAACAGGATGGCACGTCCGGCACCTCCGTCAGGAACTGAACCATCGTGCAGAACCGACGTGTGGAACCGAACCCTCGTGAGGAACCTCGCGTGGAACCATCGTGGGGAACCTTGTGCGGAACGAATGTGCTTCAGCTGAGCGCCTGGATCACATCCGAGCGCGTGATGATGAACGTCTGCTGGCTCTTGAAGTCGCGGACGAGGACTGCGGGATTTTCGGGCGTCAGCATGCCGGCCAGCGACTCGACGCTCGTCGAGATGTCGGCGAACGGAAACGCCGGCTGCATGATGGTTTCCACCGGCGCCTTGGCGACCTCTGGATTCTTGACGATCTCCGAATAGAGCTGCGTCTCGCTCAGCGACCCGACGATGCGGCCATCGGCGGCGACGGGAATCTGTGAGTAGCCGTGCTCGGTCATCAGTTGCGCGGCGCGTGCGACCGTTTCGTTGCAGCCGACGATCACGAGCGGCCCATGCCGGCGCGTGGCGACGATGTCGCGCGCGGTGAGGCCCTTGCGATCCAGGAAGCCCTTGTCACGCATCCAGTCGTCGTTGAACATCTTGCCGAGATACCGTGTGCCGTGATCGTGGAAGATCACGACGACGGTCTCGCCTTTCTTGAAGCGATCGGCGAGCTGCAGCAGGCCCGCCATGGCGGCGCCGGCGGAGTTGCCGGCGAAGATCCCTTCCTCGCGCGTGATCCGCCGCGTCATGATGGCGGCGTCGCGATCCGTGACTTTCTCGAAGTAGTCGACCACCGAGAAATCGACGTTCTTCGGCAGGAAGTCCTCACCGATGCCTTCGGTGATGTACGGGTAGATCTCGTTCTTGTCGAAGACGCCCGTCTCCTTGTACTTCTTGAACACCGAGCCGTAGGTGTCGATGCCCCACACCGTGACCGACGGCTTCTGCTCCTTCAAGAAGCGGCCGACGCCGCAGATGGTGCCGCCAGTGCCGACGCCGACCACGAGGTGATCGACGCGCCCCTCGGTTTGCGCCCAGATCTCGGGCCCGGTCTGCTCGTAGTGCGCGGCGGTATTCGACAGGTTGTCGTACTGATTCGCCTTCCACGCGTTGGGGGTTTCTTTCTCGAGGCGAGAGGAGACGGAGTAGTACGAGCGCGGATCTTCCGGATCGACGTCCGTCGGGCAGACGATGACCTCGGCGCCGAACGCGCGCAGCGCATCCACCTTCTCTTTCGACTGCTTGTCGGTGGTCGTGAAGATGCACTTGTAGCCCTTCACCACCGCGGCGATCGCCAGGCCCATGCCCGTATTGCCGGACGTGCCCTCGACGATGGTACCACCCGGCTTGAGCCGGCCGTCGCGCTCGGCGTCCTCGATCATCTTCAAGGCCATGCGGTCCTTGATCGAGTTGCCGGGATTGAAGGTTTCGATCTTGACCAGCACGTCCGCGGCGACGACCCCCTTGGTGAGGCGGTTGATCCGCACCATCGGCGTATCGCCGATCGCGTCGAGGATGGTGTCGCAGATCGGCTTGGTGGCGCGGGCATCGCGTGCGACGGACATGGCGAGAATCTTACCTCTAGCAAGGCTCCGCCTCGGATCACCGAGCATGGCGATACGGCTCCGCCTCGCTAGGCCCAGTGTTGGCTTGCCCCGCCTCCGGTGGGGCGAGGCCGGCAGACTGCACTAAGATGGCGGGAGTCACCTGTCCACTTCCGAGGAGGCTCCCATGCGGCTGGTGTGCGCGTTACTCTTGGCGTTCCTGGTGGCGCCCGCGTCGGCGCAGTTGCAGGACGTCGGGGTGCTGTCGTTTCCCACCTCCGGCTCTCCCGAGGCTCAGCAGTACTTCCAGCGTGGGGTCGCCATCCTGCACAGCTTCGGTTGGAAGCAGGCGATTGCCGAGTTCAGGCGGGCGCAGGCGCTGCAGCCCGACTTCGCGATGGCCTATTGGGGCGAGACGCTCTGCTACAACCACCCGTTGATGCCGGAGCAGGACGCCAAGTCGCCGCGCGACGTGCTCGCCAGGCTGGGCCCGACACCGGAGGCGCGGCTCGCCAAGGCGCCGACGCCGCGCGAGAAGGGGTTTCTGCGCGCGGTCGAAGCGCTATGGGGCGAGGGCGACTGGCGTGCTCGTCGCATCGCCTACATGCACGCGATGGAACGGTTGCATCGCGAGCTTCCGACCGATGACGAGGTCACGACGTTCTATGCCGTGGCCTTGCTCAGTGGCGGACGCGCGATGGACGATGAGACCTTCCGCTACGAGGTCAAGGCCGGGGCGCTGGCCATGGACGTCTTCCAGCGCAATCCCAAGCATCCCGGCGCGCCGCACTACGTGATCCACGCCTTCGACGACCCGGTGCATGCGCCGCTCGCGTTGAAGGCCGCGCACGCCTACGCGTCGATCGCGCCGGCCGTCTCGCACGCGATCCACATGCCTACGCACATCTTCATCCAGCATGGCATGTGGAACGAGGTGGCGTCACAGAACATGCGCGCCTATCAAGTGGCGAACGATCTCTGGGCGCCCGGCGACGTGCCCGGCGACATGGCCCACTCGCTGGATTGGGGGCAGTACGGGTCCCTCCAGCAGGGCGACTACGCCAGCGCCCGCAAGGCGACCGAGCTCTTCGATCAGATGGCGACGACCACCAAGAATCGCCGTGCGATTTCCGCGGCCGCCCTCTCCAAGGCCCGCTACATCGTCGAGACCGAAGAGTGGAGCGTGAAGCCGGTCGCCGACGATGCATCCGCGGAGACGTTGTTCGCGAACGGGCTGAGCGCGCTTCGGACGGGTGATATCGCGACCGCGACCCAGATG
>DAINCF010000609.1:0-3535 GCA_036732565.1 Vicinamibacterales bacterium
ATTCTGAGCGGGCACCTCAGGCGTGGGGTCCGCCTTCAGGCGGACCCGGGCCGGCTAAAGCCGGCCCCCACGTACTCGGGCTAAAGCCAGCCCCACGTACTAAGCGCTACTGCTGGCTCGTGGTGGCGCGCGGCTTCAGGTAGCGGTCGAGGAACGCCGCAGACGCCTCGTAGGCCTTGATCCATCGCTCGTGCAGCAGGAACCCGTGCACTTCGTCGGGAAAGATCAACTGCTCGACGTGGACGTTCCTCTGCCGGAGCTTCTCCACCAGATCCACCGTCTCGCTGAACGGCACGTTGCGGTCATCGTCACCATGGATGACGAGCACGGGCGATCGCCAGGTGTCGATCGACGCCATCGGCGACGACAGGAACGCGCGGCGCGCGACCTCGGCCCGGGCTTCAGGATTGAAGGACGGCGCGAAATTGCGAATGGCGACGTTCCAGTCGTGGACGCCGTGGACGTCGACGCCGACGCTGAACATGTCGGACGCGCGCGCGAGCCCCATGGCGGTGAGGTAGCCGCCGTACGAGCCGCCCCACAGACCAATCCGCGCAGGATCGACATAGGGATGCGCCTTGAGGAACAGGCCCGCGCCGACCACGTCGTTGTACTCGCTGGCGCCGTTGGCACCGTAGTTCAGCGCCTCGCGGAAGTTCAGGCCGTAGCCGATGCCGCTGCGGTAGTTCACCGACAGCACGACGTAGCCGCGGCTGGCGAGGTACTGATTGAAGGCGTAGGCGTTGTGGTAGTAGTCGCGATAGTGCCACCCAAGCAGCATCTGCCGGCGCGAGCCACCGTGGAAGAAGATGACCGCAGGATGTTTCTCGTTTGCACCATGTGACCGCGGCAGAAAGAGCTGCGCCGGAATGCGCATGCCGTCGGCCGCTGTGACGGTGACGGCTTCGGGCTGCACGAGGGCATCGACCGGAAATGTCGATGGCCTCGGGTTCGGACCGAGCTCGCGGAATGTCGTCACGGGCACAATTCGACTGGCGCCTTCGAAGACGGTTGGCCGCGCCTCACTGGCCAATACCGGGCGACCGGGCCGTCGCGCGTCCGACTGGAGAAACGCCATGCGGCCATCCGGGAGCGGTGCTGGCTGCCACTCGATGCCTTGGCCCTGTCGGGTCACGGCCTCCGGCGCAGCGCCAGGCTTGACGCGCCAGACATGACGGCGATCGATGTCGTCCTGGTTCGAGTTGAACACGATGGTCTGGTTGTCAGGGGCCAGGATGACGTCCTCGACCTCGAACTTGCCCGGGGTCAGCAACGTCGCGCGTCCACCCGCGGCAGGCATCGCGTAGAGGTTCTTCCAGCCAGAACGCTCCCACGGAAACACCAACTGGTTGTCTGCGGTCCAGATCAGGCTCGGACCGGTCACCGGTTGAAACACGCTCCCCGGCCCTTTGTCGGCCTTCCACACTTCGCGGCCGACGCCGGTGCTCACATCCACGACGCGAATCGTCCACGGCTCGCCTTCCCGCTCTTCGTGGAACGGCAGCTGATCGCGATCGACGGCGCGTCGCACCAGTGCGATGGAGCGTCCGTCGGGCGACCACGTCGGCTCGGTGTCGTTGTCCACCGACGGATCGATGAACGACAACGCGCGCGTGCTGACGGTGAAGACACCGATGAACGCGTGCGTGCCGCGGCCACTGACGAACGCGAGCTGCGAGCCGTCTGGCGACCAACGAAGACTGCTCGCGTTGCCACGCGCCTTGGCCACCTGGGACGGCTCCGGCAAGCCGTCGAGACCTGCGAGCCAGATCTGCCCGCGCTGCACGAACGCAACCAGGTCGCCCTTCGGTGAAATCGCGGGGCCGGCGCCCGCGGCAAGCTTGCGAGGCTCTCCGCCGCCCGCCGCGACGACCCACACCGCCTGTTCGACGCCGGCCGGGTCGCTTGTGGGATTGGGCAACTCACCGGCGCGATTCGCCGCGCCGCCGCGGACAAAGACGATACGCGAGCCGTCGGGTGACCATTCGAGAGCGGTCATCTCCTGGCCGTTGTCGCCGGTGAAGCGCGTGACCGCGCGCGCCTCGAACGACGGGCCCTCGGCCACCCACACGTTGCGCGCGCCCCGCTCGTTGAACACCCACGCGACCTTCTGGCCCGTCGGAGCCGCCACGAGCTCGCTCGCAAACGGCGCACTCAAGACCTGCGCGATGGTGAAGCTCGACGTCTGCTGAGCACGAGGAGCTGGCGAAGCCAGGATGGAGAGGGCCGCAACGGCGACGAGGAGACGAGTGCGCATGACGTCCTCCGGGGGAAGTCTAGATCATTGCAGGCACAAAGAGGACGGATGCCGCGAAGACACCAAGGCACAAAGAAGTCCTATCTATTCGTGCATTTCTTGAAAGCAACTTGGTGTTGGCATCCGCTCTTGGTGCCATGGTGTCTGGTGGCGAAGTTCCGTGTGTTCTTTGTGCCTTCGTGGCTACGTTCGCGACACAAAGGGCGTGCTCGTCACGCGCGCGTCGTGGCTGCCATCGTCGCCGATCACACTGACGGCGGTGCCCGGCTCGACGAAGTCGCGATGGACGTAACCGAGCGCGATCGTACGGCCGAGGGTCGGGGAGAACACTGCGCTGGTCACCCGGCCGATGTCTCGATCGCCGGCGCGAATGATCGCGCCTGCCTTCACGCTGCGCGCTACGGCGGGCAAGTCACTCGGGTCGATCTCGAGGCCGACGAGCCGCCGCGCCACGCGACCGCCGCCGCGCTGCGTCACGCGGACGATGATCTCTTGACCGACGTAGCATCCCTTCGTGAACGAGATGGCGCGGTCCTCGATGCCCGCCTCGAGTGGAATGGTGTCCGTTTCCATGTCGACGAGAAACGCGGGACGAGCCGCCTCGATGCGGACGACGTCCAACGTCTCGAGGTCGATCGGCATCGCGCCAACGGACGCGAGAGAGACGTGCAGGGCGCTGCGGTCCGCAGCCTCGGTGTACAGCGCGTAGCCCGCGACGCCAAACAGGTCGTCGCGCGCGATCACGACGGGTCCGATCTTCGGTGCGGCATCCCACAGGGCCTGGATGGTGCGCGGTGCGGCGGGACCGTGCAGCTCGTGGACGTCAGTCGTCGCACTCGCGTCCTCGACCTGGACGTCTTCGGCAAAAATCAGTGCGTCCAGACGTTGAACCAACGAAGCCGCCAGTGACGCGGGCACGTCCAAAAGAACGTGGTCGCGAAGGCGCACGACGCGGGCATCGGTGATCATCCGGCCCTGCGGGGTCAGATAGGCCGCATAGCGCGCTTCTCCAACGGCACCGCTGTCACTGGCAGGCAGCGTCTCGATGTCGTTGGTCAGCAGCCCCTGCAGCCAGGTCGTCCCGTCGGCGCCGCGCACGCGAATGACGCCCCGATCGACGCGATGCGCCAGCGCCGCCCCTTGACGAATAGCACGGTAGCTCTCATTGGAAAACATGGTCTAAGCTGATCTTTCGATGCCTTCTCTCCATTCTAGTCACGCGATCGTGGCGGTGCTGGCCCTGGCCGGCCTCGTCGGCGTCGGCGCGCAACAGCCCCT
>DAINCF010000610.1:0-3527 GCA_036732565.1 Vicinamibacterales bacterium
TATCTCTACGTCATCCGACTGGACCTCGATCGCCTGCGCGTCGGCCGCAACGCGGTGATCGACGCGTTGCGGGCGGCCAACATCGGCACCTCGGTGCACTTCATCCCGCTTCACCTGCATTCGTACTATCGCGACCGGTTCGGTTGTCAGCGCTCGGACTTCCCTCGTGCCAGTGACGCGTTCGATCGAATTCTCACGCTCCCCCTCTACCCTCGCATGACCGCAACTGACGTCGACGACGTAATCGCCGCCGTCCGAACGGTCATCGTCGAGAACCGTCGGTAACGGTTTGCACTCCTGGCCTCGGCGCCGCCGGGGCGATTCGGACATGTCATGAAGATACTCGTCTGGGGTCTCGGATACGTGGGCACGGTGTCGGCCGCGTGCTTGGCCGATACCGGCCACGACGTCATCGGCGTCGAACCCAACGCCACGAAAGTGTCGATGCTCAACGCCGGCCGCAGCGCGGTCAAGGAGCCGGGCCTCGACACGATGGTCGGCCGCGCCGTTCGGGAAGGGCGATTGAAGGCCGTGCACGACGGCCGCCCGATGGTGCCGTGGGCCGACGCGTCGATCATCTGCGTCGGGACACCGACCGCCGGTGACGGTGGCGCATCGCTGGAGTTCGTGCGCAAGGTCGCCGTCGATGTCGGCGACGGTTTGCGGAACAGCGAGTCGTACCACACGGTCGTGCTCCGCAGCACCGTGCTGCCGGGCACGACCAGGCGCGTGCTGGTGCCGTTGCTCGAAGAGCGCAGCGGCCGGGTCGCCGGCCGCGATTTCGGGGTCGCCATGAACCCGGAGTTCATGCGCGAAACCAGCGCGGTGGCGGATTTCCATGCGCCGCCGTACACCGTGATCGGCCAGTGGGATCAGCAGTCCGGCGAGGGCGTGGCGGCGCTCTACGAATCGGTCGACGCGCCGGTGCATCGGGTGCCGGTCGAGGAGGCCGAGCTGCTGAAGCTGGTGAACAACACCTTCCACGCGTTGAAGGTCGGCTTCGCCAACGAGATGGGCCGGTTGTGCAACGAGCTCGGCCTCGATAGCCACTCGTTGATGCGGCTGGTCTGCGCGGACAAGAAGCTGAACATCTCCTCGAAGTATTTGCAGCCGGGGTTTGCGTTCGGCGGATCGTGCCTGCCGAAAGACCTGCGGGCGCTGGCGTTCCAAGCGCGGCGGCTGGGCTTGGCGCTGCCCATCATCGAAGGCATCCTGCCGAGCAATCGACTGCAGATCGAAGCCGCGCGCGCCAAGGTCCACGAGATCGCCGCGCGCGCCGTCACGATGTTGGGCCTCAGCTTCAAGTCCGGCAGCGACGACCTGCGCGAGAGCCCGGCCATCGAGCTCGTGCGGCAGCTCTGGCAGGACGGTGTCGACGTGCTGGTGCACGATCCCGACGTCAGCCTCGAGACGATGCTGGGGAGTAATCGTGCCTACCTGGAGCGTCAGCTGCCGCAGGTACGGCAGATCCTCTGCCCGCGCCTCGAGGACGCCCTGGATCGCAGCGAAGCCGTCATCGTCAGTCAGGATCGGCCGGAGTTCGCGTCGGCGATTCGAGGGCTCGACGCGAGCGTCGCCGTGCTGGACCTGGTTCGAATGAGCTTCGAGCCGGGGATAGCGGAGTCACCACGGTATCGGGGGTTGTCGTGGCAACAGCACGCGCTGAGCGCTGGTTGATCCTGACGCAGTACTACCCGCCAGAGATCGGCGCGCCTCAGATTCGTCTGCGGTCGCTCGCGCAGGAGCTGCGCCGTCGAGGGGTGGACGTCGAGGTCCTGACCGGCATGCCGAACTATCCTGCCGGGCGGATCCACGACGGATACGAGGGGCGGTGGCGCCTGCGCGAAGAGCGCGACGGCGTGCCGATCCGCAGGACGTGGCTGTACGCGGCGACCGGCAAATCGGCGCGCGCGCGGTTGGCGAACTATTTCAGCTTCACGGCCACCGCGATGCTCGAGGCGATGGCCGGACCCAAGCCTGCGGTGATGTTCGTCGAGTCGCAGCCGCTGTCCCTGGGGTTGTGCGCCGTGCTCATGAAGTGGCTGCGCGGCGTGCCCTATATCTACAACGTGCCGGATCTGCAAATCGACGTCGCGCGCGAGCTGGGCTTCATGCAGAACCGGGTGTTCCTCCGCGTCGCCCTCGCCCTCGAGAATCTGTTTCTCAACCAAGCGTGGAAGGTATCGACGGTCACCGATCGCTTCATCGAGCACTTCGAGTCCCGTGGCGTTCCTCGATCGCGGATCACGTTCTTACCCAACGGCGCCGACACGACCTTCCTGCGACCGCTGCCGCGCTCCGAGGCGCTGGCTTCGCGCTGGGCGCTCGAAGGCAAGCGCGTGATCGCCTACGTCGGGACGCACGCGTATTACCACGGTCTCGACACGTTGATCGACGCCGCCACTGAATTGCGCGATCGGCAGGACATCGCGATCCTGATGATCGGCGACGGGCCCGAGCGGGCACGGCTCGAAGCGCTTGCCCGTGAGCGCGGGCTCACCAACGTCATCTTCGGGCGCTCGCCGTACGAGGAGATGGACCTGCTCTATTCGGTGGCCTACGCCTCGGTCGCGACGCTGCGAGACGTTCCGGTCGCGCACGGCATGCGGCTATCGAAGATCTTCCCGTCGCTCAGTTGTGGTGTGCCCGTGATCTACGCCGGAAAGGGCGAGGCCGCGGAGCTCCTTGCGGCGAAGGCGTGTGGGGTGGTCGTACCGCCAGAGAATCCGGCTTTGCTCGCCGAGGCCATTCGCCGCCTGGTCGACGAACCGGCCCGTCGCGAGGCCCTTGGCGCCAGCGGTCGCTCCTTCGTCGAGCGCGAGTACAGCTGGTCGGCGATCGTCGCCCGATGGCTTCACGAGGTCGGACCGCTGCCCGGCCGAGACCAGGCGACCCCGGTCCACGCGACGCCGAAAGTCGCCCGAGACGCATGACGATGCGCATCGGCTGGGTCGGCTTCCATCGCGAGGGTCTGCTCGCGCTTCGAGCGGTGCTCGAGCACGGCATCTCGATCGCCACGGTCGTGACCCTGGAGCCCGAGTTGGCGGCGAAGAAGAGCGGGCATGCCGACTACGCCGAGCTCTGCCGACAATTCGACGTACCGCTCCACCACGTCCGACAGATCAACGATGACGCGTCGGTCGCCCTGCTGGAATCGCTGCGGCTCGATCTGGCGTTCGTGATTGGCTGGACGCAGATAGTCGGACCCCGTGCGCTCGCTGCCGCGCGCATGGGCATGATCGGCGCCCATGCTTCGCTGCTGCCGAACGATCGCGGTCGAGCGCCGATCAATTGGGCGTTGATCGACGGACGGGAGCGCACCGGCAACTCGCTCATCTGGCTGGCGAACGACGTCGACACCGGCGATCTGATCGACCAGACGGTCATTCCGATCACGCCGTATGACACCTGCGCCACGTTGTACGAGCGCGTCGCCGAATCGAACCGCGACATGATTCTTCGGGCGATACCGGCGCTGCGCGCGGGCGACCGGCCTGGCCGCCCACAAGGCCCGGCATCGACGCGCA
>DAINCF010000611.1:0-3513 GCA_036732565.1 Vicinamibacterales bacterium
ATCGACTGGGTGGTGGACGCCAGGCACGCGGGCATTTTCAATCACATCGACGGGGTCAGCCGGCGGCTGGTGATCCGCGCCACCACGGCCGGTGACAACGGCCACGTCGTCACGTTTGCCGGCAACGCCGGCCTGTTCAGCGTGCTGCGGTTCATGCGCAAGCAGCAGTACGACGTGGCGTTCGACCTTCAAGGGCTGATCAAGTCCGGCGCGCTGGCCGGGCTCTCCGGCGCCGCGCGCGTGATCGGGTTTGCCGCCGGCCGTTTGCGCGAGCCGCAGGCGGCGTGGTTCTACAGCGAGCACGTCGGGTGCCCGGTCGACGCTCATGTGGTGCAGAAGAACCTCCACACGCTCCCGCTCGTCGGCATCACGCCCGGCGCGTTGCGATTTCCGCTCCGTGTGCCGGCGTCGCAGGTGGCCGATGACATCGCGGGCACCATGGGCTCGTATGTCGTGTTGAATCCTGGCGGCGGGTGGCCCAACAAACGTTGGCCGCCGTCTCGTCTCGGCGAGTTGGCGATCCGCATACGAGACCGCTTCGATCTCAACTCGATCGTCATCTGGGGCAAACGCGAGGAGGCGCTGGCTGATGCCGTCGTCGCAGCGTCGGACGGCACCGCGACCCGTGCGCCGGCGACGAGCCTGGGCGACCTGATCGCGATTGCCTCGCGAGCGCGGCTCGTCGTGTCGGGCGACACGGGCCCGTTGCACATCGCCGGTGCACTCGGGACACCGATCGTGGGCTTGTATGGTCCCACTGTGCCCTGGCGCAACGGTCCGTGGGACAAGGACGATGAGGTCGTGTCGCGATCGGATGTGTGCGCGTGCTATCACAAGCGCGAATGCTCGAAGCCGTCGCCGTGCTTGAATGACGTGTCGGTCAACGAAGTGTTCGCGGCGGTGGGACGGCGCCTGGCGCGAGAGCGCGCGTGATGAGCGAGCGCGTGTGGGCTCGCCTCGCCGTAGCGCTTGCGCGAAGGCGGGTCGCGCTCGGGTTCATCGTCGGCGTGGTCGCCCTCGCGTTGGCGAGACCGTCGTGGGCGTCGTTGACGATCGGCGTCGGCATCGCGCTCGTCGGTGAGGCGCTGCGAATCTGGGCAGCCGGACATCTCGAGAAGAGCCTCGAGGTGACGCAATCCGGGCCCTATGCCGTGATGCGACATCCGCTCTACATCGGCTCATCGCTGATTGGTGCTGGCTTCGCCATCGCAACCTGGCATCCCATCGTGATCGCACTGGCCGCGCTGTACCTCAGCACGACCATTCCCGCGGCGATACGCGCTGAAGAAGCACACCTGAGGGAGAAATTTGGTCGGGCCTACGATGACTATGCGGCGTCCGCGGCGGAGCCACGAAGCCGAGTGTTCAGTGCACGCCGCGCGCTGTACAATCGCGAGCATCACACCCTCGCGGGCCTGCTTGTGGTGGTCGCGATTCTGGCGCTGAAGGTCCTATGGGTCCGCTAGCCTGTGAATCACGAGTGTTGCCATGGCCGCCGCGGTCCCGTCGACTCGCGAGGCACCAGTCCTCTCCACCGCTGAGCCGACACGAGCGGCGGCGCTCGTGGTCGTGGCCATCGGCGTCGTACTTCGATGCATCCAGTACGCGGGCAGTGGCGCGCTGTGGATGGACGAACTGGCGCTCTCGCGCAACGTCGTCGATCGAGGATGGCGCGAGCTGATTGTCGAGCCTCTGGGCATCGGTCAAGTCGCGCCGGCTGGCTTCGTCCTCGCGCAGAAGGCCCTGGTCACCTCACTCGGATCGGATGACGACCTGGTGCTGCGGGCCGTGCCATTTGCCGCCTCGGTGGTGTCGCTCATCCTGTTTTGGCGTCTGGCGGATCGATGGTTGAGCGGTATCGGGTCGGTGGTCGCGGTGACGCTGTTCGCCACCGCGATGCCGCTGCTCTTCTTCGCGACGCAAGCCAAGCAGTATTCGACCGACGTGCTCGCGTCGATCGCGATTGTCCTGTGTGGTGCGGTGCTCGATGTGCCTCGCCCGACCCGACGGGCGCTCGTGATCTGCGCGGTGGTTGGCGCCACGCTCGCCTGGCTGTCCTATCCCGCATTGCTCGTGCTTGGCGCGACCGGCATCGTCGTGCTGATTCGCGCGGTCTGGTCACCCGAGCAGCGCCGGGACGTGTGGGCGCTCGCCGGCGTCGTTGCCATCTGGGCCCTGTCCGCGCTGGTGTCCTTGCTGGTGGCGATCCCATCGGTATCGCCGGACGTGCGGTTCGGCATGCTCACGTTCTGGAGCCGGGGATTTCCGCCGGAGACCACCAATCCGTTGGCGGTCACGCGATGGCTGCTCTCGCAGATCGAAAGCCTCGTGGGCGCGTTCGGCACCGCGAGCCTGCGCTACCCGGCGCCTGTCGTGTACGGCGCGCTTGGCCTGTTGGGTGCGCTCGCGCTGCTGTGGCGCCGACAGCTGCCTGGTCAGATCGCGGTGACCGTCGGAATGGCGGCTCTGGCTGCCGCGGTGGCGCGACAGTATCCGCTGGCCGAGCGGCTCGCGCTCTATCTCATCCCGCTCGTGCTGTTGCTCATGGCCGCCGGCGTGGAGGCGATCCAGACCTGGCTGGCGCCGCGCAGTCGTCGTCTCGCGCATCTTGCTCCCGCGCTCGTCGTGCCGTGCCTGTGGCCGCTGGCGACTGCACCGCCGCCGTATCAGCTCGAGAACGTCCACCCGGCGATGGGACATCTTCAACGGCATCGACAGCCCACCGATCGCATCTACGTCTACTACGGTGCGATGTTGGCGTTCGATTTCTACGGCGCACGCTATGGATTCACGAACGATGCATACGTCGCCGGCCGGTGCCATCGTCCGGACAGTCGCGCCTATCTCGAAGAGATCGATACGCTGCGCGGCGCGCCGCGCGTGTGGGTGTTCTTCGCGCATGCCGTGCCGCGCTATCACGATCGTGACGATCTCCTGGACTACCTGGACACGATCGGCCATCGAGTGGAACGCGTCGCGTCGGGGAGCGAGGAACATCCACCAGATGTCGAGTTGTATCTCTACGACCTCAGCGATCCGACGCCTCTTGCGCACGCCGACGCGGCGCGGCACCGGGTAAGAGGCCCCGACATGCCCGTCCCACCGTGCCCGCCGCCGATAACGCGGCGACGATCCGCACGTTGACGGGCGTCGATCCCAACCGTTACAATCGTCTTCTTTGCCGGGCGACAGGAAGCCGGGCCTGTAAATGCGCCCACGAGCGGGCCCGCCTCGCCGACTTGTCCGCCGAAGCGCGAAGCGCGAAGGTGGAAGCGCGAAGGTGGGCGGTTAGCTCAGTTGGTAGAGCACCGGCTTTACACGCCGGCTGTCACAGGTTCGAGTCCTGTACCGCCCATTCAGACCAGACAGTCTTGGGTCTCAGGGCCTGAGGCGTAGGCAAGGCCTGAGGCGTAGGCAAGAACGGCAGGCACGTTCGCGACAGTCGATATCGGGGTCGTAGTTCAGTTGGTTAGAACGCCGGCCTGTCACGCCGGAGGCCGCGGGTTCGAGTCC
>DAINCF010000612.1:0-3500 GCA_036732565.1 Vicinamibacterales bacterium
GCTCGCCATCAGCGTGGCGACGGACGCCGAGGTCACCCCGATGGCCCACTCCGCATCCGGCTCGCGGCCAAGCTGACGCGCTCCTCGAACGACTGACATGCGCGTCGCGGTGATCATCGTCAACTGGAACGGCGAAGCCTACTTGCGCCGGATGCTCGACGCGCTACAGGCTCAGCGTCGCCGCGCCGACCGCATCGTCGTCGTGGACAACGCGAGCAGCGACGGGTCGCGCTCGATCGTCGCGGCGTTCTCCGACGTCCAGTTGATCGCGCTGCCCACGAATCGCGGCTTCGCTGCGGCCAACAACGTGGCGGCGGCGGCCGTCACGGACTGCGAGTGGCTCGCGTTCCTGAACCCCGACGCGTTTCCGGAGCCGGCGTGGCTCCAACGTCTCCTGGAGGCAGCGGCGGCATCGCCCGATCACGCGATGTTCGCCAGCGAGCTCCGGGACGCGCGCGATCCCGCTCGCCTCGACGGTGCTGGCGATGCCTATCATGTGTCTGGTCTCTGCTGGCGCATCGCGCACGGCCGACCGCTCGACGAGGTGTCGCCTCGACCGCACGACGTCTTTTCGCCGTGCGCCGCGGCTGCGCTGATCCGCCGAGACGCGTTCGACGACGTCGGTGGCTTCGATCCATCGTTTTTCTGCTATGTCGAGGATGTGGACCTGGCGTTCCGCATGCGGCTCAGAGGACACCGCTGTCTGTACGTGCCGGGCGCCGTCGTGCTGCATGTCGGCTCGGCACTCGCAGGTCGTCTCAGCGCGTTCTCGGTGTACCACGGGCATCGCAACCTCGTGTGGGCGTGGATCAAGAACATGCCGGGCGTCTGGCTCTGGGTGTATGCGCCGCAGCACATCCTCTTGACGCTCGCGTCGGTCGCGCGCTTCGGTGTGACAGGGCACCTCTCGACCATTCTGCGCGCGAAGTGGGATGCCCTCACGCAGCTTGGGCCCGTGCTGAAGGAGCGGCGGCGCGTGCAGAGCCGCCGCACGGTTCCGGCCCGAGCCGTGATTGCCGCCATGACGCGCGGCTGGTTCACACCGTACCGGGAGCACTGGATGCGGCGTGCGCCCTCCGGGAGTCGGGAGTCGGGAGTCGGGAGTCCGGACGCGTGACTGCCGACTGCCGACCCGCGACTGCCGATGTACGATAGCCCGGTTCATGGCCTCCTATGTGCTGTCGGCGGCGGTGGTTTTTGGCCTATCGAGTGCGGCGACGTGGCTCGTGCGGCGCACCGCTCGCCGACAAGGCTGGATGGTGGCGCCGCGGCCGGATCGCTGGCACCGCGAGCCGACGGCGCTCTTCGGCGGCGTCGCGATCTTCACCGCGCTGATCATCGGCGTCGTCGCGCTCGTTCCGCTCACCGGGCAACTCATCGGTCTGCTTGCGTTGACGGCGGGTCTGTTCGCGGTTGGCCTCGCGGACGACATCTGGGAGCTGGGACCGCAAACCAAGCTGGTGGCCCAGCTCGCCGCCGGGTTGCTGCTCTATCGCCTCGGGTTCCACTTCAACGCCGACTTCCCGTGGCTGATCGACCTCGTCATCGTCGTGTTCTGGGTCGTCGCGCTGACCAACGCGATGAACCTGCTCGACAACATGAATGGCCTGTGCGCGGGCACGGCCGCCATCGCGGCGTTCTTCCGCTGTCTCCTCTACCTTCAAGACGGCAACGTCACGGGCGCGGCGGTGAGCGCCATTTTCGTGGGCGCCGTCTTCGGTTTTCTGGTGTTCAACTTTCCGCGGGCGTCGATCTTCATGGGCGACTCGGGGAGCTTCGTCATCGGGTTCTTCCTCGCCGCCATCAACCTGACGAGCGGCGAATCCTATTCGAAGAGCCTGTTTTCGATCCTCTTCTTCCCCGTGCTGGTGCTCGCGCTGCCGATCTTCGACACCGCGTTCGTCTCGGTGGTCCGATGGTTCTCGGGCCGCGCCATCAGTCAGGGCGGCCGGGACCACGCGTCGCATCGGCTGGTGGCGGTCGGCTTGAGCGAGACGATGGCCGTCGTGATTCTCTATGGGATCTCGTTCGCGAGCGGCGCCACGGCGTTCGTCCTGTATCGCGTCGGGTTCTCCTATTCGTGGTTTCTCGCGGCCCTGGCGATGATGGGCCTAGTGCTGTTCGGCATCGTCCTCGGGAGCGTGAAGGTCTACCCCGAGGACAGCGTGCCTTGGGAAGCGACGGGCGGCGCCCGCGGCGGGTTCACGCTGCCGACCGACTTCCGCTACAAGCGCATGCTGTTGTGGGTGCTGATCGACACGGTCACCATCCTGCTCGCCTGGTATGTCGCGTTTCTCGTGCGCTACAGCGAGTCACCGCAGTGGGGCGCGCAGGTCGTTCGCTTCACCAACTCTGCCTCGCTCGCCGTGCTCAGCGTGCTGGTGGCCCTGTTCGCGCGGGGACTGTATCGCTCGGACTGGCAGCACTTCAGCCTGCACGAGCTGCGGATCATCATCACCGGCACCGCGCTGGGTCTCGCCGGGACCTTGGCGGTCCTGACGGTGCTGGAGCCCGGCCAGCCGCTGTCACCAACGCTGCTTCTCGTCGCTTTCGGCGCCGTGCTGTTGATGCTCGCGGGCACGCGGGCGTTCGTGCGCATGCTGGCGGACGCGCTCCGGCACCATCCGGCGGGATCGGAACGTGTGCTCATTTACGGCGCGGGTGTCGGGGGAGAGCTCGCCTTGCGCGAGATTCGCAGCAACGCGGCGCTGGGCAAAGAGCCGGTCGGCTTCATCGATGACGATCCGTTGCGCCGCGGCATGACCATCCACGGCGTGCCGGTCCTCGGCGGCCTGGTGGAGCTCGAACGGATCGTCGGCCATCATCGAGTCGCCGCGATTCTCGTCTCGACCGGAAAGCTCACCGCCGATCGGGAGACGCGCCTGTCAACGCTTGCCAGCGAGCACGGGGTCGCGATCTATCGACTGCAGATCAATTTGGTTCCGGTCAACGGGGGTTCTGAAGGTTCTGTGGTTCTTTAGTTTAGAGCGCGTTGCGAAAAATTGTTACGTAGCGCGGGCCTTCAGGCCTGCCAAACACGTCGGTAGGCCGGCTCTCATCGCTGAGGCCTGAAGGCCTGCGCTACGGACGCGACGGTAATTCGCAACGCACTCTTAGCTTCTCGGGTTCAGGCCGAAGGTCTGGACGAGTACAGCGTGCAGCTCGTTGTGGAGGGACTGATAGGCGGATGGTACGGGTGAGAGCCAGTTGCTGCCGAAGCGCGAGAGAATCTCCTCGTCCGAGCGCTGGCGCCGCGATTGAATCGCCGCTCGGCGCGCCGAGAGCGCGGGCAGATCGCGAAGGAAGTCGTGGATGCCGAGCAGCCGTGCGGCGGCGTCGGCCGGCAGCGCGTCCTGCCGGCCGTCCAGCTCGCGGCCCTGGCTCGCCTGCTCGATGAAGTACATCTCGCGCGACGCTGGTGCGGCGGTGACTCCGGTTCGACGCAGCAGCGTGTCGCGTGCCGCGCCCGCGAGGCCGCGGAGGCCGACGCGCTGCAGATT
>DAINCF010000613.1:0-3497 GCA_036732565.1 Vicinamibacterales bacterium
CTGCACGGGCGACTCGGCCACGACCATGGCGGCGGCGAGATCCGTGCGTGCGGCCGTCTCCACCCGACTGCGCCAGGCGAAGAAGCCGGCAAGCGCGATCAACGCAATCACCACGGCCCCGACGGCCAGCAGCACCGGACGCTGGTGACTGGCCACCAGATCCTGCGCGCGTCCCAGCGCGATTGCGAGCTCGTTCTCTTTCAAATGGTGACGTTCGGAAGTTTTCATTGCAGCCCGCTATTTTGGCACGGCCCGGCTCAACCGCCAAGCTCGCCCCGCCGGAGGCGGGGCAGAAAGACGCGGCCTCTAGAGAGTTAAAGCCAAACGATACGAGTCGTCTCGGCAGTCGGAGGCGGAGCCGCGCTAGTTGTGCATCTCGACCGTTTCGGCGACCATGGCGCCATGCACAGCCGCCTCCGGCTCCTTTGCGCCGTCATGGGCCTATTGGTCGCCCTGTCCGCGTGCGCGATTCGCGATCGGTTCACCGGTGAGGCAACGGCCAGAGAGATTCGCGCGACCGGCCAGCCCGCTGAGGCGACCGTCGTGCAGATCTGGGATACCGGCGTCACGGTCAACAACGACCCCGTTGTCGGCTTCCTGCTCGAGGTGAAGCCGTCAGATGGTCGGCCGGCATTTCAGGCGAAGACGCGGGCGCTGGTTTCGAGGCTCGACGTGCCGCGGGTCCAGCCCGGCGCGACGCTCCGCGTGATGTTCGATCCGAAGGACACGGCCCGCGTGGCGGTCGACCCGATTCGCTGAATCTCATGGCGCGGTCGACTTCTGGTCGACGTCCTTTTCCCATGCGGCGACCGCCTGCTTCAGCCGCACGACGACGTCGGGATGCAGCGCGGCGAGGTCGGTGCGCTCGCCCGGATCCGCGTCGAGATCGAACAGCAGCAATTGCCCGCCATCGATCAGCAGCTTCCAGCGACCGCTGCGGACCGCTCGCTGCTGTCGGTCCGGTCGTTGAATGCGCCAATACAAATCGCGCGCGGTCGGCGGCGTGGCGCCGGACAACATCGGGAGAAGATCGATGCCCTCGGGGCGATAGTCCGCCGGAAGCCGAGTACCGGCGACGGTCAGGATGGAGCGCGTGATGTCCATCGTGATCGCGACCTGCTTCGACGTACCTCCAGCCGGCAGCCGTGCGGGCCATCGCAGGATGAGCGGCACGCGGATGCCGCCTTCCCAGAGCGTGCCCTTGCGATGCTGCAACGGCGCGTTCCGCGACAGCCACTCCCCGCCGTTGTCGTTCGTGAAGATGACCAGGGTATTCCGGGTGAGGCCGTTGCGCTCGAGGGCGGCGAGAATCGCCCCCACGCCAGCGTCCGCGTTCTCGAGAATCTTCACGTAGTCGGCGCGCGTCGCGGCCGGCATGTCGTCCGGCATCTGCCACAGGCGCCGATCGCCCATCTCGTGCGGTCGCGGCACCGTGGTTCGTCTCGGATCCGAGGCCGGCAGGTCGGGCGGCTGGAACGGCCAATGCACCGCGTTGTAGGCGACCTCGAGGAAGAACGATTCGCTCTTGTGACGATCGATGAATCGCGTGGCGCGGCGCGAGATCTCGTCCGTGAGATACGCAGGCGCTTCGACCGGTGTGGTGTTCTCGTAGAGATCGGGCTTCCCTTCGCCCGTGCGATGCGTGTAGTAGTCGACCGCGCCGCTGAGGAACCCGAAGAACTCGTCGAAGCCGTGCGCGTTGGGTCCGACCGGTGGAGTGAAGCCCAAGTGCCACTTCCCCACGAGCCCGGTGGCGTAGCCGTTCTTCTTGAGCAGCGCGGGCAGCGACGTGCCGGTGACAGCGAGGCCTTTCTCTTTGTCCGCGAGTGAGGCCAGTGCCCATTCGATGCCGACGCGCTGTTGATAGCGCCCCGAGATCAACGCCGCGCGTGTCGGCGAGCACACTGCTCCGTTGGCGTAGGCATCGGTGAGCCGTACGCCCTCGCCCGCGAGGCGATCGAGATTCGGCGTCCTGGCGTCCGAGGCGCCGTAGCTGCCGAGATCGCCGTAGCCGATGTCGTCCATGATGATCAGGACGACGTTGGGTCTGGCTGGGGACGAGCCGAGGGGACTCTGCGCGACGAGGGCCAGCGTCGACGGGACGAGCAGAACCGCGAGCGACGTGAGCCTGCGCCAACGCATGAGCGTCTCCTGCCGGCGCAGCTTATCATCGCGTGCGCGGATTGGCCTCCTTCTGGACGGCATGCGGCGCGATCGCTCGATCGGAGCCAGCGAACGCGCGCCGGAGGCGTCCAATGCTCCACTTCGCGTACACGCTCAATTGCAACGCCGGGTGTTGACACGCCGCCACCGTCCGAGCCGCCGTGAAGGAGGGACCGCGTCGCGGCTTGACGCGCTTACGGGCCCGCAGCAGCAGGACGAACTCACCGCGCAGCGGTGAGGAGTTGCACCAGCGCACCAACGAAAAGATCGCGCGCGAATGGCGGTTCAACCATCGCACGATCTCCAGCACGTCCTGCGCGACCCACACGTGGTTGTGGACGGAATAGCCCTGCGCCAGCTGCGCCGATACCCAGCGATCGAATTCCGGGGTCCCAGGCGTGAGACCTTCGACGTGCTCCGCCCACTCGAGCAGGTGAGACTTGTTCAACTCGTGAGGCGGTCGCGTCGAGTGGTGATCGGAGACCAGGTGCGCGAGCGGCGTTCGACGGCGCCGATGATCGAACGTGAACCGCTTGTCGGGGACCGCCATCAACAGCAGGCCGCCATTGCGCAGGATCCGGTGCCATTCTTTCAACCCGCGAATCGGATCCGACAGATGTTCGAGCACGTGATTCGCGACGATGAAGTCGAAGGCATCGTCCGCCACGGTCGGAAAGTGCTCGCTATCGCTGACGATGTCAGGTGGTTGACTGCCTGGGTAGGCCTCTTCGAGCTGCTCGGCAGTCAGGATGTCCGAAAAAAGAATCTCCGAGGCCTGTGGGAGCGGCATCGGATGCAGCAACGCACCGATCTCCAAGCCGCGGCCCCGAAGACGACGGGCGAAGGATTGCCGCTTCTGCTCGACAAAAGATCTCGACAGGTTCACAACGACGGCCTATACCACCCACGATACTCCGACATGCCGTTGTGTGATCGCGTGTGAAACAGATCGGTCATCCACCCTACGGGCATGAGCGAAAAGAGGCTGATAGATTGGCCGATCCACCAGAAAGTCTTGCAAGCTCATCCGTAATAGAGTACTGTATCTATGGCGCGATGTTCTGGCTCACGTGGATCGGTTGGGCCGTAGTGTTGGCGGCTGTTTTCAGCGTGATTAAGATGCTGGACCGACTGAATCACTCCGTCGAGCTCATCGAGGTCCGACTGGATCACGTCACCAATCGCCTCGCCGAGGTGATCGCCGCGGTCAATGCCCTCAACGCTCAGCTGCGTCTCGAACGCGGCGCTTCCTCAGCTGACAGCCTCCTCGAGATCGCTGACAGGCCCGCGTCGCGGGCGCTCGCGACCGCGGAGCCGCGCGCCAGCAAAGCGCT
>DAINCF010000614.1:0-3496 GCA_036732565.1 Vicinamibacterales bacterium
ACGGCCGAGGCAGGCCTGAAGGCCTGCGCTACGTACCCAGAAGGCCTGCGCCACATAGAATCTCGCAACGTGCTCCAGGCTAACTTGTTGCTACTGTGGCGCCAACAGTGAGTGCAGCAGCTTGCGACTCTCGGCCAGCATCTCTTCGATCTTCTCGGGGTGCTTGCCGCCGGCCTCGGCGAAGTCTGGGCGGCCGCCGCCGCCGCCGCCGACGATGGGCGCCAGCTGTTTGACGAGCTGACCGGCTGGGGCGCGCTTGATGAGATCGGCCGTCACGGACGCGATGATCACCACCTTGCCGTCGGCCATCGGAGCGGCCAAAAAGACGATGCCGCTCTTGAGCCGAGACTTGAGCGCGTCGGCAAGCGAGCGCAGCGAGTCCTTGTCGACGTCGGCGACCGACCGTGCGATGACGGGCACGCCGTGGATCTCCTGACGTCCGGGTTCCTCGGTATCCCCACCGCTGGATGCACCGCCGCCGAGCGCGACGCGCGTCTTCAATTGCTGTACTTCCTTGCGCAGCTTCGCCACGGTCGACGTCTGTGAGTCGAGTGCGGCGATCAACTCCTGGGGCTTGACGTTCAGCGCGCGCAGGACGCCGTCGACGAGATCGATACGCTGGCGAGCGAACGCGATCGCCCCCTCGCCCGTCAGCGCCTCGATACGCCGCACGCCCGCGGCGACCCCAGATTCGTCGGTCAGCAGAAACAGGCCGATGTCGCCGGTGGCGGCCACGTGCGTACCGCCGCACAACTCCATGCTGAAGCTGCCGTCGCCGATCGAGACGACGCGGACCTGATCGCCGTACTTCTCGCCGAACAATGCCATCGCGCCCGCGGCGATCGCGTCCTGTGTGTTCTTCACCGCCGTGTTCACGACCGTGTTGCGCAGGATCTCGCGGTTGACGATGGCTTCGATCTCGCGACGCTGATGCGGCGACAGTGGGCTGAAGTGCACGAAATCGAAGCGCAGCCGATCTGGGGCCACCAGCGACCCGGCCTGCTTCACGTGGGGTCCCAACACGGTGCGGAGCGCCGCGTGCAACAGGTGCGTGGCGGTGTGATTGCGCCGGGTCTCCGCGCGCAGCTCCTCGTCGACCTCGGCGGCGACGAGATCGCGCAGCCGAATCGGTGCGTCGACGGTGGTCACGCGATGCGCCCGCGGAAGACCCGGACCGGGGCGGACAACACCCGCGACGGCGACCGACGTGCCATCCGACAACACGAGCCGACCACGATCGGACACCTGACCACCGGCCTCGAGATAGAACGGCGTCTTCGCCAGCACGACGTAGCCGGATGCCCCCTTCGGCAATTGGTCGACCTGACGACGCTCCTCATCGAAGAGCGCGATCACGGGGACGCCATGCACAGAGGTGCTGCTGTAGCCTTCGAACGGATCGCCGTTCTGGCGCAAGGCGTCACGTGCCTCGTCTGACGCGAACGTGAACGCCTCGCTCTTCGCCTCGAACGTGCCGCCCGCGCGCGCCCGGTCGCGCTGCGCTTCCATGGCACGCTCGAAGCCGTCCGTGTCGAACCCCAGGCCCTGCGCCGCCGTGAGGTCCTCGATGAAGTCGCGCGGCAGGCCGAACGTGTCGTAGAGACGGAAGGCCTGGTCGCCCGGCACGCGCTTGTCGCCCCGCGCGGCCTCGTCGAGCACCTGTTCCAGTCGGGGAAGGCCGCCGGTCAGCACCGCATCGAAGCGCTCTTCTTCGCTGCGGATCACTTGGACGATGGCATCCCGACCGGCGCGAATCTCCGGATACGCGTCACCCATCTCGCGGACGAGCACGTCGACGAGGGAATGCAGAAACGGTTGGTTCAGGCCGATCTTGCGCCCATGGCGCATCGCGCGCCGCATGATCTTGCGCAGCACGTAGCCCCGCCACTCGTTTGAGGGCACGACGCCGTCGGCGATCAGGAACGTCGAGGCGCGGATGTGGTCGGCGATCACACGCATCGATACGTCACTGGGCTCCATCGAATGGCGATACGCCACGCCGGCGAGGTCGCTGACCTCGGAGAGAATCGGCGTGAAGAGCGGCGTGTCGTAGGTCCACAGCACGCCCTGCATGACGGAGGCGATGCGCTCGAGGCCCATGCCGGTGTCGATGGACGGCGCCGGCAGCGGCATCAGCGTGCCATCGGCCTGGCGCTCGAACTCCATGAACACGTTGTTCCAGATCTCGACGAAGCGCTCGCCGCCGGCTTCGACGTCGGTCATGAAGTCGCCCGTGCCCGGCACCGACGGTCCGCGATCGTAGTAGATCTCCGAGCATCGCCCGCACGGCCCGGTATCGCCCATCGCCCAGAAGTTGTCCGCCATGCCGAGCTCGTGGACGCGATCCGTCGGCAGCACGCGGCGCCACAAGTCGTAGGCCTCGTCATCGCGCGGGATCCCGTGCTCGCCGCGAAATACCGTGGCATAGAGTCTGGACGGGTCCAGCTTCCATTCATCGGTCAGCAGTTCCCACGCGAAGCGGATCGCGTCGGTCTTGAAGTAGTCGCCGAACGAGAAGTTGCCGAGCATCTCGAAGAACGTGTGGTGACGCGGCGACGGTCCAACCGCCTCGAGATCGTTGTGCTTGCCGCTGACCCGCATGCACTTCTGCGCCGTCGCCGCCCGCGTGTACGGCCGCGGCTCGCGTCCGAGAAACGTGTCCTTGAACTGGTTCATGCCGGCGTTGGTGAAGAGGAGCGTCGGATCGTCGCCGGGCACGAGCGGGGAGCTCGGCACCACGCGGTGCCCCTGCCGCTCGAAGTACTTCAGGAAGGACGCGCGGATCTCGTTCGGGTGCATCCGGCTATTGTACTAAGTGCGCACAGAGGCGGAAGGCGTCGCCACCAACGCACTAAGAGCCCGTTGCGAAATTGTGCGTAGCGCAGGCCTTCAGGCCTGCCTGACGCGGCAGCCGCGCACCAACGGCGTTTGGGCAGGCCTAAAGGCCTGCGCTACGTACGCCACAGCTGATTTCACGACGGACTTGGTCCCTTGGTGTCTTCGTGGCCTGAATCGTGGTTTCTTCGTGTTCTTCGTGCCCTAACCGTCTTCGTGCGCTTCGTGGCGGCTGTGAAGCCGTTTGAAGATGGCGTCGGGCGCGAAGCCCTGGGCCACCAGGGCGCGGACCAGTCGGGCCGTCTCGGCGCGCTCGAGGGTCTGGGCCTCACGACCTTTCAGGCGCTTGGCGATGGCGCGATCGAGGAGGGCGGCTTCATCGACGTCCGCGAAGACGCTGTCGACCGCGGCTCGTGCCACGTCGGGCTCGATGCCGAGGGCGCGGACCTTCTGCAGGACCCGACGACGGCCGCGGAGGCGGATGGCGCCCTCGAGACGCGCGGCAGCCGTGGCGGTACGCCGATCGTCGAGCGTGCCATCGCGGGTGAGACGCGCCACGATCTCTTCGACGGCATCGGCGGCAAAGCCGCGTCCGAGCAGCCGCGCGCGCAGCGTCGCGGAGGACAGCTCGGAGGTGATGGACGCCCGCATCGAGAACTTT
>DAINCF010000615.1:0-3495 GCA_036732565.1 Vicinamibacterales bacterium
TCGGGCGGGCGGCGCATGGCCACCTGTCGTTCGGCGCTGCGCCCGTCGGCCAGGGCCTCGGCCAGGCGGAGACGATCGATGTGCGCCGCTGTCGCCGTCTCGACGCCGCCCGGTTCCGAGGCATCTTCTACGGCGTCGCGGACACCCAGCGTGAAATGCGGCGCGTCCGGCAGCGAGGGCATGGTGGAGGTCAGCGCCACGGACCCGGCGCGGCCCGACGCGCGGCGGACGTGCGCGGCCTGTGGCGCGCTTTCCGTCTCTTCCATCGCATCGGCGAGCGCCGCGACAAATGCGCTGGACGATTCGAACCGCGACGCAGGATCCGGCGACAGCGCCGTCGTGAAAGCATCGGCCATCGCCCCGCGATCGATGTGCGGCATCTCCGGTACTTCGATGCGACCTTGCGCGGGGCCAACGATGCGACGGCCGGCGAGCCACTCGAACACGATGGCGGCGAGGGAGAACTGATCGGCGGCGGCGCTCGTCACGAGGCCGTCCACCACTTCAGGGGCGGTGTACGGACGGCGCACCGGCAGCTTGACCCCCACCCGTTCGAGAATCGGCGCGATGCCCACACCGATGATCGCGGTTTCGCTCGCCGAGACCAGCACGTCACGCGGGTGCAACGCGCCGTGCCAGATCGACGCGTCGGCGCAAAAATCCAAACCGGCCGCAATCTGAATCAGCCGCGGCAGCAGTTCAGGCAGCTCAGACTTCCCTAACTCGCGCAAGGTGACGTCCAGGCTGTCGCCCGGCACGAACGCGCACACGACGAACGGCTCGATCTCGCGGATGCCCGCCTTGACGATTGGGGCAATGCCGGGGTGGGCGGGAATGCGATCCTGCAGCGCCGAGAGCTCGTCGGCGACGATCCGCGCGCGCTCAGGGGTCAGATTGAGGCGAAGGACTTTGATGACGACCGACGTCTGCGACGCGGGGTCCTCCGCACGAAAGACAGGCCCCAGGCTGCCCGCGCCGATTTGGTGCAGCACACGAAAACGGCCAAAAGCCGCGGGCGGAACGTTCGATGGAGGGCCTTCCCCGATCACGGATCAACGGATGATGTTATCACGCACAACCGTCAGGCATCACAGTAACTTAGCGGGGCTCCGCATCGAACAAGTAGCAACGTCGGCGGCGCCTCCGCCTCGCGAAGCCAGCGTCTCATTGCCGCGCTCCGCGGAGCGTCTGGCAGGCGCGACCGTTGCTTGACAGTGTCCGTAACCGTCTGAGAGATTAGCCTTCGGTGCAATTCGACACCCCGATCGCTTCGACCGCGGCCCGCATGGCGGTCGATATTCGGCAATTCCCCTGGATCCGTCCGATCGCTTCGGACTACGCGTTCGATTTCGCGAAGGTCGCACCCTTCTTTGCCGGCAATCCGTCTGAACCTGCGGCATGGACAGAGGCCATCCGCCGCACTCAGGCCCATCGTCGGGCAACCGCTGACGTCGCGCGATTGATTGCGGCGCAGCAGGAGCGACGAGGCGCGCCCCTCGAGGCCCGCCGCGCGGCCGCGCAATTGGCCGATCCCCGTACCGTGGTCGTCATCACGGGCCAGCAGGCCGGCCTCTTCGGGGGACCGCTGTTCACGCTGCTGAAGGCGCTGACGGCGATGAAGCTCGCGGCGACCATGAGCCGCGAGCACAACACGACCATCGTGCCCGTGTTCTGGATCGACGCGGAAGATCACGACTGGAACGAGGTGCGCGGCTGTACGGTCCTGGATGCGGACCTCAACCCACATCCGCTCACGCTGGACACGCTGCCCGGCGCGGGCACCCTGCCCATCGCGCGCCTCACCCTGTCGGACGCCATCGATCGCACGTTGACCTCGCTGGCGGATCTCCTTCCAGAGTCTGACTTCCGTTCCAACATCCTCGACGATCTCCGCGCCGCGTATCGCCCCGGCGTCGGCATGGCCGACGGGTTCGGGCGATGGATGGAGCGGGTGCTCGGTCCTCACGGGTTGGTGGTGTACGACTCGTCGGATCCGGCGTTCAAACCGCTGGTGCGCGATCTGTTCGTTCACGAGATCGCCAATCCGGGCGTCACGGCCGGCATCGCCGCGAAGGCCGGCGAGGCGCTGATCGCGCACGGGTATCACGCGCAGGTCACGCCGAGCGGCGGCGCCATCTCGCTCTTTCACCTGAACGACGGACGCGAGGCGCTGCGGGCCACCGGCGACCGCGTGTCCATCGGCGCGCGAGAGACGACGCTCACCGAGCTGGCCGAGATGGCGCGCCAGACGCCGGAGCACTTCAGCCCCAACGTGCTGCTCCGTCCCGTGGTGCAAGACACCATCTTCCCGACGATCTGTTACGTGGCCGGGCCGAACGAGCTCGCCTACCTGGGGCAACTGCGCGGCGTCTACGATCACTTCGGCGTGCCGATGCCGCTGATGTTCCAGCGCTGGACCGCCACGCTGGTGGACTCGGCATCGATTCGTTTCCTGTCGAAGTACGAGCTGCCGCTCACCGCGTTGCGCGCGCAAGACGAGGCGACGCTCAATCAGCTCCTGCAGGATCAATTGCCGCCCAGCGTGGAGCAGGCCCTGGATGCGGCCGGCGTCGCCATCGGTGAGCGCATGGACAGCCTGGCGGTCGCCGTGCCGCAGATCGATCCGACGCTCGAAGGCGCCGTCAAGTCGACGCTCGGGCGGATGCAGCAGGACCTGCGCAGTCTCCACAACAAGGTGATCCAAGCCGCCAAGCGCCGTGACGAGACCCTGCGCCGCCAGTTTCAACGCGCGCGGGCGCTGTCGTTCCCGCTCGGCCACCCGCAAGAGCGCGAGCTCGGCTTCGTGTGGTTCCTGAATCGCTACGGGCCCGCGGTCGTCGACCGCCTGCTCGACGACATTCCGCTCGACATGGGCACACACTGGGTGCTGGCAATCTAGTGGGATGTATGAAGGATTGAGACCCAAGCGAGATGACCTCTCAACCATCGCTTCCGGGCCGTTCCTACAGAACGGCCCCAGGGCTTTCGCACGAGTGAACCTTTAAGATGCCACGACGCATCCGTCGCCGTAGGACGGGAAGAGACGGGCGCTTTCAGCTGCGCGTCCTGCTGCCGGTCCGGCGATGGGTGTTCTACGTGCTGGTCGTCCTCAGCATCCCCGCCATCTTCGCCTCGGTCTTTCTCGGCTATCACTACGTCCAGTTCTCGCGAGTGATCGAAACGCGGCTGCACGGCGAGCGCGATCGAGTCATTCCCCGCGTGTTCGCGCGGCCGCTGTCGCTGCACGTCGGCCAAGGCATGAGCGAGGCCGACCTCGTCGCACGGCTGAACGACGTCGGTTACGCGCAACGCTCGCGGGTCGAACGCGCCGGGGAGTTCGCCGTCGACGGCGCCGCGGTCGTTTTGATGTCACGCGGCGGCGATTCGGCTGGACGAACGGTGCGCGTGGCGTTCAGTCAGCCGCGGCCTCCGGCGGCCGTGAAGGCTGCGACAGCCGCGGCCCCGCCCGCCAAGCCAACTCGCATCGAGCGCATC
>DAINCF010000616.1:0-3475 GCA_036732565.1 Vicinamibacterales bacterium
ACGCACAAGCCGCTGACGAACGCGACGTCGCCGTCGACGGCCAGCGATTTGCGGTGGTCGCGCGACAGCCACCCGAGCGGCTGGTCGAGACGCGGCCGATTGAACGCGCGCACCTCGATGCCGGCGCGCCGCAGGCGCCGGACGTAGGCGCGCGAGGTCGCGCCCACCGCGCCGACCCAATCGAAGAGCACGCTGACGCGGACGCCGTGGTGCGCGCGTTCCACCAGCGCCTCCGCGAACTGGTTGCCGGCCTTGTCGTCGTAGATGATGTAACTTTCGAAGTGAATCCACCGCTGCGCGTGGCGAATCGCCTCGAGCCACGCCGGGTAGTTCTCAGCGGCGTCGCGTAAGAGCTCGACGGAATTGCCGCCGACCAGCGGCGCCCCCGCGGCGCGGGAGAACGCTTGCTCAGCCAGCAGATGCAGCGCTCGAGCCACGACTGATCATAGCTGGCTTGCGCCATGCGGCCTGTGGCCGGCTGCTTGGAGTGCAGGGGCGGCTCGCGAGCCGCCCCCGCGTGGACTCCTTCGGGGTGTAGGGGAGGTGAGCCGCCCCGACGTGAACGCAGGCTCGATGTCTTGACGGAACATCTAACGCAGACATATCGTCTACCGATATGTCGAGGCGAGTCGTGCCGCCACCCAAACGCCCATTCTCACCAGCGGTCCTTCACATCCTCGTGGCTCTGACCGAGGGGCCGCGACATGGCTACGCCATCAAACAGGATGCGGAGGCGCGCAGTCATGGCGCGGTGCGTCTCGGGCCGGGCACGCTGTACGAGACCATTCAGCGTCTGCTCGACGCCAAGCTGGTGCGAGAGACGAGGGGAGAGACGGATCCGGTCAACGGTCAAGAGGCCCAGCGGCGCTACTACGAGCTCACGGCCAAGGGACGGGAGCTCCTGCGGCTAGAGATCGCGCGGCTGGGGCAGCTCGTGGACTACGCGCACCGCAAGCTGGAGCTCGCATGAGCCGCCCGTATCGCCTCCTGCTGCGCCTGTACCCGCGCTGGTTCCGAGAGCGATACGAGGCAGAACTCCTCGAAGCGTTTACCTCCGACCGCCATCGCCCGCAGTTCTCCGGCCTCGTGGGCGGCATTCACTTCTGGATTTCCATCGTCGCCGATCTCTTGGTTAGCGCCCGTCGGGCACGACGTCACCCGCAGCGCACCACCCTGTCTCCACGTTCAAAGAGCGGAATCATGGACCTACTCGTTCAGGACGTTCGTCACGCGGCCCGACAGCTCCTGCGTCGTCCCGGCTTCACGGCCGTGGCTGTTCTGTCGTTGGCGCTCGGCATCGGTGGCAACGCGGTCATCATCGCGCTCTTCGACGGCTTCGTGTTCCACCCGTTTGCGTATCCCGAACCCGATCGCGTGGTGACATTTGGGTCGACGTTTCCGCGCGTCTCGAGCGAGGAGCGCTTCATCGAGGCGATCTCGCCGGCGGAGTTTCTCGACCTCCGTGCCGCACGCAGCATTCAATCGATCGCCGCGTTCGACATGGGGAACCGGAACATCTCCGGCGGCGATCGGCCGGAGCGTGTGGTCACGGCGCTTGCGGTCACCGATCTGTTCGGTCCCTTCGGCTTGCCTCCGGCGCTCGGCCGCGGTTTCACCGCCGAGGAGCTCGCGCCGCGCGGTCCCAGTGCCGCGGTCATCAGCTATCGCCTCTGGCAAGGGCGCTTCGGCGGCGACCCGGCGATCGTCGGCCGCAGTGTCCGCGTGAACGGCATCTCGACCACTGTCGTCGGCGTCACGCCGCCCGAGCTGCTGATCCTCGGAAGCGATCTGTGGATTCCGTTCGGCGTCGATCTCGCGGCGATGCCGCGCACCGCGCGGCAGCTGACGCTCATCGGCCGGCTGGCGCCAGGCGCGACGCTCGATGCCGCCAACGCGGAGCTTGCGGCGATCGCCGCCCAGACCACCGCGGAGCACGTCGGGCAGTTCGAGGAGTATGCCGATTGGCGCGTGACTGCCACCCCTTGGGTTCAGGCGCTGATGCGAGACGTTCGCCCGGGCGCACGGCTGCTACTCGGCGCGGTCGGGCTGGTGCTGTTGATCGTCTGCGCCAACCTGTCGAATCTGCTGCTCGCCCGATCCTCGATGCGGCGGCGCGAAATCGCCGTGCGCTATGCCCTCGGGGCCGGACGCACGCGCATCGCCGGTCACCTGCTCGCCGAAGTCGCGTTGATCGCGCTGGCCGGGGGCGGTCTCGGGGTGTGGCTGGCTCAGCTCGGACTTCCCGCCTTCGTCAGTCTGGTGCCACCGGAGGCGAACACACTTGGCGTCACCGCGTCGATCAACGCGCGCGTGCTCGTGTGGTCGGGACTGTTGACCATCGGCGCAGCCGTCCTCGTCGCGTTGCTGCCCATCTTCCAGTCGGCACGCACGAACCCGCAGGACGGTCTCAAGAGTGATGGCCGAGGTACCACCGCGGCTCGCGCGCAGCTTGGCCTTCGCAATGCGCTCGTCGTGGCGGAGATTGCGCTGTCAGTGGTATTGCTCGTGGGGGCGGGCCTCATGATCCGCAGCGTCGCCAAGCTCCAGGCGATCGAGCCGGGGTTCGACCCGCGCAACGTCCTCACAATGCGAATCACCCTGCCGCTCGAGAAGTACCGGAAGACCGCCATCAACGACTTCTTCCAGCGGCTCATCGACTCGCTGGAAAGCACACCAGGCGTCCGCACCGCGTCAGTCGCCTCGCAGTTTCCTCCGATGGGCCCGTTCAGCACGCCATTCCGGCTGGAAGGCACGGGGCCAACCGGTACGGCGATTCCGACATCGCTGCTGACCGCGGCAAGCGAGGAGCATTTCACAACATTGGGTGTGCGCCTCGTGACAGGACGTGTGTTCGGGAGTGCCGATCGCATCGACGCGCCTGCTGTGATCGTGGTGAACCAGGCGTTCGCGTCGCGGTACCTCCCGGGTATCGCGCCGCTGGGCCATCGCGTCAGCATCGGCCCGGCTGCTCGACCGTCGCCACCGCTGGAGATCGTCGGCGTCGTGACCGATACGCGGAACCGAGGCATGAGGGAACCAGCCACACCGGAAATCTTCATGCCGATGCATCAGCAGACGGTCAACAACCAGATGTTTCTACTGGTGCGGTCAGAAGGGGATGCGGCGGCGATGCTTCCAGCGGTACGACAGCAGATCGCCGCCATCGACACCGAGCAGCCGGTCTACTCAGTCCGCACGTTGGAGGACGCCCTGGCGGCCGACACGTTCAGGGTGCGCTTCTCGATGCTGCTCTTCGCCGTGTTCGCCGCCGTCGCGCTCACGCTGGCGGCGCTCGGGATCTATGGAGTGATGTCGTATGCGGTCAGCGCGCGGACGCAGGAGATCGGCGTGCGACTGGCCGTGGGCGCCGATCGCCGTGACGTCGTCTGGCTGGTCCTGAGGCAGGTCTTGCGGCTGACGGCGATTGGGCTGACCCTGGGGCTCGCCGGCGCGGTGGCACTGAGCAATGCGATGC
>DAINCF010000617.1:0-3442 GCA_036732565.1 Vicinamibacterales bacterium
GTCTCGACCGTCATCGTGAACTCGGCCGGGAGCTGCAGCTCGTCGCGACGGAAGGTGTTGAAGCCGCTCATCGTGAAGGTGAGCGAATAGGCCCCGGGACGGAGATCGACGATGCGGTACTGACCCTGGCCGTCGGTGACGGCGGTCTTGACCTTCTCGATCAGCACTTCGCTCGCCGCTTCCACGGTGACACCAGGAAGCACGGCGCCCGATGAATCTCTGACGATGCCGGTAATGGAACTCTGCGCGAACGCGTTGGAGGCTGCCAACGCGGCGCAAACGACCAGTGAGCAGGCGAGCCCTTTCGCCATGACCGAACCCCCTTGCAATCGAGGATCGACAAACGGCGGCGTGACAGCCGACTTCCGATCACCCCGCCGAGAACTCCGACGGACGTACCGTGTGCGCCAGCTTCAACGAATCGACTCTCTCAGGCGACCGGAGCCGAGGCTACGCCGATTGGCCGGGGTCGTCAAGAACAATGTTCGTTATCCGAACATATGTTCGCTGAAGGTGAGTGCTTGGGGGGCCCAGGCACGCAGCACTCAGGCACGCAGCACCCAGGCACTGAGGCACCCAGGCACCGAGGCACCCAGGCACCCAACTTAGATTTCGTCGATCCGCACTTGCCGCATGTAGTAGCCGCGATCGAGGCGCCGCGTGCGGATGGAGGGATCGGCGGACTTCAAGGCAAGGTCGTAGAGGCCTGGGGCGGCCGGACGCCAGCGATGCTCCCACATCGACCAGATGCGATGCGTCGTCGGCGCGGGGCAGATCGACAGGTCCGCCCAGTCGTCCTTGCCGAATCCGATGCGCATGCGATCGACCGGACGATCGCCACCCCAGATGATGCCGACGATCCGGTACTCGAGGCGTCCGTCGATACGTCGCTTCTCGACCCGCACCGGCGTGCCGGTGAGATCGATCTCCGCGGGTTTGTACTCTCGCGCGAGCTCCGGCGTGCCCGTCTGCTCCGTGCGCGCCGCGAACTCCTTCATCTGCGCCGTGGCAGGCTCGTCTGGTCCGACCAGGCGAATCTCGTTCACCCATTTGATCCACGTGCAGCCGTACCAACCGGGGATGGCCATACGAACCGGCGCCCCGTGGTCGGGCGGCAACGTCTGGCCGTTCATCCGCACGGCGAGAAAGGCGCCCATGCGATCCAAGGCATCGAGGGGATACACCCAACTGGCGGTTGGCACCGAGCGCCCCGATGCCGACGCCTCATGGTCGACGCCGCTGACGAGCACGCCAGTGGCTCCGCTCTTCGGGCGCAGCTTCTCGACGATGGGCGCGAACGGAATGCCGTCCCACTCGGCGACGCTCAAGAGCCCGAAGTTTCGTGGATTGGCGTTGCCGGAGCACTCGGTGATGTGTGCGCCCATCGGACGCGCCTCGCGCATGAGGTCGTCGACGGCCAACGTGCCGATGTTCGTCGCCAGACCACCTGTGGTGATCGGCCACGGGCCTGTCCGTCCAATCAGCGATGGTGGGCACGCCGTACGAATGAAGAACCGCTCGTTCGGCGTGATCGGTTTGTCAGGCTCGAGCCGCGAGAGATCGTTCAGGAGTCGCGCATCGAGGCCTTCGCCACCGTACATCTCCCCGAACGGCAATACCTGTCCGCGCTCCGGGGATAACTCGACCAGCCCCAGGAGTTCGCCCAAAGGACCGGACGTGGTGCAACTCTCGCGTGCGGCCAGACGCTCGACCATCGGTGCCAGATTGCCGAGCCACGCCAGGCTGGTCCATGCGAGCCCAGTGCCGAGCAGCTCTCGACGTGAAACACTCATGCCGCGCATTCTCGCACGAGAAAGGGCTTGGAGGCCTGGAGGCCTGGAGGTTCGGGGCCGAATCGAGACCTGCCATACCTTCCAGCCTCCAAGCCTTCCAGCCTCCAAGCCTCCAAGCCTCCAAGACCCCAAGCCTCCCGGCCCTCACGCGGACGCTCTATAATCGCGCCAATGCGGTCAATCCTCGTGGTGGGCCTGCTCCTGGCCTCGGTGACGATCTGCGTGGTGGGACAGACGACGGGTCCCGTGGCGCAGACGCCGACGTTTCGCGCGGACATCACGTTGGTCAGCACGGACGTGATTCCGCGGGATGGCGATGGCCGGTTTGTCGCCGACCTCACCAAAGAGAACTTCACTGTGCTCGAGGACGGCGTCCGCCAGTCGATCGCGTCGTTTGCGCTCGTCCATGGTGGGCGCACCTACAACACACTGGCGCCGCCTCCGGTGTCGGCGCCCGAGGGCATCGTGTTGCCGTCGATGGCGCGCCGCGTGGTCAACGACGTGGCCGGGCGCGTACTGCTGATCTTCGTCGATGATCTTCACTTCGAGCCGGAGTACACGCCGCATGTGCGGCGCCTGGTGCAGACGATCGCCGACACGCTGCTGCATGAGGGCGATCTGATGGCCATGGTGTCCAGTGGTCCCTCGGCCATCGAGATCGGGCTCACCTACGATCGAAAGCTGATTGCGAGCGCGACCTCGCAGATCAAAGGGTCGGGGATCACCGCGGGCGAGATCTTCAAGTTGCTCGAATCGTCGCAGGGACCGGCCGATCTGCGGAGTCGCGCCCAGATCGCGTTCTACGCGGCCTACAACATCCTCGCCGACCTCGAACAGATTCAGAACAAACGCAAGGCGGTTGTCTACATCAGCACCGGCTACGATTTCGACCCCTTTGCCGAGGGGCGCGCCAGCAAGGACCGCATCCAGGGCGGCCGCTTCTCCGACCCGCTCCGATTCCTCATCGATGAGGAGAACCCCTACTTCCGGATGCCGGCGGTGACGGCTGACATCGATCTGCTGCGTTACATGAGCGAGCTCACGATGACGGCGAACCGCGCCAACGCCACCGTCTTCACCGTCGACCCGCGCGGGCTCGCGGGGATTGTGGACGCCGGGCAGTTCATCGATCAGAGCGAGTGGCGCACCTTCCTGCAGAAGACGCAGAGCTCGCTGCGCTACATCGCCGAGCAGACGGGCGGCTTCCCGGTGGTCAACGACAACGACTTCACGACGGCCATGAAGCGGATCGACGCCGAGACCAGCGACTACTACGTGATTGGCTACTACTCGACGAACGCCGACACCTCGAAGCGCGTGCGACAGATCGACGTCGAGGTCGATCGTCCCGGCATCGCCGTCTCCGCGCGCAGCGGCTATTCGCTGAAGACGCCGGGAAAGCCGCCTGCGCCGCCACCGCTGAAGACCAAGAAGCAGTAAGCAGCAAATACACAATGACGTTGCGTACGGAGCACAGGCCTTCAGGCCTGCCCGACAGCGCATCGCTACCTGTTCGTCACGGGCGCGCGGGTATGATGCGCGGCATGGCTCGTACTCGTCGAACAGGGCAGAAGAGCCGTCGAGCGTCGATTGAGCAGGCCGCGATCGTCGGACAGCAGATGGCGGCCCGCGTGCGACGTGCACGGACG
>DAINCF010000618.1:0-3392 GCA_036732565.1 Vicinamibacterales bacterium
CGACGATCAAAGTGCGCGCGCCGACGCGCGTGCCTCGTGCGACCAGCGCGCGCGCTTCGTGCACGGCAAGTCGTTCCTGCGTCGTCCGGACGCTTCGCGCGAGCGTCTTGTTGTCGGCCTGCAGGCGATCGATCGCACTGGCCAGCTCGAACGGGGCGACGGACAAGCGGCGCTGGGCTTCCGCAAACGCGCCGCGCCACTGCCGAAACCGGTGGAGCGCCCGGCCGCCGCACAGGAACTCGATGCGCGAACCGCCGCGAAACTTCTCCCATCCGCCAACCGCAATCACGCCGATCGCCCCGGTGCGATGGACGTGCGTGCCGCCACACGCCGACAGATCGAAATCCTCGACCTCGATCAGCCGTAGCGAGCCCGTGCGCTGCGATTCCTTGCGCAGCGGCAGCGACGCCACTTCCTCGTCGCTGGCAAACCTGATCGTCACGGGCCGATCCTCCCACACCACGCGATTCGCATCGTCTTCGGCGCGCGCGATCTCGGCGGGCGACACTTCCCTGGCCAGATCGATCGTGGCCGACTCGGCGCCCAGATGGAAGCTCTCGGTCCGGACGCTAAAGAGGCGAGCGAACGCCGCTGACAGCACGTGCTGCCCGGTATGCTGCTGCATGTGATCGAAACGGCGCGACCAGTCGATCTCGCCACTCACCGCGGTCCCGACGGCCATCGCAGACGCCACCACATGCTCGACCTCACCATCGTCGCGATCGACCACGTCGAGGACGCGGACGCCGTCGATCGACCCCGTGTCGAACGGCTGCCCGCCCGACGTGGGATAGAACGCCGTCTGATCGAGCACGATTGCATGTCGACCGTCGGCGGTTGCGGACGATACGACGGTAGCGTGAAAGGTCGTGCGGTACGGTTCGGTGTAGTAGAGACGACTGGTCATGCAGCTCCGTCGATATGTGCTCGATCATCCGCGATCGGCAGCTCGAAATAGAAGATCGCGCCGCCGGTCGCGCTTCGGCGGTACCCGATCGTGCCACCGTGTGACTGAATGATGCCGTAGCTGACGGACAGGCCCAGCCCGGTGCCTTCGCCGACCGGCTTGGTGGTGAAGAAGGGCTGGAACAATCGCGATTCGTCGCTCGGCGGCACACCTGGCCCCGTATCCTCCACCTCGAGTCGCACGCGGCCGTCGACCTCGGCCGTCCGGATGGTGATGCGGCGAGGCTCGGCGCCGTTGTGGTTGACCGCCTGCTCGGCGTTGATCACGAAGTTGAGCAGTACCTGCTGCAGCTCGGTGAAAATCGCCGTGACCGGCGCCGGCGAGTCGGCATTCACCTCGAGCCGAATATTCGCCTCCTCCGCCTTCCGCTGTCGCAACTCGACCACCGACGCGACAACCTCGTGGAGGCGCACGAGGGAGGGCTCGGAGGTCTGTTGACGGCCGAAGCGCGACAGATTGCGGATGATTGCGCTGGCCCGCGCGCTCTCCTTTTGAATGAGCGTCAAGTCGGTGCGCACGTTCTGGGGCAGGTTGTCGGCCAGCTGCAAGAGCTCCGAAAACCCGAGGATCGCTTGCAGCGGGTTGTTCAACTCGTGCGCCACGCCGGAGACCAGCACGCCGATCGCGGCCAGGCGCTCCTGGCGAATGACCTGCCGCTGCAGCGACTGCAGCTCCTCGTGCATGCGGCGTTCCTCGTCGACCTGCGCCTGCAGGGCGGCTCGGGCGTGGCGCAGATCGAGGACCATGGCGGCGAACGCGTCCTGCAGCCGCTCCAACTCGCGCGCCGGCATCGGATGGTGTGGTGGCGGCGTCAAGTCACCTTCCCCGACACGCTCGGCAACATGCTCGAGATGACGAAACGCCTCCACGAAGCGGCGCGCGAACAGGAGCCCGAGGAGGAAGACGATCAGCGTGGCGGTCGCGGCAATCGCCACGTTGCGCTGGTAGCTCGGGAAGCTCCGCTCCCACGCCACGCTCGTGGGAATGCCGACGCTGACCACCCATGGCCCGCGCGTCATGACATGGTTGCCGTAGACCCTCGACACGCCGTCCATGCCCTCGCGGACGATGACTCGCGGTATGCGATCGATCGGTTGAATCAATTCGGGCGTGTCGAAGAGGCGGCCGACGAACCGCGCCGAATCGTGACTTCGCGCCACGACGACCCCGTCCTGATCGAACACGGTGACGACCGACCCCCCGGGCAGAGGGATCGATGCGAGAACCTGCTCGACGGCCTCGAGGTGAATCTCGAGACCGAGCACGGCGGACACGCTTCGGGTCGAGTCGCGAACGGGATAGCCGAGGATGATGACGTGCTCCGACTGCGCGCCGCTGCCGAGCAGGGGACTGACGGCGTTCTTCTCGCCGCGCGCCACGTCCGCGAACCACGTCGGCGGCAGCATGCCTTCGACATCCTCGGTCGTTGGCCGCGTCCAGCCCACCACATGGCCGTCAGCGCGTGCCAGGACGACGTTGCGGAACGACAACGCCGACAGCGCCTGCAACGCGCGCGGGTGGGCGGCTCTCACGTCGGGGTGCAGGCTCACCGCGCCGGCCACCGCGTCAGCGGACTGCAGGTTGCGATTGAGATACGCGACCACCGTCACCGCGGTGATGCGCGTCTCGTCCTGCAGCTGGTTGACGTGATCCTGATACGTCGAGCGAAACGCCCAGACGACGAGCGCCACCAGCAAGGGCAACAAGAACGCTTGCAGGAGCAGGATCTGCCGACCGAGTGGCTGGGCCACAGGACGATCTTACAGCTCTACAGCGCGCCGAGCAGAGGGTCAGCGACGCCGGCGGCTTGGAATCCCGCTTCGCGCAATCGACAACTGTCGCAGTGACGGCATGGGCCCCCGTCGGACAATGGGTCGTAGCAGCTATGGGTCAGGCCGTAGTCGAGGCCGAGCGTTACGCCGAGCGCGATGATTTCGGCCTTGGACAGGTGAATCAGCGGCGTGCGGATCTTCAGATCGCGCCCCTCGACGCCCGCCTTCGTGGCGAGCCCGGCCACTCGGGTGAACGCTTCGATGTACTCGGGACGACAATCTGGATAACCCGAATAGTCGAGGGCGTTGACGCCAAGGTAGATGTCGGACGAGCCCAGCACCTCGGCCCAGCCCAGCGCGATCGACAGGAAGATGGTATTGCGCGCCGGTACGTAGGTCGTGGGGATCGCCGTCGCGTCGAGGGGACGGTCCTTCGGCACCTCGAGGCTCGACGTCAGCGCCGAGCCGCCGATGGCCGACAGATCGAGCTCGAGCTCGAGGTGCTTGACGACATCCAGCGCGCGGGCGACGCGCCTCGACGCCTCGAGCTCCTGTCGATGCCGCTGGCCGTAGGCGAGCGTCAAGGCATAGAGGGCAAACCCATCGCGCTTCGCGACGGCAGCCGCCGTATAGGAGTCCAACCCGCCGCTCAA
>DAINCF010000619.1:0-3356 GCA_036732565.1 Vicinamibacterales bacterium
GGTTCGCGAACCGCCCCTACGACTATGGGCGGAGGCGCGCATGGAATGGCGAGAGCTCTTGTTGACGGCGGCACGGGCCATGGCGGTGTTCGTGCTCATGCTCGTGGTCGTGCGCGCCTTGGGGAAGCGCACCGTTGGCAACTTCGCCGCCTTCGATCTCATCGTGGCCTTGATGCTCGGTGAGGTCGTGGACGAGATCATCTACGGCGATGTGTCGTTCGCCCAGGGCACCGTGGCGATCGTCGTCATTGCGGCGGCCCAGACCGCCAATGCCTGGCTGGCGTGGTGGGACCACGGATGGGATCGGATCCTCGAGGGCGCCCCAACCGTGGTCGTGCGCGATGGCGCGCTGCAGGATGCGGGAATGCGTGCCGAGCGCATGAACGGCAAGGACGTCATCGCGCACCTTCGCAGTCAGGGCATTCACGATCTCCGCGAGGTGGCGGTCGCGTTCGTGGAAGACGATGGCACGGTCAGCGTGCTGAAACGTCGATGGGCCGAGCCCGCCACGAAAGCCGACGTCGACGCCAATGCCGTACGTCTCAAGAAGGTGGACACTAACGACCGGGACGAGCCGGTGGGCCGCGAGCGCACCGACGATCCGTTCTGGTTGTCGTAGGAGCCAACGCGATGGACCTCCTCAGAGTCGGTGTTCGCGCCGCGTCGGCTTACGTCTTTCTCCTCATCCTGCTTCGTCTTGCCGGCAAGAGAGTCGTCTACCAGGGCGCACCGATCGATTTCGTCCTGGCCCTCGTGATCGGCGACCTCGTGGACAACGCACTGTGGAACGAAGTGCCGATGGCCCAGTTCGTCGTGGCCGCGTCATCCATCGTGCTCATGAAGCTGGCGGTCACGATTCACAGAGGTCGTCGGCTAACGCGCAGGATGAAGGGCCTCATGGCACCGTGACCGTGACCTCGTTCGACGGCGCGCTGGTGCCGCAGGGCGTGTTGGCGACGACGCGAACGAAGTAGTTGCCGGAAGGCGCACCGCTCGTGTTCGCCGAGACCGCAGTCCCGATGCCGACGTCGGCAGTGAGCAGGTTGCCGACGCCCGGCGCCGAGCCGACGAGCAGCCGGTAGCTCGTCGCGTTCGCAGAGGCATTCCAGCTCAAGGTCAAGATCGAGCCGGTCGTGGCCGCCTGCAATCCGGTCGGCGCAGGAGCGTTGCACGTCAGGACCAAGGTCCGTTCGGGCGACGGAGCGCTCACGCCGCACGCGTTGCCGGCGCGCACGCGCGTGAAGAACGTGCCCTCGGGTCCGGGTCCGGTCAGCGAGGTGATCAATCCGACGCTCGCCTGGAAGAGATTGGCCGTGCCCGGCGACGAGCCGGCTTCGAGCACGTAGAACGTGGCGCTGGGCGACGAGCTCCACGAGACGCTCAAGGTGAGACCGGAGGCTTGGGCCGCGTATCCGGTTGGTATGGGCGGTGGGACGGCGCATGGCCCCGTGCCATTCGGTGTCACGCGGACTTCGTTGGAGGCAGCGCTGACGCCCTGTGCGCCGACGGCTTTCACGCGGATGAAATAGATGCCCGCGGGAACCATGGCCTCGAGCGCACTGAGATTGCCGATGTCTTGATTGAACAGGTTCGAGGCTCCGCTCGTGGTGCCCGCCTCCACTCGATACGACGTCGCGCCGGACGAGCGTGTCCACGAGAGCGACAGAGTCAACGCGTTGGTGACCGCGTTCAGCGCCGGCGCCGGCGGACCGGTCTGCTGCGAGAAGGTCACGCGGAACAGCGTGCCACCGCCGCCTCGCGCGAGGTAGTACAGGCTGCCGTCGCCGCCGACCTGAAGGTCGACAGCGCTGGACACGTTGGTGGCGAACGGTGCAACGGTGTTGGTCGCGAGATCCAGCCGCTGAATCCATCCAGCGCAGGCGTCGGCGAAGAAGTAGTCACCGGCGAAGTCGGCAGGAAACTGAAGGGCCGGGGGCACATAGAACGCCCCGCCCGTAATCGCGCAAGTCTGGGCGTCGTTGGCGTACGAGTACCTCGGGCTCACAAGGCCCGGAGTGTTGGTCGGACCTTCGGTCTGTGGCCATCCGTAGTTCGCGCCGGCGATGCCGTCGTTGATCTCTTCCCAGGAGCTCTGACCGACATCGTTGATGAGCATCTGCCCGGCACCGAAATTGAACGCGAAAGTGAAGGGATTTCGCAGCCCAAACGCCCAGATGGCTGGATTGGCGCCAGCCGTGTTCACGAACGGATTGTCCGATGGAATACTGCCATCAGCGTTGATGCGCAGCATCTTGCCCAGCCGAGTGTTCAACGACTGCGCGTTCGCCGCCACGGCGTTCTCGCCGACGGCGACGTAGAGCTTGCCATCGGGGCCGAAATGGATCGCGCCGCCGTTGTGGTTGCCGGCATTGAGGGGCTCGAGATCGAGGATGTCGAACGCACTATTCGGCATGGCGACATCACCGCTGGCGGTGAACCGTCTGACGCGGTTGTGGATGGTTGGCGTGGTCGCGGTGTAGTAGACGTACACGAACTGATTGGTCGCGAATGCGGGGTCGAACGCGATACCCAGCAGACCCCGTTCACTCTCCGAGTTGACCGTTAGGGTCACGAAGGGCGTCGGCAGGAGCGTGCCGTTTTTGATCACCCGCAGCGCGCCACCTTGCAGACACACGAAGATGCGCCCGTCCGGCGCGATGGCCATGGCCGTCGGACTCGATAGGCCTGTCGCGATTGGCGTCTCAGAAAAACCTGGAGGAAGTGTCGCCGCGGTGGTGACCGGCGCGAACACGAGCAGCGACAACGAACAAAGCAACAAGCGAGCGGCCGATCGCAGCATCATGAGTGTCTTTCCGTTCTGGCGCGGCAAGACTGTAGCTCATGCATCGACCACGACAAAAGTCTTGGCTCGTCGAGAAACCACGAGCTCATCCGTTGTTTTGACGAGGGCTGCATCCCGCCATCGACTGTGGCACGCAGCAGCACTGACGACGTCTGGCCCATCGGGGACGTGCCCGCCGCGAACCCACTTCCGCAGACCGGCAGACCACGCCTCCGGCGGCTCAAGAGATTCGGCACGGCGCCTCACTCCGCCACACCAACGCGCAAAGTCGCGCGTGGGGGACCCCGGAGCTCCGTTCGCGGCCGGCCACGCCGGCCCATGAAGCGGTTCGGTGTAAAACCTCACCGCCCCACGCGCCGCGCATGCAGGACCGCTTGCCGCATGGTCTGCCAGCATTCGGTGAGCGGTCTGCTCCAGAGGGTTCGCCGCGGGCACGTCCCCGACGGGCCGCAGTTGACGACTGGCGCTGCCGAGCAGAGCCTCTGCCACCCAGCGGGGGCTCTTCCGCCGCGAACCCTCTGGAGCAGCCGCTCACGCGTCAGTACGCAGACTG
>DAINCF010000620.1:0-3340 GCA_036732565.1 Vicinamibacterales bacterium
CAGGATATTGCGGCGCCAGGGTCAGGCCCACGCGTCGTGCCCACTCGGGCGTGTGGGCCCGCAGCGATTCCCGGAACGCGAACCGCACTAGGGCCGCGCAATCGGTGACCTCGGAATCGGCGCGCTGAAACTGCATATCGGCGAGCAGCACGAACCACGCGCGGAACGCCGCGCGGTCGGATTCGTCGGCCAGCCGCACCTGGGCCTGAGGCGACGAAAGCGCGAGTACCGCCAGGAGGAACGTCAGAATGTAGGGCGCCCCCTTGAGGGGCACCGGAGCGTGCCGAGCCAAACGCCGCCAGTATACGCTTTGCCCCCTTGCAGTGTTGTGCATCATGCCCCCTGGCCGGCTCGGCACCCATACCCTTCGACGGCGAAGTCATCGTCGCGGCCGCCGGTGACGGCGACGAGGCGCTCCGGTGCATCCGATCCGCTCGCTGGGACGTAATGTGGAGAGAGGCGCCGCCGGGGCGTGGCCGGGCATTTTCGACAGGCGTACGGTGTTCGATCAGATAGGGATTCGAGCCAATCCCTCCGAAGGGGTGGAATTCGTCCGGCGACTGAGGCGTATCGGGCAGCTGCGGCATCAAACGCTCAGCCTCGAAACCTCGGCGCGGCGATGGGTGGTTTTCGCACGAGCGCGCGGAACTGGCGACGTTCACCTTTATATCTGGCGGACGTGTCACCTGAGCGGTTGGCCAGACGGTATTATCGAAGAGGCGCGCGGAATCGAACCGAGGTCGTAGCGCAGGCCTTCAGGTCTGCCTGTGAAACGGGCCATCAGGCCTGCCGGTGAGACAGGCCCTTCCGGCCTGCAGTGAGACCGATCATGCTGATCAAAAAGGCGTCAGACATACGGGAAGCCGAGGTCACTCCGAAGGAGCTGTACATCCAGCGCCGGGAATTTCTGAAGGCGACGGGCGTGACAGCCGCCGCGGTCGGTGCCGCGAGCGTCGTCGGTCCGGCGGCCTTTGGGTTCGACGATGTGGCCGCGCAGAATCCAAACGCGCAGAAACTCGAGAACGTCAAGAAGAGCCCGCTGAGCACGACCGACGAGAAGCTCAACTCGTACAAGGACATCACGACCTACAACAACTTCTACGAGTTCGGTCTCGACAAGACCGACCCCGCGCGCAACGCGCACTCGTTGCAGCCGCGTCCCTGGTCCGTCGTGGTCGAGGGGCAGTGCGCCAAGCCAGGCAACTACAACATCGAGGACATCCTCAAGTGGTTCCCGCTGGAGGAGCGCATCTACCGCCTGCGCTGTGTCGAAGCCTGGTCGATGGTGATTCCGTGGGTCGGATTCCCACTGGCGGACTTCGTCAAGCGCTTCGAGCCAACCTCGAAGGCAAAATTCGTCGAGTTCAAGACGTTGGTCGATCTGCGACAGATGCCGGGCCAGTCCGAGCCCAACCTGCGTTGGCCGTACACGGAGGGGCTGCGCATGGACGAGGCGCTGCATCCGCTGGCGATCCTCGCGGTCGGTCTCTACGGCGAAGTGTTGCCGAATCAGAACGGCGCACCGATTCGCCTCATCGTGCCGTGGAAGTACGGCTTCAAGGGCATCAAGTCGATCGTGCGCGTGCGCTTCGTCGAAGATCCGCCGATGAACACGTGGCAGGTGCAACAGGCGCGCGAGTACGGCTTCTACGCGAACGTGAATCCCGACGTGGATCACCCGCGTTGGACTCAGAAGAGCGAGCGCCGCATCGGCGAGTTCTTCCGCCGCAAGACGCTGCCGTTCAACGGCTACGGCGACCAGGTCGCGTCGCTCTACGCGGGCATGGACCTGCGCAAGAACTATTGAAGACCGATCGCGGGCGCCGCCTCTGTGCTGGCTCGGGCTCTGTCGTGGGGTCCGGTTTTAGCCGGACCAACTACCGATGACGCAGACGCAATTCCTCAGGCGGGTCATCAAGCCCATCGTGTTCGTGGCGTGCCTCGGGCCGTTGGCGTGGCTGGTGTACGGCGCGTTCAACGATGGCCTTGGCGTCAACCCCGTCGAAACGATCACGAACACCACCGGCATCTGGACGCTGCGCTTCATCGCGATCTCGCTGGCGATCACGCCGCTCCGCTGGCTGACGAAGTGGAGCCCGAGCATCCTGCTGCGTCGCATGGTCGGCCTGTTCGCGTTCTTCTACGGCACGCTGCACTTCATGACCTACTTCGTCCTCGATCACTCCCTGATGTTCGACGGGTTGTGGGAGGACATCGTGGAGCGGCCGTATATCACCGTCGGCTTTACGGCGTTCGTCTTGCTGATTCCGCTGGCGCTGACGTCGACGCAGGGATGGATTCGCCGTCTCGGCGGCCGCCGGTGGAATCTGTTGCACAAGCTGGTCTACATCTCCGCGATGCTCGGCGTCTTGCATTACTGGTGGAAGGTGAAGGTGGACACCAGCAGCCCCGCGCTTTACGCGACGATCGTGGCCGTCCTGCTTGGCGCGCGCCTGCTGCGGTCGCTGCAGCAGCGCAACAGCGCGAGCGTGGCGCGCAAGACGACCGCGATTGAGACGTCGTCCTAGCTGCGCGCTTGGATTGCGCATGGGGACGCGGACTCCGCAAAACGGCCTCGCGCTCGGTCACTGGTCCTGCCGGTTTCGTGAGTCCCGGGCTCGCCGGCGCGTGGGAAGACGCGACTCCTGGAAGGACTCTTGGTCGAACGCGATCGCGCTACTGCGAGACGCTGGGAATCTTGCAGCGCGGTCTCAGGGAATGCTGACGAGCTCGACCTCGAACAAGAGCGTCGCGTTGGGCGGGAGGCCGGCTGGGGGAGACGCGCCGTACGCGAGCTCTGGCGGGATCACGAGCCGTCGTCGTCCCCCGACGCGCATACCGGGTATCCCCTGATCCCAGCCGCGGATGACGCGGCCGGCTCCGAGGGGATTGACGACAAGAAGCCCGCGTCCGAGCGACGTGTCGAACTGCCGCCCCTTGTTCTCAGGCGCCGAGTCGCTATACAGCCACCCGGTGTAGTTGACCGAAATGACCTGCCCGGTCATGGCTTCGGCGCCGGTGCCGACGACGAGATCGGTCGTGCTGAACGGTGCGCTGCCGGTTACCTCGGTGGGCGCGGTGGGGGAGTTGTCGTCGCCACTGCCGCAGGCGATGGTGAAAGAGGCCAGGAGCGTGAAAATCAGGCGTCGAGTCATGAGTTGTCGCTGTTTGCGCAGATGGTGACGATCAAGCATACAGCCAGGCGTGGCGGTGCTCCAGCGTGGCAGGCGTCAGACTCGCGCGCTTGGGTTGATGCCGATACGTGTGCTAGTATCGGAGTCTCTCGTGTCGCGGGGTGGAGCAGTCCGGTAGCTCGTTGGGCTCATAACCCAAAGGTCGG
>DAINCF010000621.1:0-3327 GCA_036732565.1 Vicinamibacterales bacterium
GGACGTCGTAGCCGGCCGCGGTCCCGCGAAGTTCCCGCCACACCGGCTGGCCGAGCCGGTTCGCGTAGATCAGCTCGCGCGTGCGTATGCCCGCGCGATCGAGCTCGGGGAGCAGTCCGAGCGCCGCGAGCTCCTTCGTCGCATGCGGAAGCAGATTGAGCCCGACGCCGAGCTCGCCCAGCTCTCGCGCCTGCTCGAACACCTCGACGTCGATGCCGACTTCGTGCAGCGACAGCGCGGCCGTCAGGCCGCCGATCCCTGCCCCGACAATCAGGACTCTCATGTGAACGAGAGTCTGTCACCCGATTACGGGCCACGCTGTCAGGAACTTTGTCTCGCGTCCGTACGGCAAGCTCATCCGGCCGGGCGCCGCATGGCGTAGTTGGGGACGCCCAGCACGGGGACCGTGGCCGTCACCGCGAAGCCGAATCGTTCGTAGAACCGCACGTTTTCTGGTCGATCCGTTTCCAGGATGCCGTCGATGCGGTCGCGATCCAGGGCCGCGCAGCACGCGTCCATCATCACGTGTCCGATCCGTCGTCGCTGCGCCTCGGGGTCGACGCCGATGGGACCGACGTGCACATGCGGATCGTCGGGATCGTGTTTCGACCACTGCGAGAGCCATGCCGACACCTTGAGCGCCGAGCGCAGGCCCAAGCCACGCACCATCGTCGGCATCAGGCGCAGCTTCTGCATCGACGAGACCTGGCACGCCGGCGCCGCTACCCAATGAATCACGCCGACCACTCGGGTCCCGTCCATCGCGATCAACTTCGGTCCCCTCATCACCGGCAGGCCGATTTTGAAGAAGGATTCGTTGCTGGCAAGGGCTCCTACGCCGAATGCGGCCACATGCAGCGGATTGGTAACGAACGCGCGCGCCAGCAGCGCGGCGGCCACGTGCACCTCGTGCGCCGCCAAGGGCCTCAGACAGATGTTCGACATGACGACGGTGTGCATGGGCGTGTTCCCGGCGGCCTTCAGGCGGCAAAGAACAAAAGTACCGCGTCGATCGTCCGAGGGAGAAGGGCCAGGGCTGATGACGACCATGGGGCCAACGTTCGTTTGGCTCCATTCTGCCGCGCAATCGTGGCTCTTTTCAGGGGGCCAGCACACGCGATAGCGTGGGGCCAGCCGACGAGAAACACCCTATGCCGAAAATCACCCCATTCCTCTGGTTCGATGGCCAAGCCGAAGACGCGGCCAACCATTACGTCACGATTTTCAAGAACTCGAAGGTCACGAAAATCAGTCGCTATGGAGACGCGGGACCCGGGCCCAAAGGTAGTGTGATGACCGTCGAGTTCGAGCTCGACGGCCAGGAATTCATCGCGTTGAACGGTGGGCCGGAATTCAAATTCACCGAGGCGGTATCGTTCACGGTCGACTGCCAGTCGCAACAAGAGGTCGATGAGTATTGGGAGAAGCTCTCGCGCGGTGGAGAAAAGGGGGCATGCGGATGGCTGAAAGACAAATACGGTCTGCCGTGGCAGGTCAATCCCGCCGTCTTGGGCGAGATGCTGAACGATCCAGACCCGCAGAAGGCCAAGCGAGTCATGGAAGCGATGCTCAAGATGACGAAGATCGACATCGACACCTTGAAGCAGGCGTACGAAGGCCGCTAGCGTGGCTCATGGGTAGCCACGCAAATTGCTCCAAACGATAGAACCAGTCATGCTCTTGGAACTGGACGGCCACGGGCCGAAATACCAGCAACTGACGCGCGCGCTGTTGTGCGCCATCCGAGAGGGCGGCCTCGCGCCCGGTGCGCGCGTCACCGCGTCTCGGACCCTCGCACGGGAGTTGGGCTGGGCACGCAACGTCGTGCTCCTCTCATACGAACAGCTCGTGACGGAGGGCTACTTCGTCTCTCGCGGGCGCGCGGGGACGTACGTGTCCACGCTGCTGCCCTACGGCAAACCTCAGCGGAGTAGCGAGCCGGCGCACGAGCGGAGGCGACCGACGGGTCTCTCGCCATCCGGGCGGCGGCTGGTGCACGCCTCCGACATCGGCAAGGCGATCGGGTACTGGTCCCGCACGAGCGCCATCGATTTCGTCCACGGCGTGACCGAGCCCGATGCTCGAGTGGTCGCGCGCATTCGACACGGCCTCGCCAAGGCGCTCCGCGAACGATCGACCTTCTTCTACACCAGCGATTCCGCCGGCCATGAAGGGCTGCGCGTCGAGATTGCGCGGCGGCTGCACGGCGCTCGAGGCATTCGGCGATCGCCGGAGCAGATCGTGATCACCAACGGCGCACAGCAGGGCATCGATCTCTGCACGCGCCTGCTGGTCAGCGCGGGTGACACCGTCATCATCGAAGATCCAGGGTACGAAGGGGCCGAGGCCCTCTTTGCCGCGGCAGGCGCCACCATCGTGCCCGTTCCGGTCGACCGCGACGGACTCAATCCAGCGCTGCTGCCGCGACGCCCGCGTCGTGCGCGCCTGGTGTACGTCACGCCGTCGCATCAGGCCCCCACTGGCGCCACGCTCACGGTGGCTCGCCGGCATGCGCTGCTCGACTGGGCGCGATCGTGCGGTGCCTACGTGCTCGAAGACGACTACGACGGTGAGTTGCGCTACAGCGGCCAACCGATTCGCGCGCTCGCCGGTCTCGCGCGTGACACCGAGGTGATCTACTGCGGCACGTTCGCCAAAGCGCTGTTCCCCTCCGTTCGCCTCGGCTATCTGGCGCTTCCGGAGCCGCTGGTGGCGCCGGTGGCGAGCGCGAAGTGGCTGAGCGACCGCGGATCGTCGATGCTGCTGCAGCGCATGGTGTACGAGCTGATGGCGTCGGGCGAGTACGACCGCCACATCCGGCGCATGCAGCGGCGGTATGATGCGCGCCGTGCGAGGCTCAAGGCGGCGCTCCAGCAGTACCTCGGGTCCGAGGTCGAGGTGTCGGGCGATCAGGCAGGGCTGCACCTCGTGGCGTGGTTCCCCGAGCTCTCACCGGCGGACGTCGATGCGCTCGTGATCGCGTGTCGCGATCGCGGCGTGGGTATCTCTTCGATCGCCCGCTTTGCCAAGGCACGGCTTCCCTCCGGCGGCGTGCTACTCGGCTACGGGCTCGTCGACGAGCCCGCCATCGACGCGGGCGTGCGCAAGCTCGCGGCGGCGTATCGCGATCTTCGCACGCGTGGTCTGGTCATGCATACCAAGGCCGCGGGGCGTCGGCGCTGATCACATGCCCGACAGCGCGTACGCCTTCGGCCCGGAACGCAGCACACGGGCGACGATGCGCAAGCCGTGCTCGACACGCTGAAGGTCGGCTTCCGTGCCCAGGCAGATGCGGAGGGCGTGCGGCGTCGGCGCACGCCCGGGGAC
>DAINCF010000622.1:0-3322 GCA_036732565.1 Vicinamibacterales bacterium
AGCACACGCTGGCGGGCGCGAGCCTCCAATCCTCCCGACGCGAAGTCGAGGGAGTCGAATTTCAAGCTGCCAGTGACGGTCACCCGTGAGACCGGCGCGCCGAGCTCGATGAACCGCCGCGCCGACTCCTCGCTCTGCACGCAGAACCGATCGATGTCGGCCAGCACCCGGCGCATGAACGGCCGCACCCAGCGATAGCGCGGAAACGAACGCGAGGACAGCCGCCCATTCGCGACCGCGGTCTTGACGCCTCGCACCCGACACTCGCGCAGGAGCCGCGGCCAGATCTCGGTTTCCATCATCAGGAACAGCCGCGGTCGCACCAGATCCATCGTCCGGCGCACGAACACGCCGAGATCGAAGGGAAAGTAGAACACCGCATCGACATCCTGGACGTTGCGACGCGCGAGCTCCTGCCCCGCCAGCGTCGTCGTCGAGATGAAGATGCGCAGGCGCGGATATCTCACGCGCAGCTCGCGAATCAGCGGCCGCGCCGAGAGCACCTCGCCGACCGACACCGCGTGAACCCAGATCGACGACTCGCCATCGACGTTGAAGGACACCGGCAAAAGGCCCATGCGCTGGCCGAGGCTGCCGATGTACTTGTTGTAGCGAATCGCCTGATATAGGAACCAGGGCGAGACGAGGGCAAAGAAGACGAGGATGACTAAGCTGTAAAGGAGATACATCCTGAGCCTGCAGGAGGCCCGCTACAGTGTCTCTTGGCGCGCTCCGCGCGCCTGGCTCCCTAAAGGGAGCCAACACGCTCGAACGGACTTACAAATCGAGGCAGTATAGCGCGCCGATTTGACGAGCCGCAAGCGGCGGCGTGTATAGAATGGAGTGTTTGTTCGGGCGCCGGGAAGGTTGGCTGAGGTGCGCCGCGGAGGACGGATTCATGGCACTCAGGGTTGGGATCAACGGCTTCGGCCGAATCGGTCGAAACATCATGCGCGCGGCCCTCGGCAGGGGCACGATGGATTTCGTCGCCGTCAACGACATCACCGACGCGGCGACGCTCGCCCACTTGCTGAAGTACGACTCGGTGCTCGGCAACCTCGACGCCAGGATCGAGGCGCGCCAGGACAGCATCTCGGTGAACGGGGACGACTTCAAGGTGCTGTCGGTGAAGGACCCGGCGCAGCTGCCGTGGAAGGACCTCGGCGTCGACATCGTGTTCGAGTCGACCGGCAAGTTCACCAAGCGCGACGATGCCGCCAAACATCTCGCGGCCGGCGCCAAGAAGGTGATCATCACCGCGCCGGCGACGAGTCCGGACGTCAGCATCGTCTTGGGCGTGAACGACGATGCCTACAAGCCGGCGTCGCATCACGTGATCTCCAACGCCTCCTGCACGACCAACTGCGTCGCGCCGCTCGCCAAGGTCATCCACGACACCTTCGGCATTCGCAAGGCGTGGATGACGACGGTGCACGCCTACACCAACGATCAGAACCTGCTCGATCTGCCGCACAAGGACATCCGCCGCGCGCGCGCGGCGGCGCTATCGATCATTCCGACGACCACCGGCGCGGCGAAGGCGGTCGGCGAAGTCCTGCCCGCGTTGAAGGGGCGCATCGATGGTGTGGCGATGCGCGTGCCCACGCCCAACGTATCGCTCGTGGATCTCGTTGCCCTCGTCGACAAGAAGACGTCGGCCGATGACGTGAACGCGGCGCTGAAGGCTGCCGCCGATGGCCCGCTCAAGGGCATCCTGGAGTTCAGCACGGCGCCGCTGGTCTCCATCGACTTCCGCAAGAACTCGCACTCGTCCATCGTGGACGCCGATTACACCAAGGTGATGGACGGAGATTTCGTGAAGGCGATAGCCTGGTACGACAACGAGTGGGGTTATTCCTGCCGGTGCGTGGATCTCGCGGAGAGGCTCTAGGCGGTCGACCCGCCTCTACCGTCTTATGGCCAAGGTCTCGATTCGCGATCTGAAGCTCACCGGCACGCGCGCGTTCGTCCGCGTCGATTTCAATGTGCCGCTCGAGAACGGCGCCATCGGCGATGACACGCGCATCGTGGCGTCGCTGCCGACGATCGCTCTCGCCCTCGAGCGTGGCGCGACGGTTGTCCTGGCATCGCATCTTGGACGGCCCAAAGGGAAGCCCTCTCCAAAGTACAGCCTGAAGCCGGTCGCCGATCGTCTCCAGCAGCTGCTCGGCCGGAAAGTGACCTTCGCGGAGGACTGCATCGGCGAGCCGGCGCGATCGGCGGTGGCGGCCGCGCATGCCCGCGACGGCTCGCACCTCGTCCTGCTGGAGAACCTGAGATTTCACGCCGAAGAGGAGGCGAACGACGATGGCTTCGCGCGTGAGCTCGCATCGCTCGCCGGCGTCTACGTCAACGACGCCTTCGGCGCGGCGCACCGCGCCCATGCATCGGTGTCCGCGATTGTGACGCACGTGAAGACCGCGGCGGCCGGATTGCTCATGGAAAAGGAGCTCCACTATCTCGGCCTGGCGCTGGGCGCTCCCGAGCGTCCGTTCGTGGCGGTGCTCGGCGGCGCGAAGGTGTCCGACAAGATCGACGTGATCAAGAACTTCCTCGGGAAGGTCGATCGCCTGTTGATCGGTGGCGCCATGGCCTACACGTTCTTCAAGGCCCTCGGGCTGCCAGTCGGGCGCTCGCTCGTCGAAGCCGACAAGGTCGAGGCGGCCAACGATATCCTGCGCCATGCCCAGGCGCGCGGTGTGCAGCTGTCGCTGCCGGTGGACCACGTGGTGGCGCCGAAGACTGACGAACAGGCGGAGACGGCCGTGCTGAAGGTCAGCGATCCGGCCATCGGCGAGCGCATGGGCCTCGACATCGGGCCCGAGACGATTCGCCTCTACAGCGACCAGTTGCGCGATGCCAAGACAGTAGTGTGGAATGGGCCGATGGGCGTGTTCGAAGTCACGCCGTTTGCCGCCGGCACCATCGGCGTGGCCAATGCGATCGCCAGCGTCAAGGGGACGACCATCGTCGGCGGCGGGGACTCCGTGGCCGCCGTCAATCAGGCCGGCGTCGCCGATCGCATCACGCACATCTCTACGGGCGGCGGCGCGTCGCTCGAGTTCCTCGCGGGTGAGACGCTCCCAGGGGTCGCGGCGCTGCCTGAGCTAGGGTAGGGGCGGTTCGCGAACCGCCCCTACGAAAGATCCGCCAATGAGAGCACCCGTCACCGCGGGCAACTACCAATGAGAGCTCCCGTCATCGCGGGCAACTGGAAGATGTTCAAGACGCCTCAGGAGGGCGTCGCGTACATCCGGGAGCTGGTGCCGCTGACCAAGGGCGTGCGCAATGTCGAGATCGTCGTCGCGCCTCCCTTCACGGC
>DAINCF010000623.1:0-3300 GCA_036732565.1 Vicinamibacterales bacterium
CATTCCAGCGCTCCGCCGCCGGCTCGTCATCGACGCGCACGCCGTCCACGCGTGCGAGGCGATCGCGGACGGCATGACATGATGAAGGCCCTGAGCCGTAGGGGCGGTTCGCGAACCGCCCCTACATATGCATCGAGGACGCATTCATGAAGCAGATCACCGTACAGGATCCCGGCGGCCCCGAGCAGATGACGCTCGGCGATGTGCCGACACCGACCCCAGGACCGGGACAGGTGCTGATCGCCATTCACGCCAGCGGCGTGAACTTCATCGACATCTACTACCGGACCGGTCTCTACAAGAGCGAGCGGCCGGTGACGCTGGGCAGCGAAGCCGCGGGGGTCGTCGAGCAGGTCGGCAGCGGGGTGACCGATCTCGCGGTGGGCGATCGTGTCGCCTACGCGATGGTGCGCGGCTCGTATGCGGAGTACGCCGTCGTGCCCGCGGTGCAGGTCGTGAAGATTCCGGACGCGGTCGACTTCGACACGGCCGCGGCGGCGATGCTGCAGGGGATGACGGCGCACTACCTCACACACACCACCTTCCCGCTGCAGGCCGGCCACACCTGTCTCGTCCATGCGGCGGCGGGAGGCGCGGGAGGGCTCGTCGTGCAGATGGCCAAGGCGCGCGGCGCCCGCGTGTTCGGCACCGTCTCCACCGAGGCCAAGGCGCGCGAGGTGCAAGCGCTTGGCGCCGACGCCACCATCATCTACACGCAACAGGATTTCGAGGCCGAGGTGAAGCGCCTGACCGACGGTCGCGGCGTCGATGTCATCTACGACTCGGTGGGTCGGACCACGTTCGAGAAGGGGCTCAACGTGCTGCGACGCCGCGGCATGATGGCGCTGTTCGGTCAGTCGAGCGGCGTGGTCGCGCCGGTGGATCCCTCCGTGCTCAACACGAAAGGATCGTTGTTCCTCACGCGGCCGAGCCTCGGCCACTACATGGAAGCGCCCGACGAGCTGCGCTGGCGTGCTGGCGACGTCATGTCGTTCATCACCTCCGGCACGCTCAAGGTCAGGATCTCGGCGAGCTATCCGATGGCCGAGGCCGCGCGCGCGCATCGCGATCTGGAGAGCCGCGCCACGACCGGCAAGCTCCTGCTGCATGTGCGGTAGGAGCTCCACTCACGCGGCCGACAACGTTACGGGAAGCCTCAAGAACTTCCCGTAGCGCTCGGCTGCCAAGACCACCTTCGCGAGCTCGTCTGCCTTCAGCCTTCGCCGCAACTTCAGCTCGACTCTGACGGCTTCCGTGGCCATTGTCCGCTTCCAACTGCCGACCCATTTCCCGTTGACGATCACCAGATGCGGGAACTCCGTCGCGCCGGCGGTCGGCTGCAGCAGCAGCCGGTCGACGAACGCGTCGCGATCTTTGTACGCGATGCCGTACTCGTCGTAGTTGGGCAAGAGATACGCAAACGGCTGCGCGGGCCGACGTGCCGCGAGCGCGGAAGGCCCGAGCCAGTACGTCAGGCCATCCATCGACTCGTGCGTCAGCGCGGGTCGGGTCGACTCGATACCGACCCTGGCATCACGCATCGTCAACCCGGACCACCATGCGAAGTCTCTGACCGTCGCGGGGCCGTGACTCGTGAAGTACCGCCTGGTCAACTCGACGAGCGCCTCGTCGCGTGACAGGCGAGGCCCCAGCGGCACCCGCTCCTCGAGCAGCGCGTAGGTGAACTGCTTGCCGCGCATGGGACCGCTGCACACGACCGCGTCCAACTCGGCACGCATCATCAGGTGCGCCAATCGCTGGCCCTGGGCGACGATCTTGGCCCTGGCCAGCGCCGTGGCGAGCTCGGTGCGCGTCAGAGACGTCCCGCCCTGCAGCGCCCGCGTCAGCACCGTATGGGCGCGCGAGAACAGCGCCGCGTCCAGTTCGAGCCGGCGGTCGTACGGGGCCATCAGCGCGAAGACTCTCGCTTTCGTCAACGCGAGCAGCCATCGGATGTCCGCGGGCGCGACGAAGTGCCACGTCGGGCGCATCACGTGCGTCCGGAGGATGGCGCCGTTGTTGTACGCGCGCTCGACGTCGGCGTCGGTCACGCCGATCGCACGCTGCCCCAGCGCCCACTTCGCGCCGGGGTAATCCTGTGACTGCACCGCGCCCAGCCACGCCACGATCGCGGCGGCGTCGCGAAGCGTCGATCCGACGAGTTTCTGGTTGCGGAGTCGCTGGCTGAGGAGATCGATCGTCGCGCGCGTCATCTCGTGGAGCGTTGCAAAAGGATGCCTGCTGTCGATCTGACTGGAGCCGCGACGCTACGCCCGGCCGGCGAACTCGCGCGTCTCGGTGTGGACCTTGATCTTCTCGCCTTCCTGGATGAATAGCGGCACGCGAATCTCGAGGCCGGTCTCGAGCGTCGCCGGCTTGGTCACCCCGCCGCTCGCCGTATCGCCGCGAACACCCGGCTCGGTCTCCGTCACGCGCAGCTCGACATGCGGCGGCAACTGCACGCCAATCGGACGGCCGTTGAACAGCTGCACCTGCACGAGCACATTGTCAGCGAGCAGCCGCGCGTCATCGCCGAGCGTGTCGAGCCTGAGCGTGAGCGTCTCGAAGCTCGACTGATCGAGGAAGTGGAAGCCGTCGGCGTCGCCATACAGGTAGGACGCCGGACTCATTTCGAGGTCCGGCTCCTTGAACTTCTCGCCGGCCTTGAACGTCTTGTCGAACACCGCGCGCGTCAACAGGTTGCGCATCTTGAGGCGCACCAGCGTCTGCCCTCCGCGCGCCGTGGGCTTGGACACCTCGACGTCGAGGCAGTGATACGGCGCATCCTCGAACTCGAAGTACATCTTGCGCTTGATCGCGATCGCTTCAATCAGCCCGGCCATCAGATTCCTTCCTCCAGCGCAAGGCGGCGCCTAGCTCGGTGCGCAATTGTACGTAGCACAAGCCTTCAGGCCTGCCAGGTGCGGGCGAAAATCAAACTCGCGTTGGTGCCGCCGAAGCCGAACGAATTGGTCATCGCGTGGGTCATCTCGAGCGGCCGCGCCGCGTTGGCTACGAGATCCAGCGGATTGTCCTCGTCTTGCCGATCGAGATTGGTCGTCGGCGGCGCGACCTGATCCCGCAGGGCGAGGATGGTGAGGCCGGCTTCGAGCGCGCCTGAGCCCCCGAGCAGATGGCCCGTCATCGACTTCGTGGAGCTCACCGCCAGGCGCGTCGCGTGGTCACGGAACACGTGCGCAATCGCGACCGCCTCGGCCCGGTCCCCGAGCGGCGTGGACGTCGCGTGCGCGTTGAGATAGCGCACCCGCTCCGGCGCCAATCCCGCGTCGTCCAGGGCCG
>DAINCF010000624.1:0-3297 GCA_036732565.1 Vicinamibacterales bacterium
CTTTCCCTACACGACTTCCGATCTGTTCGCGAACCGCCCCTACGGCTTCTTATCCTTCTTGTCGGACGCCTTGCCGCGGCCGAAGACGCGGGACCAGAAGCCGCGCTTCTTCTCTTCCGGCTTCGGCGCGTCGGCGGAATCCGTCGCAGCAGCGGGGCGATCGGGCGAGGCGGTCGCGTCTTGAGTGGCGGGCGCCGGCTCGTCAGCCGTCCGATTCGGGGAGACGTCCGGCGACACACCGAACCAGCCGGCCATCCGTCCGAAGATCGACCGGCCGACGTGATACGGACAGGTGTCGTGCGGCTCGGTGCCGCGCACGAAATACTCCGTGTAGATCGTCGACTTCGTCACGGTCGATCCGTCGTCATTGACGAGCATCGCGTGCTCGCAGCCGTCGGCCGGACGACGACCCGACAAGCGGCAGACGGCAACGCCGACGATGTTCTCCGGCGTACGGAACCATTCCGACTTGTCGTCCTTCGTCGCCTCGCGCATGAAGCCGGCCCACATCGGCACGGCGACGTCGGCGGCGTAGCCACTCGCCATGATCGGCTGGGGCTGATCGAAGCCGACCCAGACTCCGGTGACGAGGCTTGGCGTGTAGCCGACGAACCAGGCGTCGTGATAGTCGTTGGTCGTGCCCGTCTTCCCCGCCGCCGGCAATCGGAAGCCGAGCTCACGGGCCTTCCATGCCGTGCCCGAGTTGATGACGTCCTGGAGCATCTGGCTCATCAGGAAGGCCGACTGTGGCGTGATGACGCGCTCCTCTTCGATCGGCGCGGTGTAGAGCACCGTGCCTTCGGCGTCCTCTACGCGACGGATGAACGTCGCCGGCCGCCGGACGCCTCCGCTGGCGAACACCGCGTACGCGGAGGTGAGCGACTCCAGCGTGACCTCGCCGGAGCCGAGCGCGAGCGACGGCACGCTGGGAAGGGAGCCCACACCCAGGCGCTGCGCGTACGCCACCGTCTTTTCGATGCCGACGTCCTCGAGCATCCGCACCGCGGCGCGGTTGCTCGAAATCTTCAGCGCCGCCCGCATCGTCAGCTCAGTGGCGTCGGAGTGACCGTCTTCGGGGACCCAGTCCCCCTGCAACGTCTGGATGGGCACGTCGAGGTTCTCGATGAGCGACGCCGGCGTGAACCCGGCCTCGAGCGCCGCGGCGTAGACGAACGGCTTGAACGCCGAACCGGGCTGACGCTGCGCCTGCAATGCCCGGTTGAACTTCGACGAGGCGAAGTCGCGACCGCCGACGAGCGCGCGCACTTCGCCGGTGTTGGGATCCAGGGCCACGAGCGCCGCTTGAAGCGGAGGTCCAGCAGGGACCGGGGCGGTCCTGGCGGCGCCGCTGGCTGCTGCCGCCCGTCGCTTCGCGGCCGCCGCGCGCCGGTCCTCGATCACCTTGATCTGCCGCTGCACTTCGGTCTCGGCCACCCGCTGCATGTCGAGATCCACGGTCGTGAAGACGCGGAGGCCGCCGACGTACACGACCTCGTGGCCGAACTTCTCCACCAGCTCCTGCCGCACCTGCTCCTTGAAGTACTGCCCGTACGGCTCTTCTTTCCTGAGCGCGTCGACGAGAACCACCTTGGTGTTGCGCGCCTCGTCGTACGCCGCTTCCTCGATGACACCGCTGTCGCGCATCGCATCGAGTACCACGACGCGGCGCTGCACCGCACGCTCCATGTTGACGGTCGGCGCCCAGGTCGACGGTGACTTGACGAGGCCGGCCAGCAGCGCCGCGTCGGCCACCGTCAGCTCCGACGCGTGCTTCCCGAAGTAGCCGAGCGAGGCCGCCTCGGCGCCGTACAGGCCGGCGCCGAAATACACCTTGTTGAGATAGAGCTCGAGGATCTCGTCCTTCGAGTATTCCCCTTCGATCAGGGCCGCGAGGACGACTTCCTGGACCTTGCGCGTATAGGTTTTGTCCGGCGTGAGCAACGACTGCCGCGCGAGCTGCTGCGTGATGGTGCTGCCGCCCTGCGCGCGGCGCCCCTCGCGGAAGTTCGCGAAGGCGGCGCCGGCCACGCGGATGACATCGACGCCGTCGTGGTCGTAGAAGCGCTGATCTTCGATGGCGATGATCGCACGCACGAGGTTGGGCGACATCGCCTCCAACGGAATTTCGAGGCGCTGCTCTTTGAAGATGGTGAATGCGGCGCGGTCCTTGACGTCGTAGAGCGTCGACGCGCGGGCCATCTCGGCGATGCGGCCGACCGCCGAGCGGTTGGGCAAGCCGTTGGCCACTGCGCGCGTAAAGAGCACCGCGCCGGCGCTGACCGTCCAGAACGCGACGGCGACGAACGTCACCAACGTCACGAACACGCGAGGATGCCGGCGAATCGCAGGCACGGCCCGTGTGCGAAGCGCCCGTAGGTTCTCCACGATCCGCCCTTCCTTCTGCATTATCTCAATACGCCTGATCCAGGCGTTCGGCAAGCGAAGGTTGAGAAGGTGTCGCGGAACGGTCAGCTTTAGCTTCATGCTCGAGTGTGGCTCGCAGGCAAGGCGCAGATACGCTACCAGAGCAAGAGGCGGGCCAATCGAGTGTGCCGTAGGGGCGGTTCGCGAACCGCCCCTACCTCCCTACGCCTCCATCCCCAGTCTCTGGTGCATGACACATAAACTGGTCATCCACATCAGCAGCGCGTCGACGCGACCGTGGCTGGCGGCGTCCAGTGTCGGAAGGGCGTCGAGCAGCGGCCGGATCTTCGCTCGATCGTAGATGCCCGGACCGTCCAGCGCCGGGCTGCGCAGGGTGTCCTGAAGGAAGGTGTAGAGCCGTCCGTCGCGCTGCACCGTCGCGGGCGGGGACATGAACGGATGCTTCTGGCGATGGTAGACCGTGTCGGTCAGCACGGGGCGCGCCGCCTCCCGCAGGACGTACTTCTCCGTCATCCCCTTGATCTTCATCGACACCGGCATGCGTGCCGCCTCGGTCACGAGATGATGATCGAGAAACGGCAGACGACCTTCGACCGAGTGCGCCATCTCCATCCGATCGCCGAGGTTGCTCAGGATGTAGTTCGGCAGCATCGTCTTTCCCCAGACGTAGAGAGACTGATTGACCGGATCTCGACCGGACAGCTGGCCCTCGACGTCCAGGCAGCTCAGGAGCACGCGGAAGGTGTCGCGCCCCGAATAGGCGCTGACGAAGCGCTCGTCGACGAAGCCGAGCAGACCCGCACCGATCTGGGCGAACGCTTCGAGGTTCGAGGGCACGAAGCCGAGCACGCGCCTGACGCTGTCGAGCGCAGTGGAACCCTGCGGCAGCAGCGTGCCCGCCGAGACCTGATT
>DAINCF010000625.1:0-3265 GCA_036732565.1 Vicinamibacterales bacterium
CGCCGGCGGTCGCCCGCGCGTACGAGCGCGCGACCGAGCTCGGTGTGCGGCGCGGCGCCTCACCGCAGGTGTTTCCCGCGCTCTGGAATCTTTGGATCTTCTACAGTGCGCGAGCGAGGCTCGACGAGGCGTGTCGCCTCACCGATCGGCTCTTCGAGCTGGCGCATCAGTGCGCCGACCCCGCCCACCTCCTGCAGGCTCACCACGCGCGGTGGAGCACGTCGTTCCTCCTGGGCGATCTCCGCGGCACCGAAGCGCACGCGCGAGAGGGGATCGGGCTCTGCCAGTCCGATCGCGGCGATCCGAAGACGCTCGCGTACGGCAGCCACGACACCGAAGTCTGCGGCCGCGCGCACTGTGCCAGGGCGCTGGCGCTGCTGGGACAACCGGATGCCGCGCTGACGATGATGAACGAGGCCGTCGCGCACGCACGTGAGCTGGATCATCCGTTCACCCTCGCGTTCGCGTTGACGCACGCGGCAGCCGTGCATCAGTTCCGCCGGGAGGCGGAGGCATCGCGGGACTTCGCGGCGGCCGCGCATCGGATCGCCCGCGAGCACAGCTTTCCTCTGTTGCTGACGTGGAGCAGCTGCCTGCTTGGATGGTCGATGGCCGACCTCGGAGACGCGAGGACTGGCAGATCAGTGCTGGTCGAGGGGCTGCGGATCGCCGAGGCGACGGGCTCGGAGGTGTACAAGCCGCACTGGCTCGGGCTCCTGGCGGACGCGCAGGCCAAGAGCGGTCTCTTCGGCGAGGCCCGGCGCAGCATCGAGGAGGCCCTGGCGACCCGCGATCGCCCTGGTGAGCGGTTCTATCTCCCGGAGCTGTATCGACTGAGCGGTGAGCTTCACCTCTCGAGCGATGGCGATGCCGACTCGCATCGTCTCGCGGACGCCGATTTCGGGCGGGCTCTCGAGATCGCCGACAGCCAGGGTGCGCGACAGTTGTTCCTGCGGGCCGCGATCAGCCGTGCCCGGTTATGGTGCAGCCTGGGGAAGAATGCGGACGCCAGGGTGCTCGTGAATCAGGCGCGCAGCGGCCTCGCCGAAGGACGAGCGCTGCCCGATGCGCTGGACGCGGCCGCGCTCCCCATCTGACAAGCTCCCGATGCGGGCACGCGGGCGCGGACGTCTTCCTGGCGGTTCTTGACAGCCGCCCAGGAAGAACCTGACTAGCATCAGACCATGCGAACAATCATCGTAGAGGCTGAGGTGTCGCTCGATGGCGGCATGGGTGGCGAGAATCTGGAGTTCTGGAAACAGATCTTCCCGTTCCATAGCACGGATGTTGTCGAGTATCTCAACGAGCTCCTGTTCATGCCGGACGCGCTCCTGATGGGTCAGAAAACCTATGGGTTCTTCGCGCAGGTGTGGCCGACCAGAACAGGGCCAGACGCCGACAGGATGAACGGCATGCCCAAGTACGTCGCCTCACGAACGTTGAAGGCGCCGCTCGACTGGAACGCGACGCTCATTCAGGGGGATGTTGCCGAGGAGATTGCGAAGCTCAAGCAAGAGCCGGGCAAGAGTTTGCTTCAGTACGGGGTAGGAGAGCTGACGCACACCATGCTCAAGCATGGTCTGGTGGATGAAATCCGCATTCTCGTGTTTCCGTTCACGTTCGGAGAGGGGCCACGGATTTTCGACCACATGGGCGTCAATACTCTCAAGCTCTTGGACACCAAGACGTTCAGTTCTGGCGTCGTCGCGCACCGGTACCAACCGCAGAAATCGGCATGAGAGGTGGGCGGAAGGGGTGTGGGGGAGTCTCACCACCCCGCCATGTCCTCTGTTCTCCTCGTTCGTCAGCAGCTCGAGTTCGTGGAGAGGTCGAAGCAGAACTGCGCCCCGCCGACGAGCACTTCGATGGTGCGGTAGGTGAAGGAAACACGCTCCAGGCCGTCGTTACTGCTGAACCCGGACACGAACGCGTCGTTGAGCACGTACATCGCTTCCTGACTCGACTTGCCCGCTCCGAATACGTTGAGCTGCACCGATGGCATCTGCACGCCCAGGACGGCGTTCCTGAACAGCAACGGCGACGCGGCATCGGGTCGACGCGTCACCTCCACCGCGGTCAGCGAGGCCTTGCCGGCTCCGCCGCCGCCGCCGACGGGCGTGAAGTTATTGGTGACCGCAAAGCCGAAGTCGTAGATAGGACCTGAAGCGCCTGCCAGGCTCGCGATCTGCATGGTGCCGACCGGCTGCGACGAGACCTTGTCACTGTTGCCTTGCGCGGTGACCGCCACACCTCCGAGTAACACAGCGAGGGCGATTGCCGCACCGCCGTGTGTGCGTAAAACCCTGAACATGCCCGACCTCCAAACGTGGGTGAAGGCAGGGCGCCCAGCTGGGGAGCTGCCCGGTCATTCTAGCGCTCCCTGGCACCAGGGCGGAGCGACGAGTCGGGCGGTCAGCTTGGACGGAGTGCCTGTCCGATCAGCTTCGCCGACACCCGGGCCGATACGGTGAACGCGAAGAAGGGGCCGAAGTCGCGCGTCGCGAGCATGCTCGTCATGAAGAGGCCAGGGACGCTGCTCTGGAGATGCTCGTCGAGCGTCGGCACCTTGGTCTCCGTCTGCAGGTGCGGCAGCAGATTGCCCTGCGTCAGGAACGACACGCGGCCGATGTCCACCTTGTAGCCGGTGGCCAGCACGATCCGATGGACCTCGAGCACGTAAGGGCCGTCCTGGCCCTCGAGCGTCACGGCGAAGGTCCCGTCGGCGAGCTCACGGTGCCCGATGACCTGCGTGTTGGGCCAGAGGCGGATGGCAGTCGCTCGACCAGAACAGGCCACGGTTCGATCTGCTTGCGGGCCTGGAACCAGTGGGCATACTCGAGATACCGCTCGCGCGAGAGCGGTTCGAGATCGGAGGGGCGTAGATCCTGCGTGCGCAGGAATGCCTCGACGGTGTCCTCGCCTTCGGGGTCGAGATGCCAGTCGCAGGCCGACCGCAGATACATGCCGCTCGGCATCTGCGATCGCCAGAACTGCATCGGCTCGCCGACGATGACGTGATCGACTCCCAGGTGGCGGGCGTGTGCGGCCATCGACAGGCCGAAGGGGCCGGCGCCGATGATCAAGAGGTCCGTTGTGGTGGGCGACGTCATGTCGGCCGTGCATCACTACATCAAAGGCCGTGAAAGCGCAGACATCAGCTTAAGACAGCGTTGCAAAATTACCGGTGGCGTACGTAGCGCAGGCCGTCAGGCCTGCCAACACCGTCGCGCGCCGTCGAGGCAGGCCTGAAGGCCTGCGCTACGTA
>DAINCF010000626.1:0-3245 GCA_036732565.1 Vicinamibacterales bacterium
GCCGGCCCAGGTCCGCCTGAAGGCGGACCCCACGCGTAATTCTGCAACCTGCTCTCAGCCGCTTTGACTTCACCGCGGTGCGCGGGCTGGCGGAATCGGAATGACTCGCCAGTCGCCGAACGCCAGCTCGCGCGCGGCGAACTGCCAGATGACGACCCGTTTGCCGGCGAGCCGGTCCACGGGGCCATCTACCTCGCGCGCCAACATGGCCCGCGTCGCGTGGGCGCCCTGATCGTTCTGCACGATGCGATCGATCGGTCGTTGCAGCAGGACGCTCACTTGTTCGACCAGGCCAGCCGCTTCGCCCCAGCCCATCGTGCCGAGCGAGTACATGTTGCTGAAGCTGTCGCCCAGTACGAGGACGTCGGCGTCGCGCGAGGGGCGCCACGGATCGCCGTCCGGCCCCAACACGAAGCGAAGTGGGACGCGCTCCGGTGGAAACAAAGTTTGCCCGGCCGGAAGATCGAGCATCACCGCCGTATCGCCGCGCTGCCGCGCCTCGCGAGGCTCGACCCGAAAGCGCTCAGGACCGACCGCAGGCAGCGGTACCTGCGCGAGGAGAAATGCCACCAGCGCCTCGGCAACCCGCTGCATGCTTTCCGGCCGCCAATGCGTGTCGGTCGCAAGATACATCGGAGCCGCTGATTCGGCACGCAGCCGCGCGATCTCGATCGCGGCGTCGACGACGAGCACGCCTTCGCGCCGGAGCTCTTCGACGAACACGTCGTAGGAGAGGTTCTGCGCGATCGAGGTGGCGGTTGCAAGGCGCTCTGGATGTGCGGTGGGTTTCACCGGCGTCGGCATCAGCACGAGCGTGATGCCTCTCGCGTCGAGGTCGTGTTTGAACTGCCGAATCGCCGGACGCGGGTCCGGCTGCGGAAGCGCCTCGAACTCGCTCGCCGACAAGACGCGGCGCTGAAGTTGTCGCGGGTCGAGGAACCCCGGCCCAGTGACGTACTCGACGTCAGGCCGATAGAACAGCCAGCGATCGCGCCCGGCATACACGCGCTCGTTCCCCGTCCCCAGCCAGCCGGTCAGGACGACCTGCGTCGGCGGCCGCAGAAGGCGCCCCACGGGCGACACGTCTTCGAGCGCGGTCTCGAATGCCGTGAGACCCGCAAGCACAGCCCGGTTGGCGGTGACAGTGCGCGTCCATAGCCCGGCATCGGGTTCCGATTGTCGAAGCGCATCGAGCCGTTCCCGGATCGCGCGCGGCACGCTCGTCAGGTGTGTCCACGCGGATGGTTCAGCCGGGTCGCGACCAGACATACCGAGCTCAATCATCGGCAGGGCGACCAGGGACGAAAGGAACCACACCACGATCGATCGCGCGAGCATGGGCGTCACGTTCGTGTGCCCCACCTCCAGATGTGCGATCTGCTCCCGCGTGAGGGGCGAAGCGACTTGGTCTGTGCCGATACCGGTTGCCATCAGAAGATGAAGTAGATGAACGGGTTGAACTCTTGCGTCGTCAGCATCAGCGTCGAGAGCAGGAACAGCGCCGCGACCGCGGCCGCTTTCGGCACGGTGATCGTGCGCGACCACTCCCAGGTCTGCGGACATGTCCAGGTCACCAGCGCCGCGACCGCAAACGTCAGCAAGTAGTACGGCTGATACACGATGCCCGACAGCAGGGCTGCGCCGTCGGTAGGGTCGACCATACCCCACATCGACGCGAGATATCGTCCCGCCGCGGGCAGGTCCGACGCACGGAAGAACACCCACGTGACCAGCACGACGCCAAACGTGAGCGCCACTCTGAACGCTGCCGGCAATCGTCCGTACGGCGTGGTCTTTCCGCGCACCCGTTCGAACGCCAGCAGCAGGCCGTGCAAGCCTCCCCAGATGAGAAAGTTCCACGAGGCGCCGTGCCAGAGCCCACCGAGCAGCATCACGATGAAGAGGTTGGCGTAAGTGCGGATCGGCCCTTTTCGACTGCCACCCAGCGGTACGTAGAGGTAGTCGCGGAGCCACGTCGACAGCGAGATGTGCCAGCGACGCCAGAACTCGGTGATCGACTGCGACCGGTACGGAGAGTCGAAGTTCTTCGGGAACACGAAGCCGAACATCAGGCCCAGGCCGATGGCCATATCGGAGTAGCCGCTGAAGTCGAAATAGATCTGAAACGCATACGCCGTCACGCCATACCAGGCGTCGACGACGTGCAAGGATCCGGCGTCGAACGCCAAATCCGCGACCTTGCCGCACGGATTCGCCAGCAGCACCTTCTTGGCGAGGCCCACCGAGAAGAACGCCACGCCGCGCGCGAACTTCGTGATCGTATGGGTGCGCTGTTGGAGCTGGTCGGCGACCTCTTGAAACCGGATGATCGGCCCGGCCACGAGCTGCGGAAACATCGTCACGAAACACGCGAAGTCGATGAAGCTGCGAACCGCCTTCGCATCTCCACGATAGACGTCGATCGCGTAGCTCATGGACTGAAACGTGTAGAAGCTGATCCCGAGCGGCAAGGTGATGCGGAGCACCGAATCGATTTGGAGTCCCGATAGTCCGAGCCAGGCAATCAGCCCGTTGTAGCTGTCGACGGAAAAGTTGAAGTACTTGAAGAACCCGAGAATCAAGAGGTTCGAGCACATCGAGACGACGAGCGCTGTTCGCTGGCGGCGCGTCCGCGGAGCACCAGGCTCGAGTCGACGGATCTCGCCCGACCACCAATGGCGTGGACTCCCCAGGATCATGACCAGGCCGGCGATGTAGTCGATGAGCGTCGAGGTCAGGAGTAGAAGCGAGAACAGCGGATTGGCCCAGCCGTAGAACAGATAGCTCAGCGCCGTCAGCACCGCGTGCCTGGCGCGCACCGGCGCCGCGTAGTAGAGCAGAAGCGCGACCGGCAGGAAGTAGAAGAGAAAGAGGTACGAGCTGAAGACCATCGTGGACGGTGGAGGCTCTCGCGCTATTCGCCTTCGCCCGGGCTGCGGCGGACCGGCGACCCGACGTCGTAATACAGCGGCAGATCGGGCTGGTCGCTCGCCTGGATCAATCGCTCGCCTTCGAGCTCCGGATGCGCCTCGTACCGCTCGACCGCGAGTCGATAGACCTGTCCCACGGACCGCGCATCCGGCAGCACGACCGCGTCGCGGATGACCCAGTGGGCGACGAGCAAGCGGCGATCGGACGTTTGGCCCTCGAGCACCTTGACGATCTCGTACTCGTGAGCGCTCAGCGCATGCCGATAGGGCGCAATCGACGCCGGCGCGGGAATCGCGCCGGCCTTGACGAGCATC
>DAINCF010000627.1:0-3207 GCA_036732565.1 Vicinamibacterales bacterium
AGTCCCTCTCGTAGATCGACGCGACCGCCGGCGCCGAACGTCGCGATCGGCTCGCCCGTGCGCGCGTCGATGGCTTGAAGGTAGTTGTTCGCCCAGAAGAGCAGTCGCCGATCCGAGCGGTTCTGGCTCTCCCAGTAGTGCAGCCCGCGCTCCGAGGTGTTGCCGTCGATCTTGCGCGACCATCGCGGTGTGCCGGTCGCGGCATCGAGCGCGACGATCGAGGGGCCCTCGCCCAGCACGTAGGCGACGTCGTCGACGATCAGCGGGTTGAACACGAGCCGCTCCGGCTCGCCAGGGACGGGATAGAACCAGGCGCGCTCGAGACGAGCGACGTTGCGCTTGTCGATCTGCTTCAGCGCGGAGTACTGCATCGAATCCGCGGTCCCTCCGAACTGCCGCCAGGCAGTGTACGGTCTGTCCTGCGCGGGGACCGCGGCACCTTGCAGCGCGACGCCCACGAGCAACGTCGACAGCCAGCCGACTCGATTCACGGACGCGTCTCTCACCCGTCAGCTCGTCCGGAAGGCGTAGCCCAGACTCTGCAGGTACTTCTTGGTCGCCTGCACGGTCTCGAGGGGCGTCATCGGCGCGTTCTGCGAGGGATCGAGCTCCACCATGATGTTGGCGTTGGTGTTGGCGCCTTCCACCATGTCGAGGATGGCCTTGATGTCGACCTTGCCTTGACCGATCGGGCAGTAGCCAGAGAAGTGCTCCCAGCCCTTGTAGTCCTTCAGATGCATGTGGACGGTGATCGGCAGGAAGTCCTTCACCACCTTGGCGGCGTCGGCGCCGGCCTTCTGGAGCTGGCCGACGTCGGGTGCGAACTTCATGACGCGCGTGTCCACCGCCTCCATGACCGCGTACACCTGATCGCGCAAGTCGATCGCGGTATCGGTGTGTTGATGAAGCCCGGTGCCGAGCCCGATGTCGTGGATCGCCTTGCCGTACTCGTTGAGGCTCTCGATGATGTTCTGGCGGTGCGCGGCGAAGTCATATCCGCCCATGTCGCGGACCGAGTTCGCCGAGACCACCAGGAACCTCCCGCCGTGCTTCTTGACCACCTTGCTCATCTCGATGACCTGCGCGAGCGTCTCCTTGCGCTTCGTCGAATCGGTCACGTTGACCGTCAAGTAGCAGGAGGTGAGTGGCACCTTGTAGCGATCGAGGAGGTCGGCCAGCTTCCCTTGCTTCTCCCAGTCCGCGATCACCTGCGGGAACGTCTCGAATCCCCAGAAGCCCTGCGCGGAGATGTCCTTCAGTGCCGCTTCGAGGGTTTCGGGCGCGCGCGTGAACGTGCCCCAGGTGATGCAGGTGTGGCCGATCTTGAGCTTCCGCTCCGGCGCTGCTGAGAGTGTGGCCGCTGCGGCGGTGGCGAAGCCGGCGGTGACCGCCTTCGTGAAATCTCGACGCGTGAGTGTTGTATTCATAGTTCCTACTCCCGGACCTGGCGTGGGGTCCGCCTTCAGGCGGACCTCAGGGCCGGCTGAAGCCGGCCCCTACGAATGTTGGAGTCAGCGCCTCACCGTCGCCGGTGGAGGGTTGGGCGTCGTGTCAGCGTCCAGATCGCCCAGCATGAATTGGACGCCCGCGAGGAGGTGCCCGACGATCTCCGGTGTCATGAACGTCTCGGGAATGTGGCCGAGCGAGCAGTAGAACGTGCGACCCTGCCCGTACTTGCGAATCCAGGTGACGGGATAGATGTTGTCCGGGCGCTTGTAGCCGTCCCACGGCCGCGGCTCGATCTTCGGGTCGTCGAGATCGACCGTCAGCAACACGCGCGCGCCGTCCCACCGCAGCCGCCCGGCTCCGTCGTGCTCGAACCGGTAGTACTCCTCGCGAAACGGCATCGGCTTGGTGCCGAACGGCTTCATGATCGGGCTCGACGCGTCGTACACGCGCATCACGCCCTGCTCGATGCGATGCGGCGCGGACTTGGCGCCGATGATCTCCGCGAACTCGTCCCAGTTGCGCGACGCCCACGGCGTGCCGTGAATCCCGCCCAGCCCGCCGCCCTCGCGAACGTAGCGGGCCACCCCTTCGCGCACCGCCGGCTCGGCGAACAGCTCGCCGACGTTGCTGTTGAAGTACACCGCGTCGTACTCCTTGATCTTCGGGTACTTCAAGTTGTTCATGTCGTTGTCGAGCACCGTCTCCCAGGCGCCGGTCTTCTTGCCCATCGCCATCAGCAGATGGTTCGCGTGCGGGACCGTGCTGTGCGACATGCCTGCCGGAGAGATATCGACGACCAGGAGCTTGCGCGGTTTCTTCGGCGTCGCGTATGCCTGCTGCGGAATGGCGGCCTCGATCTTCCGCGCGGCCTCTTCGTTTCGGCGCTTGATGACGTGCGGCAGCAACTCCTCGTTCGGTCCGCTCCGCACCAGCGCCAGGCGAGGGGCCGCCGTGCGCGACAGCTCGGTGACGTATGAGCCATACGCCGGCTGCACGACGTTCTCGAACGCTTCGACCGCAGCGTTGAGGTCGGCGGGCGACCGCACGACATCCGTCGTGTCGAGCACCAAGACCAACGGTCGCAGATTGAGCTTGTTCAGCTCGTGAAAGAACGTCGTCAAATCGCCGGCCCCGGCGCCGAGCTTCACGTTGCTCGCCCCGGCCCCCACCGCCGAACGATCGCGAAGGCGCACGTACCCGAGCCGATCCTTGACGCTGGCCAATGCGTCCTTGGGCAGCTTGCCCTGCTCCAGCAATGCCCCGGTGTCGATCGCCGCCCGGATCCGCGGGCTGCGACCGGCGAGCGCTTTGGCCACACCAGTGGGATCGCCGAGCACGGCGATGTCGATCCCAACTTCTTGCGCCACCGTGTCCAGGTCCGCGATCGGTGCCGAGGCGAGCGGGGTGACGACCATCTCCGCGCCCATCGCCTTGGCGAACGCCAGCGTGCTTCGCCGCGCGGCGGCATCGGCGCCGACCGTGTCGACGCGGTAGGTGAGCATCCGCACGTTCTCGCCCATTCCGGCTCGAACCGCGGAGCGCTCTGCGTCCGTCAACATCTCGTTGAGGTTCTTCTGGACCTTCGAGCTGGCCTTTTGCGTGCCCGTTGCTTCCACGAAGTCCACGACGACGGCATCGGCGCGAACGACGGTGTCGAGAAAGGCCAGGTCGCCCATCGAGCTGGTGTCGATGCCAAACCTCCAACGCGTGAGCCGGTCGTCGCCTACAGCGGTACGCGTGCGATAGCTCACACGCTCC
>DAINCF010000628.1:0-3168 GCA_036732565.1 Vicinamibacterales bacterium
GATTCCAGCGCCGCACGCACGATTTCGTCGGGAGCGCCTGCCGGCGCGACGTTGTCGCGCAGGGGCAGCTCGAAGCGGACGAAATCCTGGAAGACCGCGGTCAGTCGGCCGCGCCAGGAGCTCAGATCGAGCTCGCGCAGGTCGACGCCGTCGATCTCGATGGCGCCGGCTTGCGGGTCGTACAACCGGCACAGCAGCTTGGCCAACGTCGTCTTCCCGGCGCCGTTTTGGCCGACGATCGCCAGCGACGAGCCGGCGGGAATCGTCAGATCGAAACCATCCAGGACCGCCGTGCCAGTCGACGGGCCTGGATAGGCAAACGTGAGGTTGCGGAAACGGATTTCGCGGGAGGGCATGCGGGTCGATGGACGCTGCCCCGAGGCGAGCCCGCCCGCCGGCAGCATCGCGGGCCCCAGGCGCATCACGGCAGCCACGGGCGCGGCGGCGCCGTCGAGCGCCCAGTTGAGGCCGCCGAAGGCAATCGCCGACACGCCCACGGCGCTCTGGGCGAAGGCGACGAGCTCCGCGAGCGTCAGGCGATCGCTGATGACCGCGTGAGCCAGGGACCAGAACAACAGCACGTTGGCGCCGAGGACGATCAGCAGACTCCACGCGACGGGTTTCTCCCGAAGCCGGGTCGCTTCGTACTGCAGCGCGTGGAGACGGGTGCGCCGCGCCACGAATCGATCGATGACCCAGGAGGCGAGACCGAAGAGTCGCAGCTCCTTGGCCGGCGCGGGATCGACGGCCAGGCGATAGGCGTAGTCGGCATCGCGCTGCGCCGCTCGGACCTCGTTGGTATTGCGGTCGCGCCACACGCCGCTCTCGCGCAGCAGCCAGTGGGTCGCCAACCAGGCGCCCGCGAGCACGAGCGGCGCCCACCAGGTGTAGGCGAAGAGCACGATCGCGCACGCAATCCCGGAGAGCATCAACACCAGGCCATCGGCGATGAAGTCCATCGAGATGGACAGTGGCGGTCCCGTCATGCCCGTGTCGAACTCGCGTGCGACCGTGAGGTCCGTGGCGAGCGTGGGATCCTCGAGGTGCCCGATGCCTGGCGGCCGCACGCATGCCGCGGTCAGCCGGTCATAGAGCCAGGCCGCGGTCCGGTCGCCCAGGTTGCTGCTGACCGCCTGATGAATCGGCGGCAGGACCTGCAGCACGATGAACACCGCGCCGGTTAGAGCCAGCGGGACCGCGAGACTCTCGGCTCGCTCGATGGCGCCGATGAGCCACCCCATCGCAATCGCGAAGACGGCCGGCAGCGCACCGCGCACGACGAGCAGCGTCCACCAGGCGATGGCGAGAGGGCGATCCGCCTTCGACAGAATGGCGAAGAACTGCCACTCCTTGCTTTCGAAAAGACGAGGCAACAGGTGAGCCACGGCCGCATCCTACTATCGGCCGCGTGCTGGCGGATTGGAAGAAAGTCAGGCGGAATCGACGAGCCACAGGTTCGATCTACTCTTGAGGTCGAGGTCCGCCCATCGCTCTGACAGCCCGCCCCCTTCTGTCTCGCTCGGTCGCGTTCTGGCTCGCAGCCATCGTTGCTGGACTAACCGTCGCCGTCGGCATTCGATGCAACACCTTCGCACCGTGGGCAAGTGATGCCAGTGGGTATATCGAGACGGCACGGAGGTGGGCGTCTGCTGATTTGGTGGCGCCGCTGCCGCTCCAGTTGTGGGCAACGTGGGTGCCGCACGAGTACGCCTTCACGCCGTACGGCTTCCGACTCGGCGTCCTTGCTGGCACCGAAGTCGGAACCTATCCACTCGGCCTTCCGGTCCTCATGGCCGCGGCCATCCGCGTCGGCGGCGAGCTCGCGGCGTATCTGGTCCCTCCGCTATGCGCGGGACTCCTGGTGTGGTGCGTGTTCGTGCTCGCGACGTGGCTCGCGGGGGAATGGGCCGGCTTGCTCGCCGCGGTGCTCGTCGCGCTGAGTCCCGCGACACTGGCGTTGGCGGCGCAGCCGATGAGCGACGTGCCGGCGGCAGCATTCTGGGCCCTGGCGTGGGTGATGAGCCTGCGGCCAGGGCTTGGCGCGAGCGCCGCATCCGGGTCGGCGGTCGCCGCCGCGATGATGGTTCGTCCGAACCTCGGTCCGTTGGTGTTCATCTTGGTCCCACTCGTTGCCCGCAGCTGGGGCGACCGTCACACCAGCGCCGATACACCATGGCGACGCGTCCTGCTGTTCATGGGCGTGGCGGCGATTGGCCCGTTCGTCGTGGCCTGGTCCCAGAACGAGTTGTACGGCAGCCCTTTCAGGACCGGCTACCTGACCCCGCAAACCTACTTCCAAGTCGCGAACATCTGGCTCAACGCCGAGTTCTACCCTCGGCTGCTCATGACCGTGCACACGCCGCTGTTGCTGCTGGCATGGCCGGCGGCCGTGGTCCTGTGGCGATCACCCGCGAACCAGGCAGTCGACATCCGCGCAAGAGCCGTGATGCTGTCGGCCAGCGGCTTCATCGCCCTCACGTATCTGTTGTACTTGCCGTACACGCAGTACGACACGTTGTTCTCGTTGCGGTTCATGCTGCCGGCCATCGTCGCGCTGTTCATCCTGTTCGCGGGCGTGCTCACGCGCGCGGCGGCCGCGGTGAAGTCCCGATCGCGTGTGCTGGCCTGTCTGACGCTCGCGCCGGCCGTGGTTGTGGCTGTCTATCCGGCTGCGGGCATTCGTTATGCGCTCAACGTCCACAACGAGCAAACCGGCTTGATCGTCGCGGGTCACTACCTGAAGGCTGCGTTGCCCGCCAACGCCGCCATCTTCACGAGCGTGCATGGCGGTGGCCTCGCGCACTACACGGGACGCATGATCGTCCGGATCGACGCCCTCTCCCCCGAGTCGTTCGACGCGGTCATCGACGATGTCCGGCGGCATGGGTACTGGCCGGTGCTGGTGCTCGACCGAACAGTGGAGGAGTCGGCCTTTCAAGCACGATTCGCCCAATCACCGTTCTCCCGCCTGGATTGGCCACCGCGTGCCGAGTTTGGCGATGTGTTTCGCTTCAGGTACTGGGACTTCGCGGACCGTGCGGGCTACCGCCAGCGGCAGCGGTGGGCCATCGACGTCATCACCGCTCCGCGCTGAGCGAGCGCACGGTTTGTTACCATGCGTACCCACGCGCCCGTAGCTCAGGTGGATAGAGCACCGGCCTTCTAAGG
>DAINCF010000629.1:0-3166 GCA_036732565.1 Vicinamibacterales bacterium
GAACGAGAATCGCGTCCGCGCCGACGCCCAGGTGATCTGGGACGAGTCGAAGTAGGGGGGCGGCTCGCGAGCCGCCCCTACAACGTGCAACGACTACGCGCCACGCACGCAGGGTCGTCTCGTTCCGCCCCCGTGGCGCCCACCTGTTACTGCCTCTGGTAGTAGATCGATCGCGCGCCTACAGTCCTAGGATCGAACCTGAGCATCAGGACTGCATGGACATGATCCGATCTCTGATCGCGGCCTTCGCGCTGTTCTCGGGCCCCTCGCTCGCCTGGGCTGAGCAGGCTCAAGAACGGGTGGAAGGGCAGGTGGTCTGGCGGAACGGCGGCGCCGTAGCCGGCGCCGTCGTCACCATCGGCGGTCGACCGGGCTCTGTCGTCACCGACGACGACGGGCGATTCCAATGGACACCGGCGCCGCCGCTTCCCGCACAGGTCGTGGTGATCCTCCCGGGCGGCGAGGTGGCCAAGCCAGTGGTCGTCGAGAGCCTGCAGAGCCTCACGATTACAGTCGATCCGCTGGCCGACGAAAGCCTGACCGTGCTCGGCGTGGCGCCGAGCATCGCGGCGACGCCGGCGGCCGGGACCACCATGTTGTCCGGCACGAACATCGCGCGGCGCACGCCCGAACATCTCATGCAGGCGCTCGAGACCGTCGCGGGGGTTAATCAGGTGTCTGAAGGCCACGCGGCGGTGCCCGCGGTCCGTGGTCTCGCGCGCGGTCGCACGCTGCTGCTGATCGATGGCGGCCGCGTGAGCTCGGAGCGGCGCGTGGGTCCCAGCGCCACCTTTCTCGACCCCGCTGTTGTCGACGGCATCGACGTGGCGCGCGGTCCCGGGGGCGTCGCTTACGGCTCCGATGCGTTCGGGGGCGTCATCTCGGTGAGAACCAGGCAGGCAGAGGAGCGGAGCCCTTTGCGCACTCGATTCACGGGCACGTTCGGTGCGGGTGTGCCGGAGCAGCGAGGAGCGTTCGAAGTCTCCAAGGGGTTCAGCGGCGGCGGCCTCCTGTTCCAGGCACACGTGCGGAACGCCGAAGACTACGACAGCCCCGAAGGCGAGGTGTTCAACTCGGGTTGGGAGGATCGCGGCTTTCTGATCAACGGAAACCGGCGCCTCGGTGCGGGTCGGTTGTCGGTTTCGTGGCAGAGCGACTTCGCGCGCGACTTCGAGCGTCCGCGTAACAACTCCACGGCCGTGCGTTTCTACTATCCGTTCGAGAACTCCCATCGATTGACAGCGTCGTATGGGATCGCCGATCTCGCGTGGTTCGACCGGTTCGATCTGACGACATTCTTCGGCACGGTCGAGCAGCGCACGGATCAGGATCGCTTTCCGACGGCGACCACCGGCCGCACCATCGAGCGCGCGGACGTGTCCGCCAACGATTTCCATGTCAAAGCCACTGGCCGACGTTCGCTGGGCCAGGCCCGGTTCGACGTCGGTGTGGACTTCAACGGCCGCTACGGGCTCGAGGCGTTCGACATCAACCAGGCCTACAATGTCGGCGGCGCACAGACCCGCGATGACGTGAACGTGTCGATCGATAGCGCCCGCCGGCTCGATGCGGCGGTGTTCGGCCAGGTGGAAGTGCCGGCCGGTTCGTTGGCGCGTATCACGGGCGGCGTCCGCCTCGATCGAGTGACTACGAAGAATGTCGCCGGGTACTTCGGCGACCGCTCGACGTCGAACGGCGCGGCCTCCGGCTTTGGCGCGGTGACGGTCGGACCATTCGACGGCTTCACCGTGACGGCGCAGGTCGCCCGCGGCTTCAGGGACCCGACGCTCTCGGATCGCTACTTCAGGGGACCGTCGGGACGAGGCTTCATCACCGGGAATCCCGACCTCGAGCCTGAGACCAGCCTGCAGTTCGATCTCGCCACGCGCTACACGATGGCGAACACGCAGGTGGCGGCCTACTTCTACCAATATCGCATCACCGATCTGGTCGAGCGCTATACGACCGAGACCGATTTCTTCTTCTTCCGCAATCGTGGACGCGCCCGGTTGCGTGGCTTCGAGGTGGAGGCCCGCACCGAGCTCGGCCGCGGTTATTCGGTCGAGGTCGCGACGCAAGTCGCCCGTGGCGTCTCGCTCGACGATGATGCGTTTCTCGACGATGTATCGCCGGTCACGTTCTCGCTGGTCGGGCGCAAGGAGCTCGCCAAGGGGTACGCGCAGACGCGTCTGATGTTCGCCGTCGAGGACGATCGGCCCGGGCCAAGCGAGATTGCCGCGCCCGGCGCGACACTCTGGGATCTCGGCGGCGGATGGCGTATCGTCCCGAACCTCGAGGTGCGGGCGCTGCTCCGGAATCTCCTGGACGACACCTACTACGCCAGTACCGACCCGCGGTTCGTGCTTGCGCCGGGACGTTCGGCGAGCGTGACGTTCGTGGCGAGCTTTTGAGAGTTGATTGGGCGACCTGACCGTGTAGGGGCGGCTCGCGAGCCGCCCCTAGGTCACATACATACCCACGTCATCTCGAAACCGCGCGAGGTCAGCCGTTTGGACCAGGGCGCTCGCCGCGGACGTCGAGTTGGCGAATGAGCCGATGCAGGTACGTCGGCTGGAGGCCAAGGTCCCGCGCCGCGGCCGCGACGTTCCCTCCCGTGCGGTGCACCGCGTCCTGAATGAGGGCGCGCTTGTGTGCCGCCACCCGCGCATGAAAACCATCGTCGGCGGATTCCGCGCGGCCGTGCTCGACCAGCGTGTCGGGCAAGTCGTCCGCATGGATGACGTCGGTGGCGCCTAGCACCACTGCACGTTCAATCGCGTTCTCCAGCTCACGCACGTTGCCGGGCCAGTCGTATCGAAGGAGAAGCTTGCGCGCGTCAGGCGAGATGCCCTTGATCGAGCGCTTGCAGCGGGCGGCGTGTTTCTGCACGAAGTACGACGCGAGGAGCGGAATGTCCTCGCGTCGCTGTCGCAGCGGGGCGACGGCAATCGCCACCACGTTGAGGCGATAGTACAAGTCCGGACGGAACTGACCCTGCGCGATCGCGGCTTCGAGATCGCGATTGGTGGCGGCGACGATCCGGACGTCGATCGGTACGGGGCGGCGGCCACCGATGCGTTCGACCACATGCGTCTGCAGCACCCGCAGCAGCTTGGCTTGGAGCGCCGGCGCGAGCTCGCCGATTTCGTCCAGGAACAGTGTGCCG
>DAINCF010000630.1:0-3149 GCA_036732565.1 Vicinamibacterales bacterium
GCGCTCGCCGGCGGGATGGTTGCCGGCATCGTCGGGGCGATCGTCGGTACGCTCGGCGGCCGCGCGGTTCGCGCGCGTTTGGCCGCGGCGTTTGGCAGCGACCGGCCAGCGGCCTTGATCGAGGACGCCATCGCCATTGGAGGCGGGCTGTTGATTATCCTGGCGAAAGCGTGACGCTCGTACCTGCGGTCCCATTGCCGTACGTAGCGCAGGCCTTCAGGCCTGCCACAAGTTCCGACGGTGCACCGGGTCGGATCTTTAGGCAGGCCTAAAGGCCTGCGCTACGTAAAGTTGGGGCTCGAGATCATCGGCGCACCGATCCTGCGTTTGATTGGAAGTGCATCTGCATGAACTGCAGAAACAGGTCCCAGTCGCCGGGAATCGTGCCGTGCCCACCGTCGTGCATCACGTAGCCGAGCGTGTGAAAGACCGGCGTGCCGACGGGTGGTATCTGGTCCGTGCCGAGCCCCTCTTTGCCGAGCAACGTGTAGACCGGACCCGCGGCGACGGCCGCGAGGAACTCGCCTTTCGGATCGGACCAGCCATCCTTGTCGCCGGTTTGCAAGAGCAACGGACGCGGCGCGATTGACGCGATGAGCATGTGCGCATCGACCGGCAGTGCGTCGAGGCGATCGCCATAGCCCGCGTAGTTGGCGGCGAACTGATACCCGAAGCGGGTGGTCATGTGCTTGACTGTCTCGCCGTAGGTGCGGCGACTGAGCGCCGCGCCGCTCTCACCCGAACAGCTTGCGATCACCATCGCGAAACGCGGGTCGCGCGCGCCCGCCCACAACACGGTCTTGCCGAGACGCGAGATGCCGACGATCGCGACGCGCTTCGCGTCGACGCCCTTGTCGGTTTCGAGATAGTCCATCGCGCGGCTCAGGCCCCAGCCCCACGCCGCGATGGCGCCCCACTCGTCGGGCGCGGGCGCGGTCTGCCCCGGCTTCAAGAAGTGCTTGCGCACGCCATGGGGGAACCCTTCCGCGAAGTCCGGCTCGATGTCGCCGTAGTACATCGTCGCCACGCCGATGCCCTGCGCGAGGAACGGCGCGGGGTTGAATGCTCCGAGCGGGCGCGCCGTGGCCGGCACCCGCGTTTTCTTCTCGCGGTCCCACACCTCACCGGGCTTGAGTCCGGGGTCGTCGATCGTCGTCGAGTTCGCGTTGAAGCTGATATTCAGCAGCAATGGGACCGGGCCGCGCGCGTTCGCAGGAAGGTAGATCAGGAGATCGGCCTTGGGCGCCCCGGGGGCGGGCGAGAAGACGATCGTCACCTGCCGGCGGGTGGCCGTGCCGTTCAACGCTGGCGTGCCCTTGTCGAAGACGTCGAAGCGGAGCCCGGCGGGCCGGCCCGGGCTGCGGCCGAACTGCTGTTCCTCGAACACCCGGACGATCTCGGGCCGCCGGCGCGTCGTCCAGGTCTTCGCGTCTCGCACTCGGGTGCCATCCACGAGCACGAGTGGATCGGGCAGCGTGTACGGGCCGGTTTTCGCCTCGTCGTAGTTGACGGGAATCCCGGCGACCACGGCTGGCGGAGCCGCGGGCTGGGTTTGGCCGACAAGAACAGCCGGACCAGACACCAGAACCAGCATCCAAGGAGCCAGCGAGCGAGGAATGGGAGTCACGAGCCGAATTGTATTCGGTTGTCTCGCGGTTAACGGAGCGAGGGCAGGCCTGTGTATGATCGAGGCTGCTCGCCGCGCTCCTGGTGCGGCCCGTCTAGCCATGCATACTTCGCAACGCCATCTTCTGATCGGGAAGGCCTGTCACGGATCCGTGACCGCCGTCGTCCTCGCGGCCGTGATGGGCGCCGCGTGCGCCGGCACACCGACCTCCGGCCAGGCCCGCGCGCGTGAAGACCAGGCGCAGGCCGTTCGCGTCGAACAGGTTCGCGACGAGTCGATTCGTCGCGCCATCGAGGTCGTCGGCACGCTCGCGGCTGAAGACGAAGTGACACTGTCCTCTCAAGCCGAAGGTCAGGTGAGCCGAATCGTTGCCGATCTGGGCGACCGCGTGCTGGCGGGCCAGGCGTTGGTGGAGCTCGATCGCGAGAAGTCGCAATATTCGGTCGACCAGCAGACGGCCTCGTTCGCGCGCGCGCTCGCGAAATATGGCGCCAGCGACGTCGATCGCCTGCCGGCCATCGAAGATACTCCCGACGTCCAGAGGGCCCTCGCCGAGTTGGAGCAGGCGCGCCAGGCATCGGAGCGCGCCAAGGAGCTGGGGCGTCGCGACCTCCTCCCGAAGCAGGCGCTCGACGATGCCGAGGCGACGCTGCGGGCGAAACAAGCGGGCTACGCGTCCGCACTGCAGAACGCGAAGGACCTTCGCGCCGAGATCGATGCCTCGTCGGCATCGGTGAAGCTCGCGCAGCGGCAACTGCGCGACGCCAGTATCCGAGCGCCATTCGACGGTTACGTCCAGAAGCGGCTCGTGCAGCTCGGCGAATACGTGAAGATGCAGTCGCCGGTCATCAGCGTGGTCCGCATGGATCCGCTGAAGCTCACCGCGGAGATCCCAGAGAAGATGGCGCCATGGGTGAGCATTGGCCAGCCGGTCGAGCTGCGGGTCGACGCCTATCCGGATCTACCGGTGACGGGGAAGATCACCCGGATCAGCCCGGCGGTGAATACCACGACGCGCGCGTTCTCGTTCGAGGCGCGCGTGCCGAACGACAAGGCGCTGCTCAAACCTGGCACCTTCGCGCGGGTACATATAGAGAGCAGCAAAGCGGACAACGTCATGACGGTCCCCTACACCGCGTTGCAGTACCGCTACGGCGTCAACCGCGTGTTCGTGGTGGAGGGCGATCACCTCGTCGAGCGTGAGATCAGCGTCGGCGATCGCCTCGGTGAGCGCATCGAAGTCTCCGAGGGCGTGAAGCCCGGCGAGTCGATCGTCGCCCGCGACGTGGAAAAGCTCGCTGCCGGGCTCAAGGTTTCGACCACCGACAACACTCGCTGACGCCTCTTCAGGAGAACGCGCGGCATGCTATCCGAACTCTGCGTGCGACGGCCTGTCTTCGCCACCATGCTGGTCATGTCGCTGGTGGTGCTCGGGATCTTCTCGTTCCGCGAGCTCGGCGTCGATCTCTTTCCCAAGGCTGATCCGGCGACGGTGAACGTGACGCTGTCGCTTCCGGGCGCC
>DAINCF010000631.1:0-3144 GCA_036732565.1 Vicinamibacterales bacterium
AGCGACGCAACGCCTTCCGCGATCGCGTGGAGCGGCACGCCAAGCGCGACGGCGGTCGCGGTTGCGGCGAGGATGTTGTAGACGTTCGGCCGGCCGACGAGCGACGACCGCATCGGCACCACGCCGGCGGGCGTGCGCACCTCGAAGGACAACCCGCGCAGCGAGATCTCCAGCGGCCCGGGCGTGACGTCGGCAGGGCGCGTCACCGCGTACGTCACCGGACGACGCGCGACCTCGACCAGCGCCGCGCCGCGCGGATCGTCGATATTGATCACGCCGGGCGCGTCGTCTGGCAGGATCTCGAACAGCCGCCGTTTCGCGCCGAAGTACGACTCCATGTTCTCGTGAAAATCGAGGTGGTCACGCGTCAGGTTCGAAAACACCGCCGCGGCGAAGCGCATGCCGTCGACCCGCCGCAGCGCCAGCGCATGCGAGGACACTTCCATCACCGCCGACTTGCAGCCGCGATCCAGCATGTCGCGGAGCAGGCGTTGGACGTCAGGCGCTTCTGGCGTCGTGCGTGAGGCTTCGATTTCCTCGTTGCCGATGCGGTAGGCGACCGTGCCCAGCAGTCCCGCGCGCGAGCCGGCCGCGTCCAGCATCGACGCCAGCAGGTACGCGGTCGTCGTCTTCCCGTTCGTGCCGGTGATGCCGATCACCGGCATCTCGCGGCTCGGGTGGTCGTAGAAGGCGTCAGCGAGTAGTGCAAGCGCCAGACGCGCGTCGGACACGACGAGCCACGGCGCTTGCACTCCCTCCGCCCGTGTCGTGGCCCCCACCACAATTAACGCGCCACGGGCGACCGCTTGCGACGCGAACTTCGCGCCATCCGCCTTCAATCCTTGCAACGCCACGAACACCGAGCCCTCGACCGCCCGCCGCGAGTCGTAGACGATGGCCGACACGACGGCGTCGGACGCCGCGCTGGCGACCGTCGCGTCGTCGACGACAATCTCGCGGAGCGTGTCGAGGACCTGGCCGGTTGTCACGGTTGCGCTCCACCGGATCCAGTAGCAGCCGTAGCCGTCGAACGTGCCGGCTCGCGGCCCAACACGATCAGACAGGTCGAGCCGGGCTCGAGCGGAAATCCCGGCGCCGGCGTCTGATCGACCACGACACCGTCGCCTTGCACGCGCGCGCCGAGACCAAGCCGACCGAGCGCGCGCAGCGCATCGCGCGCGCCCATGCCGCGGAGATCGGGCACGACCGTGCCATCGCCCGAGGCGGCCAGCGTCACGATGCCGCGCGCGGGAAGCGGCGCGTTGGCCGGCGTCACGTTGCTTTCGGCACGCCGCGCCACCATCACCGGGGGCTGCGGATTCTTGTTGGGCAGCACGCCGAGGTGACGAAGCGAGGCGGTGGCGATCTTCTGGAAGATGGGCGCCGAGGTCACGCCGCCGGTGTTGCCATGCGCACGAGGCGTGTCGAGCAACACGATGATCGTCAACGCCGGCGCGTTCGACGGCACGAAACCGACGAACGAGGTGTTGTGCTCGGAGTTCGAGTAGCGCCCGTCGATCAGCTTCTCCGCCGTGCCGGTCTTGCCCGCGACGGTATAGCCGTCCAGTCGAGCGGCCTTGGCCGTGCCAGCCTCGACGACCTGCTCCATAATCGAGGTCAGCTGCGCCGCCGTGCTCGCCTCGATCGCGCGTCGCGTGGTCTTTGGCGCAATCTCCGTGCGCACACCGTCACGCACCACCGCGCGAATGATGCGCGGCTCCATCAGGCTGCCGCCGTTGGCCACCGCGCTGAAGGCCGTCGCCATCTGTAGCGGTGTGACGCCGATCTGATACCCCATCGACACCGAACCGAGCGCCCGTTCGTTCAGCTTCGCAGGGCTGTAGACGATGCCGGGACTCTCGCCCGGGAAGTCGGGCGATGCGGGACGGCCGAAGCCAAACCGATTCACGTAGAGCCCCATGCGCTCGGCGCCCACGCGCAGGCCGATCTTGATCGCGCCGACATTGCTGGACTTGACGATGACGTCGGTGAACGACAGGATGCCGTTGCGCTTCATGTCGTGCACGACGCTCGAACCGAAGTCGTACCGGCCCGAGCTGACATCGATCATGTCGCTGGTGCGCCACACCTTTTCTTCCAGCGCCGCCGACGCCGTGACGATCTTGAACGTCGATCCGGGCTCGTAGAGGTCCTGCACCGCGCGATTGCGCCGCACCTCCGGATCCGCGCCGTTGTAGGCGTTCGGATTGAAGGTCGGATAGTTCGCCATCGCGAGGATCTCGCCGGTGTGGGGATCCATCACGATCGCCGCGCCGCCCTTGGCGCGGTTGTCGATGACGCCATCGCGGAGCTCGCGCTCGACGATGTACTGAAGGCCCTCATCGATGGTGAGCTCGAGCGTGCCGCCGGAGGTTGGCGTGCGCTCGATGCGGCTGAACGCGTGCCGGCGCGCATCGGCCTGCACGAGCACCTTGCCCTCGCGACCGCGAATCACCTTGTCGTAGGCGGACTCGATGCCGTGAAGCCCGATGTTGTCCAGGCCCACGTACCCAATCACGTTCGCCGCCAACTCCTTGTTGGGGTAGAAGCGCTTGCTCTCGGGCATGAAGCCGATGCCTTCGAGCCCGAGCGCCGCGACCCTGCGCGCCTCTTCGGGAGTCACCCGCCGCTTGACGTACACGAACGCCCGCTGCTTCGACAGTCGATCGAGCAACGCGCTCCGGTCGCCGCGCGAGCAGTCGTCGAGCGCCCGACAGAGCGCGAAGGCGGTCTTCTCGGTGTCCACGATCTCGGTGGGGACCGCGTAGATGGTGTCGGCGTCGACGCTATAGGCGAGCACGCGGCCGTGCCGATCGAAGATCTCACCGCGCTTGGCCGGCGCCGGGATCGTGCGCAGCTGCTGGCGTTCGGCGCGCGCGTTCAGCTCCTCGCGGCGGAACACTTGCAGATGAATCAGACGGGCCTCGATGGCCAGGGTCCACAGCCCGAACAGCGCCGCCGCGACCGCCAGGCGGCGACGGACCACCGGGCGCCAGTTGAAAGGGGGCGGCTTCATCGCGATGCCACAATCGAGCGGGCCGGCGGCGTCGGCGGCGTGACGCGCTCGAGCACAATCGCGTCTTCCGGACCGGGTTGAATCATGTGCAGGCGGCCGATGGCGAGCTTCTCGATGCGCTGCGGCGC
>DAINCF010000632.1:0-3110 GCA_036732565.1 Vicinamibacterales bacterium
GGAGCCATCGTGCAGCAGCACCCCGAGGCCGTGCACATTGCGCTGCCGAGCGGCGCACCCTGGGGCGAGCCCGCGCGCCCGAGCCCGATTGCCATCGAGGTGGTGGCCGATCGGAACGTCGCCGCGATCGCGGTGGAAGGACGTGAGATCGTGCGCGTCGCACACGGCGGCGCGCTCGTCGTGACGTCGCGCGAGGGCTCGTTGCAGATGGCCTACGTGATCAGCGCCGAGCAGCGACTGGTGATGCCCACGCCGAGCGATGAGTGGTCCCTCGGCCATGTCGATCCCGTCAAGAGCGATCCACCGCTCCCGGATCCTTTCTTCGCGCATCGACTCGACATGTCGGCTTTCGTCCGCTTCGACGGGCGCGATTACCAGTACTTCTCCCGCGGCTGGCACCTGCCGGAACGCGAGGGCACGATCGAATACATGTGGACGGCGGACCTGACCGCGCATCTTGCGATCCCCTTGGTGGCGGCGCACGAGCTTCGGCTGATCGTGGAGCTGCGTCCCGCCGTGGCGGACGACCGCGATCCGCCGATGGTGGCGCTGCACGTCAACGGCGTCGCGTTCGAGCGGCACCCGGCGCTTCCAGGCCGTCGGATGTACGAATGGCGTGTGCCGGCAGAGGCCTGGCGACCCGGCGTCAACGACGTTGGGATCGAGCTGACGAAGGTGACACGCCCGCTGGGTTCGCACGACCAGCGATTGCTCGGGGCAGCGGTCAGTCTGTTTCGGCTGGAGCGGGTGAGGCCGTGATCTACGCGACGCGGCTCGCCTTGTAGTTCAGCACGGCGTTCGCCACCTTCTTCGCTTCTTCCAGAATCTCGTCCACGTCCTTGTGCGCGAACTGTGCCTGGCGGCCGATCTGGAAGATGAGCGGGTGGTTGGCGAACTGCTCTTGCGCGCGCGCGATCTCGTGGTCGTAGGCGCGGTCGTACACGGGATACGCTCGCTGCACCTGAATGACCTTGGTGTCGAGAATCGGCGCCGTCGAAGGCAGGAAATCCGCGCGCCTGAGCTCGTCGACGATGCGCTCGGGTGAGAAGCCTTCCGTGTCCGTCACCTCGCAGCAGAGCACCGTTTTCCCCTGCGGCAGGTTCTGGCCGAAGTTCTTGAACTCGGCGACGCGATTGAGCGGCACTTCGCGATCGGCGAAGTACGACCAATGGCACTCGCTGACGCGATCGACGCCGACGAGCAGATACAGCAGCGTCATCGGCCGATACCGCAGGCTGATGGTGTAGCCCAGCAGCGCGCCCATCTCCGGCATCGGCAGCGTCGAGACGACCACGTCGAAGGACTTCGCATGCCGTCCCTCAGGCCCCTCGAACTCGCAATCGTACCCACCTGAGGCGTTTCGTTGCACCGACACCACGCGAGAGCGGAGGTTCACCCATTGATGAACATCACCATTGAGGCGTTCACCGATGGCGCCATAGCCGCCTGCCGCCGGGTAATAGAAATGCTGGAAGTAGAGGCGCGGATCGCGACGGATCAGGTCGCGCAAGCCGGAGACGCGAATCTTGCGGCGGCCCCAGGTCGGTGAGATCTCGTCCGCGGGAATGCCGAACAACTTTTCGGAGTACGGCTTGAAGAAGAGCTGGTTCAGGCCATGTCCGTACTTGTTGAGGACCAGGGCGTCGAAGCTGTCCTCCGGATACTGCGGGCGATAGGCATAGTGCCAGAGAATCTTTGCCGACTCCCGCGGCATGAACTTGACCAGGACTTCCCAGAGGTTGACCGGATCGTGAATCCAGCGGCCGCGCAGGCGAATGCGGCTCTTGCGCTCGACCTGGCGCATGGGCACGAGTGCCTGGACTTCGTGCAGGAGGGACTGGTCCGCCGTGAAAAAGCGATGCGGTCCGAGATCGCAGTCGAACCCATGCCAGGGGAAGCTACGAGCGAGGCCGCCGACGACTTCGCTGGCTTCATGAATTTGGAGGTCGCAGAGGCCCTTGAGGAACCATGCAACCGCCAACCCGGCGATACCGCCACCGAGGATGCCGACGTTCATCGAAATTCCGCGCTAGGCTAGCACAACAATGGTGAAATCCTTCGGAAACCTGAATTATTTCGAGAAAATTGGGGCAAAACCAGGGATAGGAGAGCATTTACCAGACCCCGGGCAGAATTCGCCAGCGGACCGCGATCTGGTACGCGCGATAGCGGTCGCCGAACGCCGCGAGGAGCGAGCGTTCCTCCCACGGGATCGCCAGGATTAAATAGAGAGAGCTGACGGTCGCAAACAACAGGCGGCCCGAGGTCATCGTCGGCGCGGCGAAGACCATCAAGAACCAGCCCAGGTAGATCGGATGGCGCACGACACGGAACGGGCCGACGACGCGAAACTCCGCTGGACGTGAGTCGCCGCGCGCCTGGCGAATGCCGGCCAGCTCCAGCACATCGACCACGGCGGCGCCTCGCCACGTGAGGACTACGCCGGCGAGTTGCACGACGTAGAGCGCCCATCGCCACGGCGCGGGAACGTCGTAGACCGAGCCCGGCAGCTGCCGCCACCACCAACACACCGCCAGAAGGAGCAGACTCGCGATCCACACGTACAGGCTCCGCTCGACGCGTGTGGGCACGACGCGGGTGACCAGCCTCTTCGTCCCGCTGCGCGCGAGTAGCGAGTGATGCAACGCGAACACGGAGAATAGCGCGATGTTGAACGCGACGGCCGAGGTGGCCGACGACGTCGCCATCGCGGGCCTGCCCAGTACGATCGCGTAGAAGTAGAAGCACTGAAGCAGCGACGCGACGAAGAGCGCGCCACCAAGCCACGCCAGCGTGACGAGCACGAACTAGTATAAGTAGTGGGATGGCGCCGGTTCCTCACGATGGTTCCGAACGGAGGTTCCGACGATGGCTGTAGCGAGAGTTCCCAAGGGCGTTCGCGATCGCATAGCGATCACCGGCATGGGCGTCGTGTCCACCTTCGGCGTCGGCCGTGAGACGTATTGGGAGCACATCCGCGACGGCCGCAGCGGCACCCGCGCCATCACCGAGTTCGATACCTCGACCTATCCCTGTCGCGTGGCCGCGGCGGTTCCTCCAGTCGCCATCGACCGAGCCCAGCCGCTGGCGGGTGAGAACGGCGGCGGCCA
>DAINCF010000633.1:0-3071 GCA_036732565.1 Vicinamibacterales bacterium
GGGCTCCAGCCCCGCCCACCGTTCCCTCACTGAGTGCCGGCTCCAGAGTGCGCAGGGGCGGCTCGCCGCATGCCCTCGGTGACGATGCCCACCTGCTCGACGCCCGAGCCCTTCGCGGCGTCAATCACCTCGACGATGTCACCGTAGCGCAAGCTGCTTGCGCCCATGATGAACAGGCGCTTGTCCTTCCGCTCCTCGAAGATCTTCCGCAGCCGCTCCTCCAGTTCTGGAATGACCACATCCTGATTGTTGATCGACACCTTCTTGTCAGCCGTGTAGGTGAGCACGATCTGGGCGTCGATTGGTCGCTGCTGCTCTGGCGTCTTGGTCTCGGCCGGCAAGTTCACGTCCAAGCCTTTCTGCGAGAGCGGCAGCGCGGCCATGAAGATGACGAGCAGCACGAGGAGCACGTCGATCATCGGCGTGATGTTCATGTCGCCGGTGACCTCGAGCTTCTTCGCGCTCACAACGGTGTCTGCGCCGAGATGCTGGTGTGCGTGCGGCATGTCGTGTCCTCCATCTCTCTTAGACACGCGCCGCGAGATTTCGCCTCAAAATGCAAAGGGCCGTCCCTTGGCGAGACGACCCTTATCTTCCGGCATCACGTAGGGGCGGCTCGCGAGCCGCCCCTACAGCGTGCATCCCTATGCCGACTCCCAGATCCTTATTGCGTGCCGGCTCCTGATTGCGCACCCGCGGCGCGGCGCATGCCCTCGGTCACGATGCCGACCCTCTCGACACCTGCGCCCTTCGCCGCGTCGATCACCTCGACGATGTCACCGTAGCGCAGGTTGCCCGCGCCCATGATGAACATGTTCTTGTCCTTGCGCTCCTCGAAGATCTTGCGCAGGCGCTCCTCGAGCTCGGGGACAGTGACGTCCTGGTTGTTGATGGAGATCTTCTTGTCGGCCGTGTAGCTGACCACGATCTGGCTGACGTCGATCTGCTGCTGTTGGTCCTGCGTCTTGGTCTCGGCCGGCAGGTTGACGTCCAGGCCCTTCTGCGACAGCGGCAGCGCGGCCATGAAGATGACGAGCAGCACGAGGAGCACGTCGATCATGGGCGTGATGTTCATATCGCCCGTGACTTCGAGCTTCTTCGCGGTGATGATCTTGTCCGCGCCGAAATGCTGATGTGCGTGCGCCATCTCAGTTGCCTCCGGTCTGACCGGTGCGGGCCCTCGGCTCGGTGATCAAGCCCATGTCCTCGATGCCTGCGCCGCGAAGCTCATCCATCGCGTCCATGACCTTGCCGTAAGGCGCGTCTTCGTCCGCTTTGATCAAGACGATGCGCTCGGTCTTGCCTTCCAGGATGTCCTCGACGCGCGTTCGCAAATCCGTATCAGGGACGCGCACGCCGTTGACCCAGAAGCCACCGTCGGCCGTGACGGCCACGACCGTCTGCCCCGACGTTTCTGGCTTGTCCGCGCTGTTTGCCGCGGTTGGCAGTCGGACGTTGGCGCCCTTCTGCAGCATCGGCGCCACGATCATCATGATGATCAGCAGCACGAGCATGACGTCGACCAGCGGCGTCACGTTGATGTCCGACTTGACGCCGCCTTTGGCGCCCCCGACATCCATGGCCATAGGTATTCTCCCTTCCGCAGTACCGTGTCGGCTTGAGGCTTGAGACTTGCGGCCTTGAACGCTGCCGTGATTCGAGTCCGCAAGCCGCAGGTCACAAGCCCCGAGACCGAGCTCAGGCCGTCTTCTTGATGAAGTAGTCGACCATCTCCGACGAGGAGTTGTCCATCTCGACGTTGAAGTACTCGAGGCGGCCCGACAGGTAGTTGTAGAACCACACCGCCGGGATGGCGACGAAGAGACCCAGCGCGGTTTCGACCAACGCCTCGGCAATACCGGCCGAGACCGCGCCGATACCGCCCGACCCGGTGGTCGCGATGCCGACGAACGCGTTGATGACGCCGACGACCGTGCCGAGCAGTCCGACGAACGGCGCCGTGGCGCCGATGGTCGCCAGGCCCGAGACGCCCTTCTTCAGGTCGTTCGAGGTGAGCGCCGTCGCGCGCTGAATCGAACGGCGGACGGTGTCGAGCAGGTCTTCACGCGACAGGTTGGCGCCGCTCTCCTGCTGGAACTGATACTCCTGGAGGCCGGCCAACACCACCTTCGCGAGGTGGCTGTAGCGGTACTCTTTGGCGGACGACAGCGCGATCGCCTCCTTGAGGCGACCTTCCTTGAGATGCTTCGCGACCAGAGGCGCGTACATCTTGGACTGCTTCTTCGCCTGGCTGAAGGTGTAGATGCGCTCGATCGCCACGCCGACCGACCAGAACGACATGATGAACAGGATGGCGGCAATGGCCATGGCCACCGGGCCCATCGACTCGAACATGTCTACGAGATCGAGGCCGCCGCCCTCCTGCGCGAACGCCGGCGTGCTCACCAGCGCCATTGCGAATCCGGCACCTGCGATCCGCGCGATCTGACCCAGTTTCCGACCTTCCATCGCATTCCTCCCGAAGTAGTCCGTGTGACCGATTGAAGACGTAGACGTGCGAACTCTTACTGCACCGTTTCCTACCAAAGTGTTCCTACTACTGAAGCGTGAACTGGACGGTGACGGTCATGATGACGGGCACCGGCACACCGTTCAGCAGCGTCGGCGTGAACGACCACTGCTTCACCGCGTCGAGCGCCGCTTGATCCAGCAGCGGAATCGAGCGGAGCACCTTCGCATCCTTGACCGACCCGTCAGGGCCGATCGTCGCCTCGATGATCACGATGCCCTGCACGCGTGCCGACTGCGCGATCGGAGGATAGACGGGTGGGACGTTCTTGACCTTCGTCGGTGGCTTGATCTGGCCGCCGACGCGAACCGGCTGCGTGGGGGGCGGGGGCGGGGGCGGAGGCGCTTCCGGAATGCCACCCGTGATGCCGCCGACGACGCCTCCGGGAATCCCGCCTTCGACACCGCCGACCGATCCCTCGAAGCCCGCTTCGATGCCAGTCTCTGCTTTGATCTCTTTTGGCGCTTCGATCGGCGCCGCGGCCGGGTTGACTTCGACTTGCGGCTTCGGCGCCGCCGCCGGTGGTGGTGGCGGCGGAGGT
>DAINCF010000634.1:0-3013 GCA_036732565.1 Vicinamibacterales bacterium
TGAATCGGATTCGATCGTCGGCGCCGCGCTGCGCGCGATCGGCGCGGCCGCCGGCGCATTCGCGTCAGCGCCATCGCGCGAGATCTTCGCGTCGATCAGGGCACGCTGGAACGGCACTTCAGGCGGCACGTCGGCGCCTCGCCGAAGCAGTTCGCGTCGATCCGTCCGCCTTCGGCACGCGGTCGACCTATCGCGTGACGGCTCGTCGCTGACGAGCCTCGCGCTCGACGCGGGCTACTACGATCAGTCGCACTTCATCCGCGACTTTCGCGCGGTCACCGGTGTGGCTCCCGGGGACTTCTTCCAGAACACCGAGTACTGCTAGGGCGCCGAATTCTTACAATTCGCCGTCGTGCGTCTCTGGGAAGAATGGGGTATGGATGCTTCCGTTCGCTCCCGTCTCGCGGCACGCGTGGGGCTCACCCTGGGGCTGGTGCTCGCCGTATGCCTTTCTGACAGCACCAGGCCAGCGCATCCTGCCGCCGCAGCCTCGCGAGCCCATCAACCGACTACTGCCATGAACACGTTCGTCATCATCTTCCGCCAAGGTCCCCGGACGCTCACCGATGCCGAGAAGCAGCGGCGTTACGAGGAAACCTCTACGTGGGCGCGCCGCTACAACGACGCCGGGCACAAACTGAACCCGCACATCCTGACGCCCGCGCGCGAGGTTCGTGGGGAGAGCAGCGCGGTGACCGATGCCTGGCCGGTCACGGCGTTCCTCCTGCTCGAGGCGCAGGACCTGAAGGAGGCCACGTCGATTGCCGAGGCCCATCCCGCGCTCCGCTACGGAGCGGCTGTCGAAGTCCGTCCGTGGGCCCGGCCGGCGCCGGTCGCTCCGCCGTCGAAGCCCGGGCTATAATGGGAAGTTCCTGCGGCCACGCAGTTCTCACCTGCGGAGAGGTACCGAAGTGGTCGTAACGGGGGCGCCTCGAAAGCGTCTTGCCCGCAAGGGCACGTGGGTTCGAATCCCACCCTCTCCGCCAATTCGACCCTTCGGGTCGAATTGTCTGGAGAGTGTGGGCCTCAGGCACTCAGCCTTCGCGCGTCGCGCTCGGCGTAGGCCGATTTCGGTCTGGGAGGAACCGCGCTGAACCTCTACCGGCGGCACCAGCCACTGTGCCGGTACGCCTCGCGGCGCTATCGCAACGGCAAGTGTCCCATCTGGGTGCAGGGATCGCTCCTGGGACAAGGAAAATCTGGCCTGATTTCGCACGTCGATTGCGAGAAAATCCTATTCCACCCTCCCGCCGGCTACGACCTCACTGCTAAGGAAACACTCCGATAAATTTCCTGATGCCTCACGGGCTTGACCGCTAGGCGATTCTGCTGTTCGTCTTGGCGGGCCTGCTCGGCGCACCGAGGAACGCATCGCCGATGTACGCGCCCGCGAATCTCGCCATCCTCTGGCTGATCCTGTGATGGCTTCACAAACGCGAACGCTACTTCAACGGTGTGATCATTCCGCGAGAGCGGTTCTGCTGCGTGAGATTATCGCTTCGTGCGTTGGAAGAACTCCTCTTGAAGCGCAGGCGCGTCTTTGTCCTCCTTCACGGCTCGGAGCGCCTTGCGTAACGATTCGAGGCGTGCTTCCGTCACCAACTCGCCAAACTCGCGCGTGGCGGCCGCGCCTTCGCCAGCATAGTGATTCGGGTAGCCCGCATACCACCAGATTCCGGTGTAGACGTCGGGGATCGACAGGCGCTTCTGGTTCGCTCCGGATTCCGAGTCCGCGCGCGCCATCTGCACGAGATCCGGCCGCAGATACAGGAGCGTCGACGTCTCCCGCTCGCCGGCGTGCTGATCGCCCGCCGGATCGGACTTGCGCATCTTGTCCATCTTCTCCGTCAGCGTGGGATCCGGCGCGGGGTCGTAGAAATACACGACGTAGTCGCGCGGCCGTTCGAGCTGCGCCTGCATGAAGAAGCGAAGGAAGTTGGGATTACCACCGTGCCCATTCACGATTAGGATCTTCTTGAACCCGTTGCGAGCGATTTCTTCGCACGTGGCGTCGAGCAGCTCCCAGATGAGCCGGCTCGGCAGGGCAAACGTCCCAGGCTGGTGGCGCGCCTCGTAGATCTGTCCGTAGAAATAATCGGGAAACACAACGGCGTACTCTTGCTTCGTCACGCGCCCCGCCCACTCGCGGACGTGTATCAGGTCCGAGCCGATCGGCGCATGTGGCCCATGCTTCTCGAGCACGCCTATCGGCAGAACGGCCGTGTAGGCCGCTTTCTCGAGCGCCTTTGGCCAGTCGCTGGCCGTGAGCTCGTCCCAGCGGGCGGGTAGATCCTGTGCGCGTCCGACAGCAGCAGACGCGACGGTCAGCAGCAGAGCGACAAGTACGACTCGCACGATTCGCCTCCTATGCTTCCGGTTCGGCCGACGTGGGGCTTGCGCCAAGCATAGTGCACGCGTCTCCTCGCGCGGCTCCCGCGCATCGATCTCCTGAATCTTCGCGAGACGGCTCGGTTCGAGACTTGATGAAGTTAGCGCTCCCTACGGACGTCCCGCGAATCGGAGTGCGCCTCCCCGAGCTTGTGCTTGTCGTGCGTGAGGTCGGCGACGACGCGTTTGAGCCGCGCATGCTCCTCCTCGAGCGATCGCAGCTTCCGGAGCTCGCTGACGCCCAGGTGGGCGTCCTTCTTCTTCCAGACGTAGAACGTGGCTTCGCGGATCCGGCGTCGGTCCAGATAAAAACATCAGGCATGTGCAGCCAAGCGAATCGGTCGGAATCGACGTGTACGACGCTCGCGACTACAAGTAGCCGTAAAAGCTCCACAGTCACGGCCGTTTCGTCTCGTCGGGCAGGCCGGCGGGCGCGCCTGCAAAGATGGATCGGTTGGCGGCCGTGCGCACTGTACCTGTTTTGTACCTGATACTCAGGTTTCGAGCGTTTCTAGCGATTTGAGCGATTGAAGACGGGCCTAAATTGTTGATGGCCGCAGGGCTTGCGGGTTCGAATCCCACCCTCTCCGCCAATTCGACCTTTGGTCGAATTGTCTGGAGAGGC
>DAINCF010000635.1:0-3001 GCA_036732565.1 Vicinamibacterales bacterium
AGCTCTCGGTAGATGGTAGTAATTCTGTTGATACGCTCCACTAGTGGCCGCCGCCCGTCCCCGCGGCCACCCGATCGGACGCCGATACAGGGTGTGGCGCCGATGATGTGCGCGGTAGCGTGGCGCCTGTCAGCGGCCCCGATCGATCGCCGCGTTGTGCGGCGCGCCAACGACCTGGGGGCATCCCCTCCCAGCGCGTGAAGGCGCGGAAGAAGGAATTGGCGTCCTCGTAGCCGAGCAAGTAGGCAACTTCGGACAACTCGAGCGACGAGTGCAGCAGGTAGTGGCCCGCCATGCCCCGGCGAGCTTCGTCGAGCATCTGGTGGTAGCTCACACCGAGATCCCCGAGCCGCCGCTGGAGCGAGCGCGGGCTCGATGCGAGCTCGCGGGCGACGTCTCGCAGCTCCGGTCGTCGGCCGGCGAGCATACGCCGCAAGACCGTTCTCACTTGGTCGCGAGCGTCCTGGGCGCCGTCGAGATCGGCCAGTTCCCTATCCAGACGTGGCGCGAGCGTGTCGAGCAGGTCGGCGTTGTGCGTCACGAATGGACGATCGAGATCGGACGTGAGAAAGATGAGGGTGTTGGCCGGAGCCTTGAACCGTACTCGACAGCCGAAGTGCGCCTCGTAGAGCTGACGATTCTGTGCAGGCCGACTGAGCTCGACGCGCGTTGCCCGGACCGCGCCACCGGAGCCTCTCGCGGCCAGCGTCGCGATCCAGGCAAAGCACAAGTCCGTGAGGACCCAGGGTTCGAGCCCTTCGGCGAGCAGCCACCGGAATCGGACGAGGCACTCACTGCCCCGCGTCTCCACCTGAATCTCTTCGGGGCACGAGAGCCGCTTGTAGCGCGCCGCACGCGAGAGGGCGTCGCGGAACGACGATGCCGAGAGCGCCGCGAGCTGAACGAGGTCCAGGCGCTCGAGTCGGTCTTCGCTTCCGAGCGCGAGCCCGAGCGCCGGATTCCCACTGACCTCGGCGACGGCGCGCCAGAAGGCAAAGAGCTGTTCGGTGGTGAGGAGACGCTTCTCGTCGTGCAACGACCCCACCGGCAGCCCGGCCAGGCGCAACACGGCCTCAGGAGACACGGACGCCTCCTGAAGCCTGAGCGCCGTCAGCCGTGGCAGGCGAAACCGGGTAATCATCTCGTCCCTGTTGCGAATGCTAGCACTCCCACAGACTCACGCCAGCGACGCCATGTCGATGACGAAGCGGTACTTCACGTCGCTCTTGAGGAGCCGCGCGAAGGCGTCGTCAATCTGCTGGATGCGGATGGTTTCGACATCAGCGGTGATGCCATGCTCGGCGCAGAAGTCCAGCATCTCCTGGGTTTCACGAATGCCGCCGATGATCGACCCCGCCAGGGCTCGACGCTTGAACAGCAGAGGAATGACCGCGGTCGGCAAGGGCTCCTCGGGGGCGCCGACCATGGTGAGCGTGCCTTCGCGCTTCAGCAGTCCGACATAGGCGTTCAGATCGTGCGGCGCCGACACGGTATCGAGGATGAAGTTGAAGCTGTTCGCGTGCCTGGCGAGGTCCTCTGTGTTGCTGGAGACGACGACTTCGTCGGCCCCGAGGCGAAGGCCGTCCAACCGCTTGCCCGGCGACGAGGTGAGCAGCACGACGTGCGCGCCAAAGGCGTGCGCGAATTTCACCGCCATGTGGCCGAGCCCGCCGAGCCCGACCACGCCCACCTTCTGTCCGGGCCCCACGTTCCAGTGACGAAGCGGCGAGTAGGTCGTGATGCCCGCGCACAGCAGCGGCGCCGTCGCCGCCAGATCGAGCCGATCCGAGATCCGCAGCGTGAAGGCCTCGTCCACCACGATGGTCTCGGAGTAGCCTCCGTAGGTGACGCCACCGGTGTGCGTGTCGGCGCCATTGTAGGTCAGGGTCATCGTGTTCTCGCAGTACTGCTCCAGACCCTCGCGGCAGCTCGAGCACGTGCGGCACGAGTCGACGAGGCAGCCGACGCCGGCCAGATCGCCGGCGCGAAAGCGCGTGACCGCGCTGCCAACGGCTTCGATGCGCCCCACGATCTCGTGGCCGGGAACGCAGGGGTACTGAGTGGGCATGGTGTTGCCCCACTCGTTGCGTACTTGATGCAGGTCGGAGTGACACACGCCGCAGTAGAGAATCCTGATGCGGACATCGGTCGGCCCGACCGCTCTCCGTTCGATCGAGAACGGCCCCAGACCGGCGGACGGAGACAACGCCGCGTAGGCTCGAGAGCCATGGCGCTGGAGCTCGGAAGGCGCGGGATCATGTGAGGAATCAATCGTGAAATCTGCATGACTTGCCATACGTGCGACTGTATGGGCCGCCGGGGACCCGATCACTAGCAGCGCGCGCCAGCGTCTATGCCAAACGCGCCATCCGGGACGGAGGGGTCAGATCCTTCGAGGAAATTGCGACCTGTGGAAATCTCGGGAGGGTCAGGTCCCGAACACGAACCTGGCGAGCCTGGCGTACTTCCTGCTTTCCGGGTTGTCATGGTCACTCGAAGAGCTCGAACCATTCAGAAGACGATGCGCGCCGCTGCCCTCGATCGATTTGGCGGACCTGAGGTCCTGACGCTACACCCGTTCCCGGTTCCGGAAATTGGCCCCTCAGAAGTCCTCATCGCGGTGCATACGGCCGGCGTGGGTGGTTGGGACGCGGACATCCGAGACGGCTGGTGGCCCGACAGTAAGCGCCCAACCCCTCCGCTGGTGCTGGGCGTCGACGGCTCGGGCACGATTGCCGCGGTAGGGTCGCGGGTTCGCCGATTCGCTCCCGGGGACACCGTTTATGCGTACAGCTATGCCAACGGCAAGGGCGGATTCTACGCGGAGTACGTGGCGGTCAGCGCCGAGAACGTCGGGCGACTTCCCGAGAGGCTCAGCTTGAAAGAGGCCGGCGCGATTGCCGCCACGGGTCTGACGGCGATCCAGGGGATAGAGGTGCTTGGCGTGAAGCGCGGCGAGGCCGTCGTGATTCACGGCGCTGCCGGTGGCGTCGATCGTCGT
>DAINCF010000636.1:0-2989 GCA_036732565.1 Vicinamibacterales bacterium
GGCCCGGGTCCGCCTGAAGGCGGACCCCACGCCTGAGGTGCCCGCTCAGAATCGCCAGTCGAAGCCGGCGTTGATCGTCCAGGAGTAGATCTCGAACGACGTGCGCCGCTCCGGGGCGCCCGAATAGCGCAGCCGCGGCTCGTCGTTGAGATTGCGGAAGTCCATGAAGCCACGCACGCGCCGGTTGAGCGGCACGCTGATCTTCGCGTCGAGGGTCGTGTAGCCGTCCGCGTAGTTGTCGAAGTCAGGACCGGAGGCGAGCAAGCCGAGGTTGGGGCTGGTATAGGACAGGGCGATCTGACCGGTGATGCCGTACTTCTCGTAGATGACCGCCGCGTTCCCCACACGGTCGGATTGCTTGAAGAACGGCAGATCGTCGTTGCGCCCGAAGACGGTGACCGACGAATCGCCGAACGTGTAATTGAGGTTGACGCCAAGACCGTCGAGCGGCGACGGCAGAAACCTGAAGAAGTTCTGATACGTGAGCTCGACGCCAGTGACGTGTCCGCGCTCGGCGTTCTCGGGCTGCGTGACGGTCAGCCGCTCGTAGAGCCGACCGTTGAGCGTCGCGTTGTCCTGCACCGTGGTGCGCGTGAAGATCGGATTCTGGATGCGCTTGTAGAACGGCGCCACCGAGATGATCCCACCCTGCAGGTAGTACTCGACCGACACGTCGACGTTCATCGACTCGTACGGATCGAGCTCGGGGTTGCCGGACGAGAGGCTTCCGGTGAACGTCCCGTTCTCGTTCTGAATCTCGTCGAGGCCTCGCGTGGGCGCCAGGTTCGCATAGGCCGGGCGGCCCAGCGTGTTGGTCCACGCGGCGCGGATGGTCAACTGTTGCGTCGGGTAGATATTGACGTGCACGCCGGGCAGCGCATTCGTGTAGTTGGTATCGCCCGACACCCGATTGAAGGTGCGCGTGAACGCGCCTCCCGCAAAGAGCAGTTCGTTGGCCGAGTAAGTGGCGCGCGTGTTCTCCACGCGCACGCCGGCCATGACGTTCCAGCGTGAGAAGTCGACACCGGTCATGACATAGCCGGCGTACACGTCCTCGGTGGCATCGAAGTCCTGCTCCAGCGAATTCTGGAGCGTGGTGGCGGCGTCGAACGTGAACCGTTCCGGGTTGTCGCGAAAGAACTGTTGCAGGACCGGCAGGTTCAGCGTCGGGCCGAAACGGTAGCGATCGTCGAAGAAGCTGTCTGGATCGGGCCCACCGAGGCCGAAATCGGCCAGCGTGAAGCCCGCGCCCGTGTAGTTCTGATTCTCGCGATTCTGGGTCTTGTCGCGCGTGACGATCTTCGCGCCGGCCTTCCAGTAGGCCGGACGGGTGCTGACCTGTGTGTCACGCCGCAGGTTCAGCTCGCCTGTGATCACGTCTTCGCGCTCGAGGTCGTTGCGGAAGCGCACGCGCCGGAATGGATAGGCCGACGCCGAGTAGAAGTTCTCGCTCGGCGTGATGATCGGGAGCGCGGGGTCGGAGATATCGTAGGTGTTGGGGAATGCGTTGGCCGCTGAGCGGAATTCCCAGTCGACGCGGTGTGGCGTGCGGCGCTGTCCACGGCTGGCGCTCAGCCTCCAATCGACGGCGTAGCGCCGCAGTGAATGATCGCCCCCGAGCTGCAGCGCGTTGATCAGATGCTCCTGCTCGTAGTCGCGGAACTGCCGCGTCGCCTGACCCTGGCTGAAGCTCCCGCTCGTCGGCGTCTGATTCGTCAGCGTGCCACGCGTGAAATCGAACGACGATTGCTGCCGGCCCTCGAGATCCTGGAACAGGTTGTGGTTGAAGCGCAGCGCGAGATTGTGTCCGCGTGCCGGGCGGAATTCCAGCGCGGCGTTCACGCCCTGTCGCTGCCGCTCGACGTCGTAGATGTAGCGCGTGTGATCGTGCGGCACGAACAGGTTGTTGAAGCTGGTCCAGGTGTCGCTGGAGCCATTCACCAGCTCGGAGTCGTAGCGACGATAGGAGTAGCTGCCGCCGACCACGATGCCCCAGCGCTGCTGCTCGTCGAGCACTCGGCCGAAGGAGGCGTTGCCGGCGTAGGGCATACGGCCGCTCATCTGGTTGTAGCCGGTTCGCAACGAGCCCGAGAAGAACCCCTCAGGGCGATCGAAGGCCTTCACGGTCTCGATGTCGATCGTCGCGCCGATGGCGTTGGCATCCATGTCGGGTCGGATGGCCTTGACGACTTCCAGACGTGAGATGAGATCCGCCGGCACCGAGTCCATCGACACGCCACGTGTGCCGAACTCGGCCGGCGTGCCGACGATCTGGCCGTTGATGGTGACATTGTTCAGGCTGGCGTCGATGCCCCGCACCACGACGAAGCGGCCCTCGCCCTGATCGATCTCCATCGACACGCCGGGGACGCGGCGCAGCGCCTCGGCGGCGTTGTCGTCGGGGAAGCGTCCCATGGCATCGGCGGAGACCGAGTCGAGAATGTTCCGCGCGCCGCGCTTCTGTTGCCGCGCCAGCGCCATGCCGGCCATCACGGTGACGTTCTCGGCCACCGCCTCGAGCTGTAGCCGGAAGTCCACTTGCTGCTCGTCGCCCGCGGCGACCCGGACGTCGCCGCGCTCTTGCGTCTGGAAGCCGCCGATGACGACCTTGACGACATACGGCCCACCCGCCGGAAGATCGGCCAACACATAGCGGCCATCGTCGCGCGTGGTCGCTTCGTACGTCGCGCTGCTGGACGACTGCGTGACGACGATGGTCGCTCCAGGTAACACGCCACCTTGCTGATCGGCAACGGTGCCCGACAAGACGCCGGTGGAGGGCTGAGCGAAGCCCGGCATGACGAAGCTGACGCACACAACCAGGAGCACGGACAGGCGCACGGTGGGGAACATGAGTAGCGTCACGCTACCGATGTCGTGTGACGCGGGTGTGTCGATTGGGTGACGGTGTAGTCGCGGTTCGCGACCTGTCCGCCGAAGCGCGATGTCGGTGCAGCGACGGTGTAGGGGCGGTTCGCGAACCGCCCCT
>DAINCF010000637.1:0-2947 GCA_036732565.1 Vicinamibacterales bacterium
CGGCGCTGTCGCGCCACGGACCACCGAGGCTGCTCAGATTGATGCGGGCGTCGACGTGCACCGGGGTCCCGCCTGGCGCCAGCACGGTCGTCATCCCGAGCCCGATCGTGCCGTCGGGGTTGAGGAAGGCGGTGCCGACGACGCTGGCGCGCTGCGCGGCGCCGCACTGGTCGTCGGAGCCGTCGAGCGTGAAGACGCCGCCGGTCTGCGTCACCGTCACCGCGACGAGATTGCAGAACGGCGCGAGCTGCCAGCGGAACGAGCCGATAATCTGCGGCGGCTGCCCGAAGCCATCCGCCGCGGTTCCCACGAGCATGAGCACGGCAAGCACCCGAAGTAGGTTGGTCATCGACGTCTCCACGCAAGGTCGATCGTGGTTTCCGACGCGCGTTCCGAGCTGAACCGTTGTGGGCGGGACGTTAGCACGAAACCTCAGCCGCAAAGCGATGATCGTCCGACGACTGCGCGAACTTGGCACCAGGTCCGTCACACCGCCGTGATGGAACGTGCATAATCTGGCAGGCGAAATGCCCTCCGAATCAGTCGACCGTCGTAGGTTTCTCTCTCAGGCCTTCCTTGCCGGCGGCGCCTCCATGGCCCTGCCGCTCGAGGCGTTTGCGGCACGCGTCCTCCGCGAAGGCGTGGCAGCGCTCAATGGCCCCGGCTACGGTCCCATCGGGCCGGTGGACGATGAAAGTACCGGCCTTCCGCTGCTGCACTTGCCCGAGAAGTTTCGCTACCTGACGTTCGGGTGGACCGGCGATCTCCTCGAAGGTGGCGCGCGCACGCCAGGGTTGCATGACGGCATGGCCGCGTTCGCGGGCGAGGACGGCCGCGTGCGCCTCGTGCGCAATCACGAGATCACGACGGGGCCGATCTTCGAGAAGGACCATACCTACGATCCGATCGCGGGCGGTGGCACCACCACGCTGGAGTTCGATACGTCCACCGGCAAGTGGATCGGCGGTCACGCGAGCCTGGCAGGAACCGTACGCAATTGCGCCGGCGGTCCCACACCCTGGGGCACCTGGCTGTCGTGCGAGGAATCGGTCCTCGGTCCCGACGGGACCGAGGGTTTCGCGAAGCCACACGGCTACATCTTCGAAGTGCCGACGACGGGTTATTCCTCGTGCGAGCCGCTCGCGGCAATGGGCCGCTTCGTTCACGAAGCCATTGCCGTCGACCCGAACACCGGCATCGTTTACGAGACCGAGGACGCGAATCAGTCGGGGCTCTATCGGTTCATCCCATCGACGCCCGCCGAGCTCGCGAAGGGCGGACGACTCGAGATGCTCGCGATCGCGGGGCGACCGAGGTTCGATACGCGCACTGGCCTCAGCGCGGGCCAGCAGTTCCGCGTGACGTGGGTGGCGATCGACGATCCCTCGCGGCCGCATGAGGATCCGAAGGCTCGGGACGCTCGGGGCGTCTTCGCGCAAGGCCTCGCGCGCGGCGGCGCTATCTTCGCCCGCAACGAGGGCGCGTGGTGGGGCGACGGGAAGATCTTCTTCACATCCACCAGCGGTGGCGTCGCGAAGATGGGGCAGGTGTGGGAGCTCACGACGGCCGCGAACCGTCTCCGCCTGGTGTACGAATCACCGGGTGCGGACGTATTGAACATGCCGGACAACCTCTGCGTCAGCCCGCGCGGAGGACTTGTCGTGTGCGAGGACGGCACGGCCAATCCGTGCGTGCATGGGTTGACGACGCAGGGACAGATCTTCCGCTTCGCGCGCAACAACATCGTGCTGAACGGCGAGCGCAGTGGCATCGTCGGAGACTTTCGCAGGAGCGAGTTCGCCGGCGCCACCTTCAGCCTGGACGGCAGGTGGTTGTTCTTCAACGTGCAGAACCCCGGGTTTACCGTGGCTGTGACGGGACCATGGGAGGGCGGCGGGCTCTAGTGGCACAGGCCGGCTTCGCCGGTCTCGGTCCGGCTGAAGCCGGACCCCACGTACGATCGTGGGCCTCGGTCCGGACCCCACGTACGATCGTTGATTGTCAGGCGTGGGGTCCGCCTTTAGGCGGACCAGCAAGATCAGGAAAACGATCGCGCGAAGAGATCGTCGATCGCTTTCCGACCGTGATCGTCGAGCGTTCGTGTCCCGGTGCCGGTGAAGTGCATGTGCTGGATGACCGGCGCGTGGCTGCCGGCGCGCACGTGCCAGTCGTTGCCGTCCCACGCGAACCAGGCGCCCTTCGCTTGATCGAACACGAACAGCGGCTTGTTACAGAGCTTGGCGAACTCCGCTCCCCAGCCGGTCCCCCCGCGCACGGTCTTGTCCGCCTGAATCGCGCCGATGACGTAGATCTCCTGCCCGTGGTTCACCTGATACCAGATGCTCTGCAGGATTTTCCGAAACGTCGGTGTGTCGGGATAGCGCCGGTTCATCAGACGTGACACGTAGGCGAGACTGACGTCGCCGCCGAGCAGCTCTTCGTGATTGAGCACGCGCAGGCCGCGCGTGCGACCCGGCGTGTGCCCATCGAAGGAGAAGTTGACCTCTTCGACACCCGAGCGCTCGGCAGCCGCGCCAAAGGCCTGCTCGGCGCCGGTGGCGCCACCCGAGAACAGAATGCAATCCGCGCGGCTCAGCATGCGATCACGGTGTCCTGCGTCACTTGTCTTGATCGTCTTGATCGTCTTGATCGTCCGGGTCGTCCTGATCGTCCGGCGCGTCGTCGATCGGCTCGGTCGCGCCGGCGTCGCCCTTCGGAGCATCCTCGTCGGATGCCTCGACATCATCGGGCTTCATGAAGTCCGGCAGCTCGTCGATGGCATCGTCCTCCTGCACGTCGTCGAGGTCGTACATGCGGCCGGTGAACTTCGTGGGGATCGGTCCGCGCGGCTTCTGCTCTTCCTTCCGAAATGCGCCTTTCCCGCCCTTCTTGTTGCGCGGCGGCGCCGGAGGGCCGAAATCGCGTCCAGGCGGCCCACCAGGGCCGG
>DAINCF010000638.1:0-2937 GCA_036732565.1 Vicinamibacterales bacterium
CGCCCGGCCGGAGGCCGGGCTAAGCCAACACTGAGGCGGGGCCAAAGCAACATTGTGATCATACGGCTGACACCGAGTCGATTTATAATGGCCAGCTATCGTGCACGAGCGTAGTCAGCCCGTGTGCGGTCCTATCGAGCCAACAGATGAAGGAGCGGAACAGAAGTCATGGGTGATGCTGCCGAGGGATTGATTGATGCCGATGCTCGCATCCAGGAACGGATGGAGGAGCTGGAGCAGAGTCGTAACGCCGGACGCAGCCGCAGGCCGCGAATCGATCCGGAGCGCGTCCGCACGCTCGACTCGTTGCGCCTCGCGCGCACCGAGCTGCAGCGGCAACTGGTGCTGACCGCACATCCGGCGCGCCGCGACCAGATTGGTCAGGCCGTCGCCGAGATCGAACGGCGCCTGTCGGAAATGGGGGCCTGAGAGGCGACGCGACGAAGCCTACGGCTCCAGGAAATCTACGTCCGCGCCGAGCTCCCCGAGGAGCTCGCGGGCGTGGCCGGTTCCGTCTTCGGTCAGATGTCTGGGGAGCGCGATGGCGCCGGCAGGGCGCGCGTGCGCCAGGGCCAGCACGCGTTCATAGGCGGCCGCCATGTCTTCGAGGCGATGCCGCGCCTCCCACCACGCACGCCCGTGCCGACCGACGGCGTCGCGGGTGTGCGGCTCCGACGCGAGCCGATCGAGGGCCAGCCGCAGCATGTGCTCTTCGTCGAGCACGTCGATGCTCACCGCGATTGGCGGGCGTTTACCCATTCCGCCCGCGTCCATCACCCGCCACGTCCGAGGATCGAGCGTCGGGATGTCGCCCATGTGCGTCAGGTCGCTGACGATGGTGGGACGACCCGCGCAGAGACAGCGCAGCCAGGATGCCGACGTCTCGCGATTGGTCGGCCATCTGAGGCAGACGCAGATGTCTGCCGCGGCCAGATAGGCGCCCAAATCCTCGTCTGACACGAACCCGGTCCGATGTATCCGAGGGCCAGCCGCGCCAACCTGTCCGCCGAGGGTCGGAGCGTGAAGGTGGAGCTCGGCATCGACGTCGAAGTGCTCGAGTTCCCCACCGACCAGCATCAGATGCAGACGCGGATGCGTGGACGCGAGCGCCTCGGCCGCGCGCAGCAGCTCGGGAATTCGCTTTTCCGGCGTGATGCCGCCAAATGCCGCGACCACGATGGCATCGGCGGGAATGTCGTGCCGCGCCCGCACGGCGGCCGCGGCGCCGGGGTCCCGAGGCGTCGAATCGCGCACGCCCATCTCGATGGCTTCGATGGCGACGCCGGGATGCCTCTCATGCACCTCGGCGGCGACGCGACGATTGTGTACGAGCGTCAGCCGCGCCGATTCGACGACCAGGCGCACGAGCGGCCAGAACCCGAACAGCGAGCCGCCGAGACCGGCGGCGATCAGGTAGCCGAGGTCCGGCGGGGCGTCGGGATGGTTCGCCCGCATCTCCGCCACGTAGTCCTCGGTCCGCGGCATCCATCGTTTCGTGAGCGCCAGCGCCCGCGCTTGATGAAGCTGCGCGTCGTGCAATACGACCAATCCCGGATAGCGGAAGAGGTAGCCCCACATGTAGTCATGACAGGTGGCGTTGCCGAGCTGGTACACCGTCAGGTCGTACGGCCGCTGCCCATGCCGCCAGACGAAGTCGTACGCGTCGTAGACGCCGAGCCCGTCTGCCGGCGGTCGTGTATCCACGAACACATCGACGTCATGGGTCCGTCGCAGAAAGGGCAGAAGCTCATGGCTGTAGGCCGCAATCCCCGAGGGCGTGGGGGGGAGCGGCGTGAAGAACGCTACGCGCATTGGACGAGGTTCCTCACGGAGGTTCCGGACGCAGGTTCCACACGGGGGTTCCACACGGAGGTTCCACACGGAGGCTCCACGCGGGGGTTCCACACGGAGGCTCCACGCGGGGGTTCCACACGGAGGCTACACGATTGTTCCACACGTGGGATTGAACCTCCGCGTGGAACTACCGTGGAGCCCTCGTGAGGAACCACCGTGGGGCACCTGCGCCGGAACCCCCGTGCGGAACCACCGTGGAGCCTCCGTGCGGAACCCCCGTGGGGCACCTGCGTCGGAACCCCCGTGCGGAACCCTCGTGGAGACCGTGATACGATACCCTCGTTCACTTGCGAAATCCTTCACAAGCTGGTCGGCGTGCCCAAGGCGCGTGCGGCCGCGGTACGTAGGTAGGCCATGGACGGTTGGGGCGGTCTCGCGATCATGCTCGTGATCGGCGTCGGATTTGGCGCCGTGTCCATCATCCTGTCCAGCTTCGTCGGCCCGAGGAACCCCACGCCCGAGAAAGAGGCGCCCTACGAGTGCGGCATGCCGCCCGTGGGCGACGCGCGCGAGCGGCAGTCGGTCAAGTTCTACTTGATCGCGATGATCTTTCTCCTGTTCGACATCGAGGTCGCCTTCCTCTATCCCTGGGCGATGGCGCTCCGGGATTTGTCGTGGGCAGGTTTCGTACAGATTCTCGTCTTCTTCTTGATCTTGGCGGTCGGCTACGTCTACGTCTGGCGCAAGGGCGTGCTCGACTGGGGCCCCGAGTACGATCCGGACTACAAGCACGCGCCGATCCCGACCTCGTCGGTCATCACGAGATACCGGTATGGCACCAGAAACTGATCTCGAAATCCCCGTTCTCACCACCAGCGTCGAGTGGGTGGTGCAGTGGGCGCGACGCTCGGCGATTTGGCCGGTCACCTTCGGCCTGGCCTGTTGCGCCATCGAGATGATGGCGATGAGCTGCAGCCGCTACGACGTCGCTCGCTTCGGCGCCGAGGTCTTTCGCGGGTCGCCGCGCCAATCGGACCTGATGATCATCGCCGGACGGCTCTCGCGCAAGATGGCGCCGGCGCTGCGCCGCATCTACGATCAGATGCCCGAGCCGAAGTGGGTGATCTCGATGGGCGCCTGCGC
>DAINCF010000639.1:0-2875 GCA_036732565.1 Vicinamibacterales bacterium
GCGTGTTGAAGACGTTGAACGCTTCGACCCGCAGCTCGAGCTGGGCATCGTCGCGCACGCCGCCGATCCTCGCCATCTTGCTGATCGCGATATCGAAGTTCGTCTGGCCGGGCCCGCGCAGCATGCCGCGCGGCGCATTGCCGAACCCGGTGCCGTTGCCGACGACCGGCGGCGCGACGAAGGCGCTGGTGTCGAAGTACGCGCCCAGACGATCCTGTGTCGAACCCTCCTTGGCGACGTCCTCAGGATTGATGCCAGCGGCCAACTGGGCATAGCTGCCCACGCCGTAGATGGTGCCGGCCCGTGTGTCCGTGATGTTGATCGGCGCGCCGGATTGCGCCGTCGCCACACCCGACACCGACCAGCCGCCCAGGAGGTGATTTTGGAAAGACCCCGCCTGGCCGGGTCCGGGAATCTCCCAGAAGTAGCTCACCACCAGCCGATGGGTGCGGTCGAACGAGGACGGTCCCCAATTCGCGTCGCGGTTGTAGTAGTCGCCCGTGTATCCCCCGATTGGCTGGTTGCGACCGCCCTGGACGGCATTGAGGTTGTCGCGGCCGCGGCTCCAGGTGTACGACGCGCGCATGCTGAGCCCCTGACTGTAGCGCTTGCTCGCCGACGCCTGGAACGAGTGATAGCGCGAGCCGAAGCCGGTGCTCTGAATCTCTTGAATGCCGTTCGGCGCCCAGCCGATGTACGGCACGCGCAGGTTCCGGTTCGCCAGCGTGCTGGATGTCAGCCCGTTCACCGGCGATCCCGGCTCGGCCAGCAGCGCCTGGTTCGGGAAGACGAACGCGAACAGGTTGGTGCCCTTGCTGCCGACGTAGCCCAGCTCGATCAGCCAACTCGCGATCTGTCCTTGCACGTTGGCGCTCCACTGCTGCGTGTACGGCTGCTTCAGCTCCGGATCCAGGATGAAGATCGAGCGCGTGGGTGGGAAGGTGTACGGGAGATAGACCGGGAAGTCGCTGACCTGCGGGATCGCGGGAAACGGATTCTGCAAGTTGGCTTCGGGCGTTGTTGCACCGCCACCCGTCAGCAGGACGTACCACGGATCGAAGAACGCCTGCTCGGTGATCGTGCCGGCCACCGTCGAGTAGAACAGGCCATAGCCCGCGCGGACGATGACGTCACTCCATTGCTCGCGGGGACGCCAGGTGGCGCCGACGCGAGGGGAGAAGCCCAGATAGTTCTCCTCGTCGACCAGCCGGTTGTACGGCAGTTGTGTCACACCGGGTGGCAACGGCTTGCCGCCGAGATCGGCGGCCGACGGAATCGTGAAGCCGTCGAACGACCCGCCGGCCGGCGGCATCGTGAAGGTGTCGACCGATCGGCGATCGAAGCCACCCAGTTGTCCGAACTTGTCCCACGGTTGGCTGTTGAATTGCCAACGGAGCCCGAGATTCAGCGCCAAGGCGTCCGAGAAACGGACGTCGTCCTGCAGGAAGGCGGCCATGTTCAAGAAGCGCGGGTGCCGCTGGGCCAGGCCGTTCGACACGCGCGTCGCCTGCACGTTGCTGTTGGTCGAGCCGTTCTGAGCGGCGCTCAGGCCGAGGAGGAAGTCGGGGAACGAGGCAAACGACAGGGCGCCGCGGGTCAAGTAGGCGTCGTAGCGATCGACCAGCACCATGTTCCAACTGCCACCCGTGCGCAGCGTATGGCGTCCGCGCGTCAGGCTGAGCGTGTCGCCGATCTCGATGCTGTCGATGAACGTCCACTGGTCGTTGTTGTCGGGGGGGCCGATGGTGAACAAGCCGCTGACCACGAGCCCGGCAACCCCGTCGATCCCGTTGACCGGCGACACCATGCCGAGGTCCCGCGCCTTCAAGGTTTCGATCGGGAACTGCGCCAACTCGTTACGCCCGTAGCCGACGCGCAGTTCGTTCACGGTTGTCGATCCAATCACCCAGGTGTGGGTCGCGCTCAGATTCAAGTTGCTCTTCTCGCTGCGCTCTCCGAATCCCGGCAGGTTCGCTCCCGAGAACGGCAGGTTGGAGGGGAGGTCGGCGAAGAACCCCTTGACCGCCAGCCGGTGTCCGACACGAGGCGTGAAGTCGGTGCTGGCCTGAATCTGGTGCTCGTCGTACGTCGCCGGCACGGAGAACGCGGAGAAGCCGACGCCGTTCGGCTGGATCACTTGCGGATCCGGGATGACGAATCGACCGTCGGGAAACGTGGCGTTCAGGATCGCGAGCGCCACGGGGTTGATGTTGGATCCGTCCGGCGCGACCGCTACACCGCCGAAGAGTCCAGCCTGTCCGCCATAGAGGCGACCGAGATCGGCGGCGGTGCGGTTGCCGAGCTGTGGAATGAACACGCTTCGCGTGGCGGAGGACGAAATGCCATTGGTCTGGTTCGTGCCCTGGTAAGACGCGAAGAAGAACAGCCGATCGCGCGCGATCGGCCCGCCGAAGGTCCCGCCGAACTGGTTCTGCTTCAGTTCCGGCTTGGGCTGCGCGGCGCGGTTGTTGAAGAACGAGTTGGCGTTGAGCGCATCATCGCGAAAGAACTCGAACGCGCTGCCGCGAAACACGTTGGTGCCGGACTTGGTCACGACGTTGACGACCGCGCCACCCTGACGGCCGAACTCGGCGTCGTAGAGTCCCGTCTGCACGCGGAATTCCTCGATGGCATCGGGCGAGGGCACCGGCACGCCGGTCTTGTCGGCGGCGTCGTCGAATCCGAGCGACATCGGATTGTCGGCGACGACGCCGTCGAGGACGACGCTGTTCTCCCAGGGCCGGGCGCCGTTGGCGGAGATGTTGACGCTGTTGCGGCCCAACGCCCCGGCATCGGGTAGGCTCGCGGCCACGCCGGACGACAGCGCGAGGACCTGCGTGAAGTTGCGGTTCGACAGCGGCACGGCGGTGATCAT
>DAINCF010000640.1:0-2737 GCA_036732565.1 Vicinamibacterales bacterium
GGCAACACCAAGGCGGCGGCCCCGCCGGGGCCGAACCAGGCGTCGCCCGAGCTGCGCGAGGCGATGAGCAGCCCGTTGCCGGTCGCCGATTTGCCGATGGCCGCGACCGCCGTCGCGTTCAAGGGCCCGGCGCCGAACGCGGCGGTCGTGGTCTCGACGCTCGTCGGCGGGCGCGACCTGCCGTTCACCGAAAAGGACGGCATGTTCCACAACGACCTCGAGGTCGCGATGACGGCGGTCAGCCAGTCGGGCAAGGTGTTCACGAGCGAGCGCAACACGGTGACGCTGACGCTCAAGCCGGACACCGTCCCACGCGTACGCGCCGCGGGCTTCCGCGTCATCTCGCAGATCGACGTCCCCCCGGGACGCTATCAGCTTCGGGTCGTGGCGCGGGAGGCCAACGGCAAGCGCGCCGGCTCGGTGCTCTACGATCTCGAGGTGCCGAATTTCACCGACGAGAAGCTGTCGATGAGCGGCCTCGCGCTGTCGTCGGCGTCGAGCGGGATCGCGCCGACGGCGCGGCCGAAGGATGCGCTCACGAAGCTGCTGCCGGGCCCGCTCACGAGCTATCGCGACTTCGGCGTGAACGACGAGCTCGCCGTGTTCGTCGAGGTCTATGACAACCAGGGTGGCGCGGCGCACAAGGTGGACGTCAGCGCGACGTTGAAAGCCGAGGGCGGGCAGACCGTCTTCCAGACGCGGGAAGAGCGCGATAGCAGCGAGCTGGCGGGCAGCGCCGGTGGCTATGGCTTTACCGCGCGGGTGCCGTTGAAGGACATCGCGCCGGGGCTCTACGTGTTGCGCGTCGAAGCGCAGAGCCGCATCGGCGATCGCCCGCTGGTCGCGCGCGAGACCGTGATTCGAGTGGTCGCGCCCGAGAAATGAGCAACTCCATCGACTCGGCTGAGGCCGGGTTGCCGCCCGGAACCAGCACCGGCATCGATCCGCGCCTGGCCGCGATGCTGTGCTACGCCGCCTGGTGGGTCACCGGCCTGCTGTTTCTGTTTCTGGAACGCGACCACCGCGGCGTGCGCTTCCACGCCGCGCAATCACTGGTGCTGTTCGGTGGGTTGTCGTTGCTGATGGCGTGCATCGGCGCCGCCAGCGCGATGTCGCTCTTCCTGGCGCCAGCGTTCTTTCAGACGATCCTGTCGCTCAACTCGCTGATCTGGCTGGGTGCGGTGATCCTGTGGTCGGTGCTGATGGTGCAGACGATACGCGGCGAAACCGTGCGCGTGCCGCTGATCGCGGACCTGGCGGACCGTCTCAGCGAACCGAACTGATCGTCGGGCCGCGCGTTGGCGGCCCGACGTCGGCTTGAGCCTCGAGTCCCCGAGCCCTACTCAGACGTCGTCTTCGGCACGTCGATCTTTGGCACCGTCTTCGGCTTGATCGTGCCATTCGCGTGCGTGAACTGGTACTGGTTCGAGTTCATCGTCGGCCGCCGCGGCGTTTTCAGCGTGATGACGATGGCCTCGTTGGGAGGCAGCGGTTTCGGGTGGCGATAGGTGTCGCCGCCGACCGGATTGCCGCCCTTGTCATACCAGTTCTCTTCGATCTTCAACCCCGCGATGGCGCCGGTCGACGTGTTCTTGATGGTGAAGACCGTCACCACCTCGTTGCCGGTGACCTTGGTGTTCGGTTTGGTCATGTCGATGGTGGCTTCCCCGCGCACGGGGGCGATGAGCTTGCGCGCCGGTTCCTGACTGGCCGCGGCGGACGGGAGCACCGACAGGCCGGCGACCGTCACCACCGCCAACACTCCCTGGCTCAGGCGATTCATGGATGGACCCTCCGAGTAGTTGAAGACGCTGGAAAACCGCGCAAATTATAGACCCTTACATTTCGCCGTTCCAGTCCTCCGGCTCGGCCGTAGTTGTCCGGAAGATCTCCAGGTGCCACTTGCCGCCTCCCCACGGCTCGATCACCTCGGTGGCGACCACGTCGATGAGCAGCTCGGCGAACGTACGCCCCTCGGGATCGCCTTCGAGGTGATAGGCCGGGTCATCCCACGCGAAGTTCGGGTAGAGCACCAGCGTCAAGAACAGGTCGTAGCCGTCGTCGACCACGACCAACTGGCCGCACGGGCGCTTTTGCGTGGAGTGATAGACGAGATATTTCTCCGCGCTGTGCGCGCGGATGTAGCGCTTCAGCGCGAACTCGCGCGCGACGATCTCTTCGACCGCGATCTTCTTGTCCCAGCAATCACGGCAGTAGCGCTCCTCACCGCGCGGTTCCGAGACTTCCTTGGCGCCACACAGCGCACAGCGAGATTTGTTGGCAATGGACTTGCGGGACATACACACCGATTGTACATCGCTCGGCTTGCGGCGTGGGTCCTGGGGCCACCAGCCGACCGCGACCTTGGCAGGCCTGAAGGCCTGCGCTACTTCGCCGCAATCGCCGCGGCGGCAGGGGTGTACATTTCGGTGACGTACTGTTTCAACATCCGCCGCGTCGAGAAGCGCGGCAGATTCGACCGCATCGCTTCGCGCACGATCTGCACCCACCGCGTCGGCACCTGGCGCGCGTCGCGGTCGTAGAACGCCGGAACGACCTCGTCTTCCAACAGGCGATAGAGCGCCTGCGCGTCGGCGGCATCGGTCGCCGCTTGATCGTCGGGATTGGCCTCGCTCTGAATCAGCCAGCCGTTGCTCCCGTTGAAGCCTTCGGCCCACCAGCCGTCGCCGATGCTCAAGTGCGGGACGCCGTTCATCGACGCCTTCATCCCGCTGGT
>DAINCF010000641.1:0-2731 GCA_036732565.1 Vicinamibacterales bacterium
CCGCGGCTAACAACGACGTGCTGATCAGGCTGCCGATGCCGAGCACCCGGCCGAACCGGCGTTCGAGCGCGTCCGTTCCGGTCATGGCGTCCTCCACGCCATCGCCGCCGCGACCAGCATGAGCACGACGGCCAGCAGCAGCCGCAAGCGATGCGCGGCCAGTCGTGCGCCGAGCGTCGAGCCGACCCAGGATCCGAGCTTGACGCCGAGCACGGCCGCGGCCGCGAAGCCGGGAATGATGGCGCCCTCGCCGTAGTAGATGACCGCGCCGGATGTCGCCGTGACGCCGATCATCAACGCGCTGGTCGCCGCGGCGACGCGGATGGGAATGCCGCACCACGTGGTGAGGAGCGGCACTTTGATCGTCCCGCCGCCGATGCCCAGCAGCGTCGAGACGTTGCCGGCCACGAACGAGCCGGCGAGGGCCAGCGGCATGCGCTTCAAGCGATACGTCACCGTGCGGCCGGTGTCTTCGTCGAACAGTCGGCCGCCCCATCGACCCGGATCGACGCGGTTCTCGAGGATGTTGCGCCGGGTGGCGCGCGCCAGCGTCAGTGCGCCGATCGCGGCGGTCACCACGCTGAACAGGCGCTGCAGCGTGGCCGGCGCCAGCATCTGAGCGGTGACACCGCCGAGCAGCCCGCCCGCCGCCGTGGCCACTTCGAGCAGCATGCCAAGGCGAAGATTGATCAACTGTCGGCCCGCGGCATTCGCGGCCACCGTGCTCGAGGTCGCGATGACCGTGGTCAAGCTGATGCCTGCCGCGATCTTGAAGGGAACCTGCAGGCCGAGGACGAGGACCGGCACCAGAAACACGCCGCCGCCGATGCCCAGCATGGCGCCGAGCCCGCCTGCCACCGCGCCGGCCAATGCGACGATCGCGGCCAGACCGAGCGTCAGGTCCATGACACGTCGCGGCCACCTAGCTGTCGCGCCGGGGGGTGCCGTGCTCCCATGGTTTGAGCAGCGCGTAGAGCGTGGACATGATCGGCGCGGGAACGCCGTGCTTCTGCGCCCGGCGGACGGCGGCGCCCTGCAGCGCCTCGACTTCGATGCGCTTGCCGAACTCGAGATCGATCAGCAGCGACGATCGCGTGGATGGTGGAATGTTCTCCATGTACTGCTGGAGCGTGTGAAAGCGATCCGCCGAGATGCGCACGCCTTCGGCTTCGGCAATCGCCGCGATCTCGCGCGCGGCCGCGATGAACATGTCGCGCACGTGGGGGAACTTCCAGATGTCGCCGATCGGTAATCGCGACGCGCCCGTGAAGCTGGCGAACGGGGCCAGATAGACGTACTTGTCCCACACGGGCACGCGGCCGTCGGCAACCGGAGTGACCTGAATATCGGCGGGCGCCAACACGTCGGCAAGCGCTTGCACGCGCGGCGAAATGTCACGCCGATCCCCGAAGGCCTCTCCAAAGATGATCGATCGGTGCACTCCGGTTTGCACGATCAGCCCCGGCGCTTCGAGTGCCGTGGCTACGTACGTCGTACCGGCCAGGACGTGCGCGTCGCCGACGACCTCCGCCACGTTGTCCACGCTGTCGACGCCGTTCTGAAGCGTCAACACCACTGAATTGGGACCCACCAATGACCGCAGCATCGGCAGGGCGGTGTCATTGTCATAGGACTTCACCGCGAACAGCACGACGTCCGCGACGCCCACGCGCGCGGGATCGCTCTCAGCGGGCGCACGGACGACGAAGTCGCCGAGCTTGGCGCTCTTCACCTGCAGTCCATTCGCCCGGATCGCCTCGAGATGCGCACCGCGCGCGATGAAGACGACGTCTTGTCCGCTGTTCGCCAGCTTCGCACCGAAGTAACCGCCCACTGCACCGGAGCCAAGGATTGCGAATCGCATGGCACTACTCTATCGCCTCGCGGCTTCGCCGCTCGGAAGGCGCGCTCGCTGCGCTCGCGCGAAGGAACGAGAGTCTTCCTTCCACGAGCGACGCAAGTGGCCTTCCGCGAGGCCAAGCCAAGCGGCCGTCGCGCGAGCGTAGCGAGCGCGCCTTCCGAGGGCGCGGAGCGCCCGAGGCCTCTGGTATCATTCGCCCATGGCGGCCCGCATTACGGCCTACATCGTCGCGGCCATCGTTTCGGTCACGTTCATTGCCGGCCTGATCGTCGGCGCGCAGCGGGACGAAAACGGCCCTGTTGATCTCATCGTTTTGAATGGTCGCGTGTATACCGCCGACGACGATGGGTCGTTCGCCGAAGCGGTCGCCATTCAAGGCAATCGCATCATGCGGGTCGGGACGACTCGCGACATCGCCCGACTGCGGCGTGCGCAAACGGTAGTGGTGGATGCCAAGGGCGGCGCCGTGCTGCCGGGCTTCAACGACGCACATGCGCACCTGCTGGACGGCGGCCTCGCGCTGAGCGCCATCGATCTGTCGCGGCTGACCACCGTCGAAGCGATTGAGCGGGAAATCGCGATGTGGGCACGTCTGCATCCCGACGCGGCGTGGATCGTCGGCCGTGGGTGGCAGTACGAAACGTTTTCGCCTGGATTGCCAACGCGACAGATGTTGGATCGCATCGCCGGCCAGCGCCCGGCGGTGCTGTTGTCACAAGACGGTCACACGGCATGGGCCAACTCGGCGGCCTTGACCGCGGCTGGCATCACGAGGCTGACGGCGGACCCGGCGAACGGGGCTCTCGTCCGCGAGGCGAGGTCGGGCGAGCCAACCGGCGCCTTGAAGGGGGCGGCCGTCGCGTTGGTGAT
>DAINCF010000642.1:0-2686 GCA_036732565.1 Vicinamibacterales bacterium
ATTCCGTGTGTGCTGGTCACCGGCGGAGAGGCGGTGCCGGTCGAGGTCCTGAGCGAAGCCGATCGCGCGGCGGTGCCGATTCTGTGGACGAGCGTGGTGACGGCGGCGGCGATCGGCAAGCTGATGACGCTGCTCGAAGATCGGCTCGCCGTGCGCGACATCGTGCACGGCGTGCTCGTCGATGTGCTCGGCCTCGGGGTCCTGATCATCGGCGAGAGCGGCATCGGCAAGAGCGAATGCGCGCTGGACCTCGTCGGGCGTGGCCATCGCCTCGTGGCCGACGATGCGGTGGAGGTACGACGGCGAGCGGAGACGGTGCTGCTCGGCACCTGCCCGGACCTGACGCGTCACCACATGGAAGTGCGTGGGCTCGGCCTGATCAACGTCCGGGACCTGTTCGGCGTCGCGGCGACCCGGACCTCGAAGCGGGTCGAGCTGGTCGTGCACCTCGACCGCTGGGACCCGACTCGCGAGTACGATCGACTGGGGCTCGACGAGAACGTGCACATGCTGCTCGGATTGCCGGTGCCGATGGTGCGAATGCCCGTGGCGCCGGGCCGCAATCTCGCTATCCTTGTCGAGGTGGCGGCGCGAAACCAAATCCTCAAGACGCGCGGCATCCACGCCGCACGAGCTCTCACCGAGCGGCTCGACACGGAGCTGGCGGCGAACCGCACCGCGGAGGACCTGGCCGAAGACGACGAGCTGGGGCCCGGAGGCGAGCTGTGAGCGGCCGGCGACGGCTGCAGCCGAAGCTGGGCGAGCGCGCGGGGCAGGCGGGCTTCATCGTGCTCACCGGCCTGTCCGGTGCGGGGAAGTCGCACGCCATTCGCGCGCTCGAAGACCTCGGCTACTACTGCGTCGACAATCTGCCGACGCCGCTGATTCCGGTGCTGGCCGATCTCTCGCAGCGCGAGGACACCGACAATCCGCGCATGGCGGTGGTGGTCGACGTGCGGGAGAGCCGCTTCGTCACCGAGTTTCCCAAGGTGTGGCACGCCCTCCGTGCCCGAGCCGGGCTGAGACCGGCGCTCATCTTCCTCGAAGCGACCGATGCGGCCCTACTACGGCGATACAGCGAGACGCGCCGGCCACATCCCCTGGCGCCCGATCGACCGGTGGCCGAAGGGCTTCGCGAAGAGCGCCGCGTGCTGGCGCGCATTCGGGCGATGGCCGACGAAATCGTCGACACGTCCGACCTCACGGTCCACGAGCTGCGGCACGTGTTCCTGGAGCTGGTGCGCAACCGCCGTGAGCGGGCGCGCCTCGTGCTGACGTTCGAGAGCTTCGGCTACAAGCACGGCGTGCCGATCGACGCCGATCTGGCGTTCGATGCGCGCTTCTTGCCGAACCCGCACTTCGTGCCGGCGTTGCGTCTGAAGACCGGTCAGGACCGCGCGGTGAAGAACTACATGCGCCGCCAGCCGGAGACGGCGGAGTTCATCGCCAGGCTCAGCTCGTTCCTGCGCTACGTCGTGCCGCACTACGTTGCGGAGGGGAAGGCCTACCTCACGGTCGCCATCGGCTGCACGGGAGGTCGGCACCGGTCGGTGTACCTATCGGAGGTCTTGAAGCGCGAGCTGGCCGGCCTGAAGAACGTCGTCACCCGCGTGCGCCATCGCGACCTCGCGCGGGAACACTGAAAGGTCCGCCTGAAGGCGGACCCCACGCCTGAAAAGGGCGCGCGTTCGAATAGGGTCGTGGGGTCCGGCTTTAGCCGGACCATGCGGAAGAACGTCGTGAATCGGGTAGAGCAGACCGCTTAGGTTTGCCATGAGAGACGCATGATTGGAGTCGTCGTCGTCACGCACGGCCAACTGGCCACTGAGCTCGTCAACGCCGCCGAGGCCATCGTCGGCGATCTCCCGAGTGTTACGGCGGTGTCGATCGGCTGGCACGAGGATGTGCAGGACGCGCGCGACGATATCGCGGCGGCGATCGGGCGCGTGCGCGCGCCTGGCGGGGTGCTGATCGCGACCGACATGTTTGGGGGTACGCCAGCCAATCTTGGCATTACGTTCTTGGAGCCCGACAGGGTCGAGGTCATTACCGGCATCAACTTGCCGATGCTGATCAAGGCGGCCAGCCTGCGCGAGCACTCGGATCTGCGCAGCGTCGCGCGGATGCTGCGCGAGCATGGCCGCAACGCCATATGGGTGGCATCCGATCTGCTCACGGGGCAGGCGGGGACTGAGGGTTCTCAAGGTTCGGGTGGTTCAAGTGGTTCTACAGGTTCAGGTTCGTCGGGTTCTACCGGTTCAGGTTCGGCAGGTTCTAAAGGATCCGCAAGTCCGAAGGCATGACCACGCGCGAGGCGACCATCTGCAACAAGCTGGGCCTGCACGCGCGGGCGGCGGCGAAGTTCGTTCATCTGGCCACGCGCTACAGCGCCGATGTGCGGGTGGCTCGCAACGGTCGCGTCATGGATGGGAAGAGCATCATGGGGATTCTGCTGTTGTCCGCGGCGCAAGGCACCACCATCGTCATTTCGGCCGACGGTCCGGATGAGGTCGACGCCGTCGCGGCGCTCGTCACGCTGGTCGAGAGCGGTTTCGGAGAAGAGTCGTGGAGCGCCTGAGCGGCATCGCGGTCTCGCCGGGCATCGCCGTCGGACGCGCGGTGGTGCTGACGTTGCGCTCGGAGGTGGTGCGCTTTCCGATCGCGCCCGATCGCATCGAGCGCGAGC
>DAINCF010000643.1:0-2678 GCA_036732565.1 Vicinamibacterales bacterium
ACGAATCCGATCGGGCGTGGGGTCCGCCTTTAAGGCGGACCTCAACGTTTCAGCGCGCTCAGCAGGCGATCGTACTTCGACAGGATCACGTCCCACCGGTAGCTGCGGCGCACGTATTCTTTTCCATTGCGCGACATGCGGTTGCGCAAGCGCTCGTCCAGCAGCAGCAGCTTGGCGCACTCGACGAACTCGTCGCGATCCGCGTAGAACAGGCCGGCGTTGCTCTTGAGGCAATGCTCGACCAGCACCTCGCTGCGTGCGTTGCACAGCACCGGCGTGCCGACGGCCATGGCTTCGAGCGCGAGCAGCGACAAGCTCTCGAATGGCGACGGCACGACGACGACCGTTGCCGATTCCAACGCTTCCAGTCGTTCGCGCTCCGACAGCAGCCCGGCGAACTTGACCCATGGCACCTCGGGCAATTGCATCAGCTTGACGCCCATCAGCGCCAGCAGCGCGTCGCCGCCCTGCTCCTTGTAGCTCGTGAAGTACTCCAGCAGCTCCTCGCACCCCTTGCCGGCATCGATGCGGCCGCCGTAGAGCAGGAACTGTCCGTTCAACCGGTGCCGGCGACGGAAGCGGGCCCCGCGGGCGCGGAGATGCGCCGGCAGATCCTCGTCGGCGTCAGGCGTGACGTCCGCGTCGGGCTGCAAGCCGGTGGTGAACGTCCGGCCCCGCTCGGCGTCCGGCTCGCCGCGATCGCCCTGCATCAGATCGACGCCGCATCCGACCACTTCCTCGGCCGGTGGCGACATCTCGAAGGTGTTCTTCAGGAAGTCGCGCTCGACCTCGGTGTTGAAGGCGACGGCGGTGGGCGTCTTGAACACGTCGCGGTAGACGCCGAGGTGAATGGCCGGCTCGTCGTGCGCCGTCGGCACGAGAATGCTTTTCCGCGGCGCGACCTGCAGGCCCAGCACCGTGGGCGCGTAGAGATAGGTGAAGAAGATCAGCGCATCGTAGCTGTGCTGTTGCCGTTTGAGGTAGTCCAGCAGCGCCGGGCACCAGGGCCCCTGCATCTCCAGCCACTTCAGCTCCTCGTCGCGCGTGTGGTCGTTCGAGAAGATCCAGTCGGAGTATTGATTGAACGCCTGGATGTCGCGGGTCTTCGTGCTGGCGAAGCGCCGCACCGTCACGCCGCGGATGCGGTCGGCGCCTTCGGGGTACTCGTTCTTCCAGGTGATGTAATCGCGCGCGCACGTCGTCAGCACCTCGACGTCGTGGCGGGCGGCCAGTCGTTCGGCGATCAGCCGGCAGTGGTACTCGGATCCGCCGAGAATCTCCGCGCCGTAGCGCTGAACGATGAATGCAATCTTCACGATGCGACTCCACTGTCCAACAATGTCGTGAGGTCACGTCGAATCCGCGCGTCGCCGAAGTCGGCGACACGACGACGCTGACCGGCGATGACCTGCGCGCGGAAGGTGGGGTTGTACGCGAGATCGACGAGCAGCTCGGCTGCCAGCTCCATGTCCTTGGGCGCGAACTGCACGCCGGCGCCGCCCAGCGTATCGGGCACGGCGGTCGACGCATACGCCATCACCGGCACATCGGCGAGCATCGCCTCGATCAGCGGCACGCAGAACCCCTCGTGCTCGGACATCGAGAGGTAGACGCGCGCCGTGCGATAGTAGGTCGCGAGATCGCCTTCGTCGACCGGCCCGGTGAAGACGAAGCGATCGGCCGGCATGCGGTACTGCTCGAGGAGGGCCCTGATAGTGTCGTAGTAGCGCGGCACGCCGTCCGTCCTGCCGACGAAGATGAACCGGTACTCCGCGTCGACGTAGCGCTTGTACTGCTCCGCCAGCCGGATGATGTCCTCGATCTTCTTGTTCGGTGCGATGCGGCCGACGAAGAGGAAGTTCAGCCGATCGTCGGACAGGACCTGTTCGAGCGCCAACCGGCGCGGTTGCCGCGCGAAGCGCTCGCGATCGATGGCGATGGGGAACACGCCGGTGTTGCCGAATCCCATCTCGACCAGCTCCTGCCGGTTGAACTCGGAGTCGCCGAGGGCGGCGTCGGTCTGGCCGACGAGCGATTTGAGATCGTCACGCCCGAGCGCCGCCAGCCGAAAGATGTTGGCATCGTACGGCGCAAAGAAGTGGGGCGGGGTGATGTTGTGGTACTGCAGGACCCGGCCCTTCGGCAGCCGTGCGAACTCGGCGGTGAGCGGCGACACCAGCGCGAAGTGGAAGATCGTGATGTCGCCGGCCTTCGACGCGGGATCGCCGAAGGGGCGAATCTCGTCTCTCAGATCCTCGTCGATCGTGAGGGCGAAGATCTCGGACTCGTGGCCCAACTCCCGAAGCAGATTTCGCACGCGTCGCGCCGAGTCGCCGATCGCGTCGCCGCGATGCGCGGCCGGCACCCACTGGTGCACGATCACAAACGCTCTCCGACCGGCTCGTCGATCGGCACGGCTTGAAATGCCGCGGGTCGATAGACGCGGATTTCCTCCATCGCGTCCGCCAGCTTCACCTGGTCCCAGAAGTCGAACGCAACCGGTGGATGGGGACGACGAGGCGTCTCGCGCACCTGCTCCATGAATCGCAGCAACGTCCCGGCGAAGTCCTTGTGCTCCAGACGATCCAGCGCCGCGTCCTGCCCGTCGATGATCCGCGCGCGCAGGGCGCGGTCGGTGACGACCTCGTTGATGAGCGCGGCGACGTGAATGGGATCCT
>DAINCF010000644.1:0-2664 GCA_036732565.1 Vicinamibacterales bacterium
GTCCTGGTGCTGCTCTCGCTCGCGGCGGTGGCGGTGTGGGCATCTGGCTCGCGGACCGCGCTGCTCGGCCTGCTGCCCGCGTTTGCCGGCATCGCGATTGCGCTCGCACGTGCGGGACGACTGTCGCGGCTGACGTCGGCGATCGCGGTCCTCGCCATCGTCGTGACCATCACCGTGGGATGGCTCATCGGCGGCCCTGGCAGCGCGCTGCGCCGTGCGTGGGAAACGTTGCCGTCGCCATCCGTCGCCGACGTGACACGATTCGCCTCGGCGATGTGGAACCGCGACGGCTACGGTGCCGCCTCGGTGGAGATGCTGCGCGAGTTTCCGCTGACAGGTGTGGGTCCGGGCGCCTTTCCTTTGCTCGCGCCCGAATACTGGTCCAGATTCAGCACCAAGCCGATTCCACCGGACAACGCGCAGAATTGGTGGCGGCATCAACTGACCGAGCTTGGCTTCGTCGCCGGCCTGATCCCCATCTGGTGCTCGCTGCTGGTGCTCGCGGCGACGATCGGGGCCATGAGGCGCAATCGCCATCCCGCCAGCGCCGTCGCCGCCGCCGCCCTCAGCGGCGCCGGACTGATGTCCATCGTCGGCTCACCGGTCGCGCATCCGCTCGTCTTGATCACAATCACACTCCTCATCTTCTGGACACAGTGTCTAGCACCCCAAGCACCCCAGGCACCTCAGGCATCCGCCCCCGCTCGCGCGGATATGGCCGCGAGCTACGGCGAGACCTCGCCGAAGTGGCCTAGCGGCCGCGAAGGCGGGCCCCAGGCACTCGTCTGTCTCTTGCTTGTCTGGCTTCTTCCCATTCTGTGGGCCGGCGCCACCGCGTGGACGGCTGTCACTGTGTTGCGACCGCCCTTTCGTGCTGAAGCGATCGGGTGGGTGTACTCGTATGGAACGTCTTCACCTGAAGACCTGGGCCCGGGTACACAGCGTCGATGGGTCGCGCATCGCGCGGTTGGCGTCGTGCCGAGCGTCGCAACGCGTCTCGTGATGACGTTCACCGCCGCGCCGGGGGCGGTGGCCGCCGGACCGATCGGCCTGCGCGTCTTCACGCGAGAACGGGTGCTGATCGATCAGTCGCTCGACGCCGATCAAGTCGCGACGACGGCGCTCGAATTCGCCGGACGCAAGTGGACGATGGTCCAGATCGAAACCTCACGACGCGGCGTCATCGTCGACGGTTTCGAGCGCGCGGTGCGGCTCACGACGAAAATCGAATAGTAGAGGCCTCGCGGCTGCGCCGCTCGGTAGGCGGCTCGCTTCGCTCGCCGTGGGCCTCGCGCTCCGCGCTCGGAAGGCCTCCGGAAGGAACAAAGGTTCCCCCTTCCGGCGAGCGAAGCGAAGCCGGCCATCCGAGCCGCCAAGCGGCGAGGCCTTCCGAACGAGGTGAGGCCCACGGCGAGGCAGAGCCGAGCCGCGATCACTTGAAGAACTGCGCGATGGATGAGACGACGTAGACCTGTTGGTCTTCGGTGAGCTCTGGATAGATCGGCAGCGCCAGCGACGTCGTCGCGGCCGCCTCGGCATGTGGAAAGCGGCCGCGCGGGTAGCCCAGATACGCGAAGCACTCCTGCAGGTGGAACGGCACGGGATAGTAGACCTCGGTGCCGACGCCACGCGCGGCGAGATGCTTCATGAGCTCGTCGCGCCGATTTTCCGTCGCTTGCTCCGCTCGCGGCTCGACGATTCGAATCACGAATTGGTTGTAGATGTGGAAGTCGCCTGGCCGCTCCACTGGCAACGTGACGCGATCGAGCAGGCCGGCGTCGCTGAACAGTTGACGATACCGCGCCGCGTTACGGCGGCGCCCCGCCGTCCATGCCGCCAGATGCGGGAGCTTGACACGCAACACCGCGGCCTGGAGCGCGTCCAGGCGGAAGTTGCCGCCGATGAGACGATGGTAGTACTTCGGCGCCATGCCGTGATTGCGCAGCATCCGCACGCGATCCGCCAGACGCGCGTCCCTCGCCGTCACGAGACCGCCCTCGCCGAAGGCGCCCAGATTCTTGCTCGGGAAAAACGAAAAGCACCCGAGCGTGCCGATGCCGCCCACCAGGCGATCCTGATATCGCGTCCCGATGGCCTGTGCCGCGTCCTCGACAATCGGAATGCGCTTGTGCGACGCCGCCGAGAGCAGCATCGCCATGTCGGCGCTCTGACCGTAGAGATGCACGGGCACGATCGCCCGCGTGTGCGCCGTGATCGCGCCGGCGACCTGCGCCGGATCGATGTTGAAGGTGTCCGGATCGATGTCCACCAGCACCGGCGTCGCGCCGAGCCGGGCGATGCATCCCGCCGTCGCGAAGAACGAATAGGTGCTGGTGATGACCTCGTCGCCAGGCCGGATGTCGAGCGCCATCAGGCCGACGAGAACCGCATCCGTGCCCGACGACACGCCGATCGCATGCTCGACGTGAAGCTCGCCGGCCAGCGCCGTCTCGAGCGCGTCGACCTCCGGTCCCATGATGAACCGCTGGCTGTCGCAGACACGGGTGACGGCGTCGAGGATGTCGTCGCGCAGCGACGCGTACTGCGCTTGCAGGTCGAGCAGCGGAACGCGCACGGTGGCCTACACGGCCTGGAGGCTTGAAGGCTTGAGGGCTTGAAGGTACGTAAGTCCCGGCGGGCAGGCCTCCAAGCCTCCAAGCCTCC
>DAINCF010000645.1:0-2590 GCA_036732565.1 Vicinamibacterales bacterium
GCCACCGCCGCTGGCGCCGCCGCCCTTCGGCGCGCCCTTCTTCGCCGTCAGGATGGTGTGCATCTGATTGCCTTCCATCCTCGGCATGGTCTCGGGAATCGCGATCTCGGCGACGTCTGCGATCAGTCGCTGCAGGATGCGATGGCCAATCTCCGGGTGCGCCATCTCGCGCCCGCGGAAGAAGATCGTCGCCTTGACCTTGTCGCCGTCCTCGATGAAGCGCTCGATGTGGTGCTTCTTGAACTGATAGTCGTGCTCGTCGACCTTCGGCCGAAACTTGATTTCCTTGACCTCGATCACCTTCTGGTGGCGCTTGGCCTCGCGCGCCCGCTTTTGCTCCTGGTACTGGTACTTGCCGTAATCCATGATTCGGCAGACCGGGGGCACAGCGGTTGGAGAGATTTCGACGAGATCGAGCCCCTTCTGGCGCGCGAGCTTCAACGCCTCGGGCGGGGGCATGATCCCGAGCTGCTGACCCGTGTCGTCGATGACCCGGATTTCGCGGACGCGGATACGTTCGTTGATGCGGAGCCGGTCGTCACGGCGACCGGGGCGTGCGCGATCGAATGCGATAGGTGGCCTCCAGCGGCGAAGTGACTAGGATACAGCCTTCGCGCCCACCTCGGCAAGCGCGTCAGCACGGAATTGGGACACCGGCCGCGGGCCCAGGTCGCCTCTGGCCCGGCTGCGGACGGCGACGGCCCCCTCGGCCGCCTCTCGATCCCCGACTACCAACATATACGGTACTTTCTGCAGCTGCGCCTCGCGGATCTTGTAATTGACCTTCTCCTGCCGCTCGTCGATCTCCACCCGCAGCCCGGCCGCCTCGAGCTCCTGGCGCACCTGACGCGCGAAGTCGGCGTGTCGGTCGGCGATGGGCAGCACGATGGCCTGCACCGGGGAGAGCCACAGCGGGAACGCCCCGGCGAAGTGCTCGACCAGGATCGCGATGAACCGTTCGATGCTGCCGAAAATGGCCCGGTGGATCACAATCGGCCGGTGCTCGGTGTTGTCGGCGCCGATGTACTTGAGGTCGAAGCGCTCCGGCATCATGTAATCGAGCTGGATGGTGCCGCACTGCCACTTCCGCCCCAGCGCATCCTCGATGTCGAAGTCGATCTTGGGGCCGTAGAACGCGCCATCGCCTTCGTTGATCGTGTAGGCCTGGCCGGCTTGCTCCAGCGCGCGCTTCAAGCTCGCCTCGGCGTGGTCCCACGTCGCGACCTCGCCCATGAACTGCTCGGGCCGCGTCGACAGCTTCGCCGTGTAGCTCAACGCGAAGTCGCCGTAGACGCGCTGGACCAGCCGGATCAGCGCCTCGACCTCGGACGCGATCTGATCCTCGGTCACGAAGCAGTGCCCATCGTCTTGCGAGAACTGACGGACGCGCGTGAGACCGGACAGCACACCCGATGCTTCGTTGCGATGCAGCGGCGTCTGCTCGTGAAAGCGCAGCGGCAGATCCCGGTAGCTGCGCATCTCGCTCCCGAAGAGCAGGAAGTGCCCGGGACAGTTCATCGGCTTGAGGCCCATCTCCTCGTTGTCGGACGACTTCACCAGGAACATGCTCTCCCGGTAGTAGTCCCAGTGACCGGACGTCTCCCACAGCGCCTTGTTGAAGACGATCGGCGCTTTCACTTCGACGTAGCCCGAGGGGATGAGGACGCCGCGCATGTAGTCGGCGAGCGTGTTGTACAGCCGCGTGCCCTTGGCGAGCCAGAACGTGGCGCCCGGCGCCCAGGGATGAAACGTGAACAGGCCAAGCTCTTTGCCGACCTTGCGGTGGTCGCGCTTCTTCGCCTCCTCGAGACGCTTCAGATGTTCGTCGAGCTCTTTCTGCGTGAGGAACGCCGTGCCGTAGACGCGCTGCATCGGCTGGTTCTTCGCGTCGCCTTTCCAGTACGCGTTCGACGTCGTGGTCAGCTTGAACGCTTTGAGCTTGCCCGTGGACGGCACATGAGGGCCGACGCAGAAGTCCACGAACGTGTCGCGATCCTTGATCGTGTAGACGGACACGTGGCTCTGTCCGGCCGTCTTCTCCTCGATCAGTTGCACCTTGAGCGGCTCGCCGCGCGCGGTGAAGAACGCGATGGCCTCGTCGCGCGGCCACAGCTGTCGCTCGAAGACGACGTTCGAGGCGGCCAGCTCGCGCATCCTGGCTTCGATGGCGTCGAGATCCTCGGGGACGAACGGACGCGGCACCACGAAGTCGTAGAAGAACCCTTCGTCGATCGGCGGACCGATGCCGCACTGCACCGTCGGGAAGAGCGCCGTGACCGCGGCGGCCAGCAAATGCGCGGTGGAGTGGCGATAGACCTCCAACGCTTCGGGATTCTTGCTCGTGACGATCTGGACTTTGGCGTCCTCGGTCAACGGGAAGGTCAGGTCCACCAGGCGATCGTTGACATGGGCCACGAGTGCCGCCTCGGCGAGACGCGGAGAAATGTCAGCGGCAATCGCGGAGACGGGCGTGCCCGCCGCGACCTGCCGGCTCGAGCCGTCGGGAAGCGTGACCGTGATCTGCGACATGACTTGGAATTGGTCCTTCGACTCGCCGCGTGGCTCGCCATGAGCGAGCCTGGCGGCTCGC
>DAINCF010000646.1:0-2571 GCA_036732565.1 Vicinamibacterales bacterium
CCTTTCGACAACACCGACGCACAGGACCACCTCTGGTTCTCTCGAGCATGCAGGGTTCGTTCATTCCGCTCGCGCGATTGCGCGCGGAGCGTGAACGCACGAACGATCCACGGCGCTCGGTCGAGGAGCGCTATCAAAGCCGCGACCAATACCTCGGCTTGATCGCGAAAACCGCAAACGATCTCGTGGCGAAGGGCTACCTCTTGAAGGAGGACGTGCCGAGGATCGTCGAGCAGGCCGGCACGAGGTGGGACTACGTCACCGCCAGGGGATCGTCGCAGCAGTAGATGATTCGGCCGCGCACGGCTCCAGATCCAGACGTCATTCGGCGGGCTTCTTGTCGCGAGTTTGAATGCCAACCCGGACGGAGAAGATTAGCGCGCAGAAGATGCCCAGCAGCGTGCTGAAGCCGTGCAGCGTTGCATTGACCGGCGAGGGATAGGTGATCACCATGCCGGTGAGCATGCCGGTGATGGCACCGGTGGGGACGTGAGCCGTCCAGTCCGTCCAGCCCGACTTTTCGAAAGCGACAAAGGCCGGGAGCAGCCCAAGCCCGACAATGTACGACACCATCACGCCGATATACGCGGTCTCCATGACTTCCCATACGTCGGGAGCCGTGAACGGTCGGGACCTCGTGGCCACATCCAGGGCCGTCAACAGGACGAGTCCGGCAATCGTGCCCATCGGCGCAATCCAATAGCCGGACCACCAACGGCGCAGCAGCGCGCGGTGCTGCACGTGTCACCTCCTTCCACCCGCCTGAGGCAAACGGTGGTCCAAGGTTTCAGCACGCGAGTGCACACGTCCTCACGCTCTGGCAAGGCAATCAGATGCCAAATCGCGATCTCGTGTGAGAGAAGTCTTGGCGGAGAACGACGCGCAGTCCGAGCTCAGACGATGTTGCGAGCACGTTCAGGAAGGACGCAGGGCTTCCCTACTCGACACACCCAACGCGGCGGCACAATCGCGCAACAGACTCGACGAGCACGCGTGGCTCGGCGGGCTTGGATACGTGCAGGTGGAAGCCAGACGCCAATGCATGGTCGCGATCTTCGGTGCGCGCGTATCTCACGAATCAGGGTGATGCCGTCATCGTCCGGGATCCCGATGTCGCAGATCATTGCGTCCGGGCGAACGCTCCGAACGATCTGCGCGGCCTCGCGTGCATTATCCGTTGCGTCTACCTGCGCCCCCGCCTGGCGCAGGATTTCGACGATGACACCGTCAAGGGTCTTGCTGACGATGGCATCGTCCGAGGAATCGATGATGGCGGCGAGTCGCGCTTCGCCTTCACTCAACGCTACCTTGGCATGCTCGTACTCGGTAAGGTCCACGAGCATGTTCATCGCGCCGGTGAGGGTCCCCTGGCTGTCGAACAGCGGTTCCGGGTGTGGGAGCACGTGACAGCGGGTCCCGTCGGGCCGCTCGATGATGCTCGCCTCTGACCGCCCGGCCTCGCGGATCGTGACCGCCATCGGGCATTCATCGAGTGGGAGGGGCGAGCCATCGGGTCGGTAAATGCGCCACGATCCGCACCAGAGATCCTCCCCGACGACAGGCGTGCGCCCCCACAACGCCACCGCAGCTTGATTGAACAACTGCACGCGGCCCTCGGCATCGCAGGTGTACACGGCCGCGGGCAACGCGTTCAGGAGTCCTCGAGGGGATGGCTCCTCCGCCGGCCGCGTAGACGATGACGGTTGACGAACGGCAACGTCGTGGATCATGGGTTCTCGACCGAGGACATCAGACGCACGCATCATCTTCCCGCGTTTGGCCCGGACATGAACGTGCGAAACGCCTGGTCACCCGCACGCGAGCAACGTGCGCAGCTCAGCGTACCGGGCTCCTCGCCCGGCGGGTCCTGGTCCGAGTGTTGCTCACTCTGGCCCTCGAGGTTCTGCGGTGTGTGGCGTCGGCTCACCAGACGTCTCCGTCCAAATGGCCGGAAGAGCAAGTGCGATGCCCGGTGCGCCCGCGCCTGGCCGTCACGGAGACCGTCGTGGAAGGGCGTTGTCACAGATGCCGTCGGTACGGTGGGCGGGCAACAGATGCTCGGGCAGATTTTCCCGCAGGATGCAGTGACTACAAATCGTGCGTTGATGCGTTCCCTGGCCTAGCGTGACGACTCTTCGGCTGTGACTCGTGGCTGTCACGACGAGCCCATCGCAAGTCCTGTGCATGCCAACCGTCTCCTCCTCTAGACGCGACTTCGCGTCACACCCGCGGCGGATCGGTCTCTCGCTCGAAGTGGCGATGGCGAGCCACAGCGGCGACGAACGCGTCCACCGGGATGTCGGAATTCGCGATGAGGCCGGGGTCGGCTTCGCCATCCGGCAACATCCGGGGAATTCCACACCGATCGAGCAGATCGGTGGCCTCGCCGAGTACCAGTAAAGTCTTGCAGTGGCGGTACTGATCCTTGACGAACTCCACCGCTCGCCCATCGGCGCTCAGCGCGGCGGCAGCCGCCGCGCCGCCGGGCAGAACCGCGGCGTCGAACAGCACGGACGGCGCGGCCTCGAACGAGACGTCGACCTCGATGGCGTCATCATCGGCAGGTGCCAC
>DAINCF010000647.1:0-2540 GCA_036732565.1 Vicinamibacterales bacterium
CGAACAGGAGGCAGTGCGCGATTTGGAACGCCGCGTCGGCGAGGTGACCGCGGCTCGACGGGCACAACTGAGAGCGCGCGCGGCGCTACAGGCGTCCGTGGCCGAGCGCCACCGTCTGATTGAGGCGATCGATCGCGACCGCGACCTCGCCGCGCGCTACGCCGGTGAGCTGCAAGCCGCCCCCCTTCTCCTCCCCATCCCGGCGTTCAAAGGCGATCTCGACTGGCCCGTCCGCGGCATCGTCCGCTCGCGCTTCGGGTCGGCCGCACCCGGCCGTCCCGGCTCGGCCATCGTCCGAAATGGTATCGAGCTCGTCGCGACCGAGCACTCAGCCGTGACCGCCGTGCACGGCGGCCGTGTCAGCTATGCCGCCCCGTTCCTCGGCCTCGGCACGCTGGCGGTGATCGACCATGGAAACAATGTGCAGAGCCTATACGGTCATCTCGGAGAGCTGGTCGTGACCACGGGCACACTGGTCGATCGGGGCAGCCTCATCGGCCACGTCGGCGCGGCAGGGCTTGGCCAGACGGGCGACGCCACGCTCTACTTCGAGCTGCGCGTCGACGGCCGGCCCGTCGATCCCCTACAATGGCTCAGGAGCTCACCATGAAGTCGCGTGGCCGCATGATCGTGCTCGGCGTCTCCATACCCGTTATCGCGTTCGCTGTCGTTGGCGGCTTCATGAGCCGAGCGCTGGCCCGCGAGGACACGTTCGTCCCGCTGCGCATCTTCGGTGAGGTGCTCACGCTGATCATGAGCAACTACGTCGAGGAGGTGAACGTCGACCGGGTCATGCAGGGGGCGATGCACGGGCTGGCGGATGGCCTGGATCCAGACAGCGCCTACCTCACGGCCGAACAGCTCAAGAGCTACACACGCAACGACAAGCCGCAGACCAACGAGACCGGCCTGGAGCTCACGCGGCAGTACTACCTCCGCGTGATCGCGGCGCGCGACGGCTCACCTGGGGCGAAGGCTGGTCTCAGGCCCGGCGACTACGTCCGCGCCATCGATGGCGAGTCGACGCGCGACCTGTCCGTCATCGAAGGGCTCCGCAAACTGAGCGGCAAGCCGGGGACGAAGGTCACGATCACCGTCCTTCGCGGCAACGCGGCGGAGCCGCACGAGCTCGCCATCGTTCGCGAGACCTTGGGAGCCACGCCGGTGAAGAGCCGCATCGTCGCGCCGGGCACCGGCTACGTGCGTGTCTCCGAGTTTGGCGCCGGCACCGCGGCCGAGATGCGTCGCGAAGTCGATGGCCTCACCAAGCAAGGCGCGCAGCGCCTCGTCGTCGACCTTCGCGGGACGGCGTTCGGCGACGTCGAAAGCGGGCTCACGGCGGCACGATTGTTCGTCAAGAGCGGCACGCTGGGGTTCCGCCGCGATCGCGGCCAGGAGCGGGAGACGGTCTCGGCGGCGGCCGGCGATGGCGCGATCAGCGCGCCGCTGGCTGTGCTCGTCGACAACGGCACGTCCGGCGCGGCCGAGGTGTTCGCCGGGGCGCTGGCGGGCAACCAGCGCGCGTCGCTCATCGGCGAGCGCACGCTCGGCCGCGCGGCACGACAGAAGGTCGTGAAGCTGCCCGACGGCAGCGCGCTCGTGCTGACGCATCTCCTCTATCTCACGCCCAGCGGCGCGGTCATCAACGAGAACGGCCTTCCGCCCGACGTCGCGGTCGAACAACCGGACCTCGACTTCGGCGCGCCCGCGCCGACGACGGACGCGACGCTCGACAAAGCGATCGAACACCTCACAGCCGCCGCGAAGAAAGCGGCTTAGGGCACATCGCCCACTCACCACGCGTTGCCCCAGTGGTGCGCCCGAGCGCGACGCGCGAAGGCGGAGTGCTCGTAGAAGCCCGAAAAATCGCGGTTTGCGCTTGACCTCTTCTCACGCATTGCGTATAACCGCTCAGCATTGTGCGCACGATCAGTAAGCGGCACTCAAGCAACTTCAATATCAACAGTGGCGCAAACTGGAAGCTGATTGCTCGCGCCACAGGAGGTTCGTCCGAATGAACAAGCAGGAGATCATCGCGAAGATCGCCAAGGATACGGGCTCGACGAAAACCACGGCAGCCCAGGCGGTCGATTCGCTCATCGAAGGCATCACCAAGGCATTGAAGAAAGGTGACTCGGTCACTTTCGTCGGCTTCGGGACGTTCAAGACATCGCAGCGCAAGGCACGGACCGCGCGCAACCCGCAGACCGGCGCCGCCATCAAGATTCCCAAGCGCAAGGCCGTTCGCTTCGTCGCGGGCAAAGCGCTCAAGGGCGCGGTCAACTAAGCCTCGCCGTTTCTCACCGGCGCCCGGCTCCTCGTCCACCGACTTATCCCGCCCGCCGGAGGCGGGCCAAGCGATGCTGGATCCTTGGAGGCCGGGCGTTCGCACGTACGACCATGCTATAGTGATCGTTCTGGTAAGGCCGGAAATCGAGGCCATAGGCGCGTAGCTCAGATGGTTAGAGCGCCTGCTTGACACGCAGGAGGTCGGCAGTTCGAGTCTGCCCGTGCCTACCATTCGACTCGCCTACCGGCTC
>DAINCF010000648.1:0-2405 GCA_036732565.1 Vicinamibacterales bacterium
CCTTGTGTGGTCCCGGTCACCAGGACGCGGCGACTGCTCACGCCGCGCGCTCCGCGATCTCGCCGATGAAGCGCACCAGCGACGGCACATCGCGAAACGGACTCCGTGTCGCGGACACCGCGCGGGGATCGCTGAGGTTGACGTCCAACCCGCGATCGCGCAGGTTGTCTTCGATGTCCATCAACAGCGCAACGAGGCCAAGCGAATCCAGAGGACTGCCGGGCCCGAAGATCACGGCGTCGGGCGACACGACGACCTGATCGACGGACTCGCGCGCGCGATTCGCATTGGTCAGCGCGTCGAGGACGACGGTTTCTATCTCACGGGCATCCATTTGGCCGCCCTGATGCGAAAAGCGAGCCAGAGGTCGCCGCGGCACCCCACGCGTGGCCGCGACGGCTCTTCAACAGCGAACCGCGCCCGATCGGGCTCGTACAGCGGAGGTCGGCAGTCGAACGTCGAACCCGTCCGGTCGACGAAGTCTGTGCCCCGCCAGAAATTGAGCTGGGATTAAACCTCTAATCCCACATTCCCTGGCTCAATCCCCACGCGGCGGCCCAGCGCGCGCGCCGCGTCACGCGTACCATGGACGGCATGGGCAACCAACCGGATGCGCGCAGATTGATCTCGTCAGGCTTCGAGGCCGAAATCGGCTACTCGCGTGCCGTCGTCGACGGCGACTGGATCTTCGTTGCCGGCACGACCGGCTTCGACTACGCGACGATGACCATCGCGGAGGATGTCATCGAGCAGGCCGAGCAGTGCCTGCGCAATATCGCGTCGGCGCTGCAGCAAGCGGACGCGACGATGGCCGATGTCGTGCGGGTACGGTACCTGCTGCCGAACGCCGCGGACTTCGAGCCGTGCTGGCCGGTGCTCCGCCGCTACTTCGAGCGCTCACGCCCGGCCGCCACGATGATGGTGTGCGGTCTGAGCGATTCACGCATGAAGATCGAAATCGAGGTCACCGCCCGCCGCTCGCGATAGGGGCCGATGTCACATGACCGTCGCGCCGTTTTCGCACTGATCTGGGCAGACATCGCCTAGACTGTCCGCCAACTATCCTGCGAGGGTCATGCCCCAACCCAAGATCCGATCGGATGCGCTCGTGTTCTTCGGCGCCACCGGAGATCTGGCCTACAAGAAGATCTTTCCGGCCCTCCAAGCCATCGCGAAGCGCGGCAAGCTCGATTTCCCGGTCGTCGGCGTCGCCAAATCCGGGTGGACGCTGGACCAGCTGATTGCCCGTGCTCGAGCGAGCGCGAGCGACAACGGCGGCGTCGACGAGGACGCCTTCTCGAGGCTGGTGGAGCGGCTTCGCTATGTCGACGGTGACTACAGCGATCCGACGACGTTCGTGCGGCTGCGCGCCGAGCTCGATCATGCCACCCGACCCGCGCATTACCTGGCCATCCCGCCCAGCCTGTTTTCGACGGTCGTGCGGCAGCTCCAGGAGAGCGGCTGTGTCGGCGACGGGCGAGTGATCATCGAGAAGCCGTTCGGGCGCGACTTGCATACCGCACGGGAGTTGAACGCCGTGTTGCGCGGGGTGTTTCCGGAGGACCGCGTCTTCCGCATCGATCACTATCTGGGCAAGGAAGCGGTCCAGAACATCCTGTACTTCCGCTTTGCCAACTCCATTCTCGAGCCGGTCTGGAATCGACACTACGTTGAAAACGTGCAGATTACGATGGCCGAGCGCTTCGGCGTCGCCGGCCGTGGGACGTTCTACGAGGAAGCCGGCGTGGTTCGCGACGTCATCCAGAATCACCTCCTGCAGATCATGAGCTATCTCGCCATGGAGGCGCCGACGTCGACGATTCCGGAGGCCATCCGCGACGAACAGGCGAAGGTCCTTCGCAACATCCGGCCGACTCGTGCCGATCATATGGTCCGTGGCCAATTCGTTGGCTACCGTGACGAGCCCGGGGTGTCGCGGACGTCGCGGACGCCGACCTATGCCGCGCTGCGCATGCACGTCGACTCGTGGCGCTGGGACGGCGTTCCCTTCTACGTGCGGGCGGGCAAGGCATTGAAGACCACCACCACCGAAGTCATCGTCGAGTTCAAGAACCCGCCGCAGGTGGTGTTCAACGAAGCGCTGCCGTCGATGGGCAATTACGTCCGGTTCTGTCTGAGCCCGCACGTGGTGATCGCGCTCGGCGCGCGCGCCAAGCGCCCGGGCGAAGGCATGTCGGGAGGACCGGTCGAGCTGTCGGTGGTTGACGAAGAGATGCACCTCGACCACGAAGGGCCGCGGATCGGCGACTACGAGCGGTTGCTGGGCGATGCGATGGCCGGCGATGCGACGCTCTTCGCGCGCCAGGACGTGGTCGAGGCCGCGTGGGCGATCGTGGATCCGATCCTGGACAATGGGGAACCGTTGTTCGAGTACGAGCAGGGCT
>DAINCF010000649.1:0-2369 GCA_036732565.1 Vicinamibacterales bacterium
GCTTCGCTCGCGAGTCGAATTGGTGGATCTGAACAGTGTCAGTTGGAACCGGCTCACACACTGGCTGCGCGGAATTTCGGCGCTTGCCGGAACGAACGGTTACCAGATTGTCCGAATCGGGTACTCGCCGATCGGTCGGTCGTTCGTGACGAGGACGAAACCTTCGGCCTTCGCCTGCGCAATGAGGATCCGATCGAAGGGATCCTTGTGCAGCATCGGCAGGCCGGCGAGTGCTGTGATGTGCGTGGGGCGGATGTGAAGGACGCGGGCGGACGTGAGCTCTGTGGCCTGTCGCCACCACGTCGCCAGATCTGAGATGGACAAGAGCCCCTTCTGCGTCTTGATCACGACCTCCCAATAGGAGGCCACACTCACGACGTTCTCGCCGGATTCGACGTGACGGCGAGCCTTTACCGACAGCCGCTCGGGCTCGGCAAGCGCCCAGAGCAGCGTGCTCGTATCGAGGAGGTGGGCAGCCTTACCGGCCGCCCCAGAACGCTTCGGCCTCTTCATCAGTCAGCGCTCGCTCCCAACCTTCAGCCATCGTGAACTGGCCGCGCATCGCACCAAGCGGAGAGACGCGGCGCTTGCGTACTGGTACCAGCTGCGCGACCGGACGGCCGTGCCGTTCGATGACGACGGACTCGCCGTCTTCCACCATGTCGAGCAGCTTCGAGAGCTGGGTCTTCGCGCCATGGACGCTGACGTTCATGAGATCCAGTTTAGTCTATTTTTTGGACTAACCGAAGGAATCCACGGAGGCTGGCAGATCGCCGACGCAGCCATCGCCGGCAGGCCCGGCCGATCGAATGAACGTCCTTTCGTTCTCAGGGCATCCGCTGGACTTCGTCACACGCGGGGCGTCGCGTCGAATCGATTCGACGACACATCGCTTTAGCGGGTTCTACAGCGCAGTTTCTACAGAGGTGAACATTCAGGCGACGCCATTGAACCCGACCATCGGCGACGATTGGTCGCTCGCGCTGTCCGCGGGAATCAGGGGCGGCCAACTGCTGCCCGGCCGCTACGTTCGAGAACGCGCGACGGCGGAAAACGGTTTGACCAACCCGGCTCTTCGCTTCGGCGGAGGGTCGCGGGGATGCGGTTCGACCGGGGAATTCGAGGTTCTTGAGGCTCGGTTCAATGCTGACGGATCAATCGCACGTTTCCACGCGACGTTCAGCCAGCTGTGCGAAAGCAACCTTCCCGCACCAATCCCCACCACCGGTGAGGTCAGAGTAAATGAACTCCCAACATTCTAGTTTGTGGCTCTGCCGGCCCAGTCGGCAGTCCCCAATCAGACTGCGGACGTCGGCGCAAGGTGGTCGTGGGCCAGCGTGCGGTGGCGGCAGTGTGGTCGTGCAGCCCGGCAGCGGGCCCAAGCCTGTCGATCCCGAGCCATTCCGCGAGTGGCAGGCGCTTCCCGCATCCAAGCGGCAGCTGATCATGGGTATGGCGCTCACCGAGCTGACGTCGTTCATCGACGACGCGGAGGCGAGACAACTCGTGAAGCAGGCCGGCCAGACGCTGACGGCGAAAGCCGCCGCACGACTCACGACGACGAAGAAGATGGACACGAAGATCGAGAAGAAGATCGATAAGAAGGGCGCTCGAGCCGAGTAGCTCGGCGGCCTAGTGGGGGTGTCATGACTCGAATCGTTGCGATGGTGGTGGTGGTTGCCGTCCTCAGCACGGCGGCCGGCGTTGTGGCGGGGCAGCAGCTGCAGCGCATCAACCCGCAAGGCCTCAGCACGCCGCAAACCTACAGCCACATCGTGAAGGCCGGCAAGCTGGTGTTCATCGCGGGACAAGTGGGTGCGAAGGCAGACGGGACCGTCATCGGGCCCGGCATGAAGGAGCAGACCGAGCAGGTGCTCGCGAACCTCCAGTCGGCACTGAAGTCGCAAGCGCTCGACGTCAGTCACGTGGCGAAGATCACTATCTACACGACGAGCATTAGCGAGTTCCGCGCGCAGGACGTCGCCGACGTGCGTGCGAAGTTCTTCGGCGCGAGTCGTCCGGCGAGCACGCTCGTTCAGATCCAGCAGCTCGCCAGCCCTGACTACAAGATCGAGATCGAAGCGATCGCCGTGGCGCCATAGCCACGCGGCCTGGACAGCCAGGTTCCTCAGGTGTCGGTTCCCTCACTGGCACGTCTCTCAGAGTTGACGTGTGACAAATAGAAGAGCCCGGGAAGCTGGTCGCTTCCCGGGCTGGAAGTCAGGCGTGGGAACGCTTCTGCACTAACGCACGCCGGCCAAGTCGGTCACCGTCGACGCGAGCATCTTCACCTTGGCCTCGTCGCTCGACGATGCGGAGGAGGCGTTCAGCTGCGACGCCAGCTGCGTCAGCGCTGTCCGGCGGGCGCT
>DAINCF010000650.1:0-2355 GCA_036732565.1 Vicinamibacterales bacterium
GCGGCTGGTCGGGCTGGCGTTGCTCTGCAGCGCCACGCTGACGTCGATGCCCCACTTGACCGGGACCGTGCCGGCCAGCTTCGCGCCGGTGCGGAACGGAATGTCCAGCGCGAACTCGTCGCAGAAGGCGGGGAGGTTGGAGCTGGCGTTGGCGCCGACCTCGATGCCGGTGGCGCTCGTGTTCGCCGGAGCCGTGTAGTTGGGGAAGTTCGGATCGTCCGGTGACGTACAAGACCTGAAGCGCTCGCGCTCGAACGAGACGCCCCCGAAGATCTGTCCGCCCCACGGCATGCGCCACTTCGTTTCGAACTGGAACGCGCTGTATTCCTGCCGTCGCTCCGGATCCACGCGGTCGACGTTCCGCGTCGGCCGGTTCTCGAGCGTTCTCGCGAAGACCTCGAAGGGCTGCCCGCTGAGCGGGTTGTAGAACGTGTACGGCCGGTAATCCGCGGCCGTGTAGCTCTCGTTGATCGTTGTGCCGAGGTTGTGGAAACTGCCGAAGAACCACGCGCCCGAGACCGACAGCCCCGTCATCAGCTCGTGCTGCAGCTCGAGCGCGCTCTCGAGGTTCCAGACCCGCGGCAGGCCGCCGTACTCGTTCAGCGCGGTGATGCCGAAGTTCGGCGAGAGCGTCCTGAAGTCGATCTCGCAGCCGACGCTCGGATAGCCGGTGCAGCCGCGTTCACCTTGCGCGATGTCGTCGCCGTTCGCATCGCGCCACGGGAGCGTCGCCGTCTGCGACAGGAACGGATTGTAGTTGGCGGCAATCCCCGTCGTCCGGATCTGGTTGTAGCGATTCAGGGAGTACTTGAGGGCGGTCCGGCCGGTCCCGAACAAATCGTAGACGGTCGAGAAGCGCGGCGCCCAGTCCTTCCAGTTCGGCAAGCCGGCGATCGCTTCGGTGGTGCGCGCGGGCACGAAGCGGCCGACGGGCGATTCGCTGGCCAGCACCTGCGCCTTGACGTTCTCCCAGCGCAAGCCGTAGTTCACGGTCAGCCGCTTGAGTCGCCACGAATCCTGTGCGTAGATGCCGAGATCGCGGTTGAGACGCTCTCCGTAATAGAGGGGTGTGTTCCTGATGACCACGCTGTCCGGCACCGAGTAGGGGATGCGCGTGGAGTTGCTGCGATATTGCTGGGTGAGATCGGCGTTGGCGTCCAGCGTGTGCCAGAAGTCGCCCCAGGTGTACTGGAACCCGATCTTCATGTTGTGCGAGCCGGAGATGTAGGACAGCGACGCCTGGACGTTGTGACGTTCCGGGCTCTGCGTGTTCTGGGACGTTGCCGCGGTCTTTCGTCCGTTGAGGTCGTTCTCCAGACGCGACGCGCCGGCGAACCACTCCGGGGTGAAGCGGGTCTTCTCGACGCCGTCCTGGTAGCTGTTGGTGTAGTACTCGAGGTTGCGCGAATATCCCGCCTCGAGCAGCAGCGAGCTCGATACCGTCGACGTCCACTTCAACGCCGCCGTGTGATAGGCAGGGGAGAACCACTGCAGCGCGGCTTCCTCGGGATCCTCCGCGCTCTGCATGTCGTGGCCGCGGTACTTGTCGATCTCATCGAAGTAGCCGGAGAGCTTGTTCTTCGGCGAGATCTGCCACGTCAGGCGCGCCATCGCGCTCTTGATGAATTGATCGTCGATGCCTTGATCGCCCTGGTCGGTCAGGGTGTTGGCGATGAAGTTGTTCACCGAGAAGTAACGGGCGGAGGTGAAGAACCAGAGCTTGTCCCTCATGATGGGGCCGCCGAGGGCGAACGTCGTGTCGATGATGCGGTCGATGGCATTGCCGGCGCCGAGTCCGGCCGCCGCGTGTCGATCCGTCAGGTTGCTGCTCTGCCAGTCGCCGGGCCGCATCGAGACTTTGAAGTCGCCGCTGAAGCGATTGCCGCCTTCGCGTGGAATCAGGTTCAGGCGCACGCCGCCCGCCGCCGTGTCGGCGCTGATGCCGCTGGTCTGGTAGCTCGCCTCCTGGTTCATCGCGTCGTTGAAGTAGCTCTGCACGCCGCCATCGAGCTGCAGCCCGTTGACCATCATCCCGTCCACGAGCACGCTGTTGTTGGCGAGCGTCATGCCGTGCGCGGACATGTAGGTCTGCTGCATCGCCCGCGCGCCGCCGGTGTCAGGCAGGTTCAAGTTCACGCCGACGACGAGCTGTGCCATGCCCTGGATGCTGCGCCCGGTGGGAATCGCGTCAATCGCCTCGCGATCGAGCACCTGCGTATGCACCGCGGTGGTCACGTCGACGACGGGTGAAGCGCCGGTGACCGTGACCGTCTCCTCGATGGCGCCGACGCGCATTTCGGCCTCGACCGTCATCGTGAACTCGGCCGGGAGCTGCAGCTCGTCGCGACGGAAGGT
>DAINCF010000651.1:0-2329 GCA_036732565.1 Vicinamibacterales bacterium
AACACTCATGCTACCGAACTCGCGCCGAGACGGCCCTTTCATCTGATCACGAAGGCACCAGGAACACGAAAGAAAAACTAAGGCACCAAGACACTAAAACACGAAGGCAGGACTGAGTATTCTCGGTGCCTCGGTGCCTCGGTGCCTCGGTGCCTCGGTGCCTCGGTGCCTCGGTGCCTTGGTGGCTTAGTGGCTTAGTGGCTTAGTGGCTTGGTGGCTTGGTGGCTTGGTGTCCTGGTGGCTTCGTGTCTTCGTGCCTTCTTGGCGAAACCGTCTTCGTGCTCTTCGTGGCTACGTTCGCGCCACTTCGGCCCGCCAGTACGTCAGCAGGTCTTCGACCGTCTGTTCGAGGGGGATCGTGGGCGTCCAGCCGGTTTCGGCCGTCAGACGCGCGTGGCTGCCGACGAGATGCATGATGTCGTTGGGTCTGAAGAGCGCCGGATCTTGAACGATCTTCACCTCGACCCGCGCCCGTTGCAGGAACGTGTCGATGAGCGTCTGTATCGCCAGGGCGCGTCCCGAACACACGTTGTACGGCACTCCTGGCCGCGCGGATTCCATCATGGCCCGGTAGCCCCGCACGGTATCGCGCACGTCGGTCAAGTCACGCCGCGGTTGCAGATTGCCCATGGTCAGCACCGGTGGGAGCTGGTTCGCCTCGATGAGCGCGATTTGTCGCGCGATGCTCGCCGCCACGAACGACGGCGACTGGCGCGGCCCGATGTGATTGAAGGCGCGCGCGATCAACGTGGGAATGCCGTCGATGGTCCACGCCCGCACGCTGAGCGTCTCCTGCGCCAGCTTGCTGGTGGCGTAGGGATTCGTCGGCACGATCGGACTGTCTTCCGTCAGCGCACCCTCAGACGGTGCGTAGATGTTGGCGGAGCAGGTGACGACGACGCGCGGCGTGAGGCCGGCACGGCGCAGGCCGGCGAAGAGATGCTGGCTGGCGAGCACGTTGCCGGCAAACGTCTCGTGCGTCTGCTTCCACGACTGGGCCACATGCGCCGAGCCGGCCAGGTGGTAGATGGCTGACGGCCGCACGTCCGCGAGCGCATCGGTCACGCCCTGCGGATCGAGGAGCTCCACGTCCATCCAGCGGCACCACGACGCGCCCTCGAGCGCGGGCGTGCCCGGTCGCGACCAGGCGACGACGTCGGTATCGTCGGCGTGCAGGAGATCCAACAGGTGGCTGCCGGCGAAGCCGGACGCGCCCGTCACCAGAACGGAGTGCATGAGCGATGGTCAGGAACGGCGGCCGTACTGTGCGTCGTAGTAGGCCTTGAATGCCGGATCGCGTTCCTTGATGGGCCGCCACCACCACTGGTTCTCGCGATACCAGCGAACCGATTCGGCCAGGCCGTCCGCGAAATCCACTTGCGGTGCCCAGCCGAGCCCCTTGAGCTTCGACGCATCCAGTGCGTAGCGGCGGTCGTGCCCCTTTCGGTCCTCGACCGGACGGATCAGCGATGTCGGCTTGTCGAGCAGCGACAGCAGTCGATGGGTGAGGTCGACGTTGCGCACTTCGTTGCCGCCGCCGACATTGTAGACCTCACCATTGTCGGCCCGCTCGACGAGGAGATCGATGGCGCGGCAATGATCGTCGACGTGGAGCCAGTCGCGGACGTTCCCGCCATCGCCGTACAGAGGCACTTGGATGTCGTCGATGAGGTTGGTCACGAACAGCGGGATGACCTTTTCCGGAAACTGATACGGCCCGTAGTTGTTCGACGCCCGTGTGACGATCACCGGCACGCCATAGGTGGCCCAATAGCTGTACGCCAGTCGATCGGCGCCCGCCTTGCTCGCGGCGTAGGGATTGCGCGGTTTCAGCTCGTCCGTCTCCGTGCTGTGTCCCTGCGGAACCGATCCGTAGACCTCGTCGGTCGAGATCTGCACGAACCGTCGCAGCGAGCGTGCGCGTCGCGCGGCCTCCAGCAGCACGAACGTGCCCTCGACGTCGGTGCGGATGAAGTCCCGTGCGCTGGAGATCGAGCGATCGACGTGCGTCTCCGCGGCGAAATGCACCACGACGCCGGCGCGTTCCACGAGAGGTCCCGACGTCTCGGCGTCGCCGATGTCGCCGTGGACGAAGGTATGACGTGGATGATCCATCACGTCGTGCAGATTCTCTCGCCGTCCCGCGTACGTCAGCTTATCGAGTGTCGTCACCCGCCAGTCTTCGTGCGTGCGCAGCGCATAGCGCACGAAATTACTGCCGATGAATCCGGCGCCGCCCGTCACCAGAACTTCAGTCATGTGTACTCGAACCTCAGGCCTCGCTAGGGGCGGCTCGCGAGCCGCTCGAACCTCAGACCTCGGGTAGGGG
>DAINCF010000652.1:0-2308 GCA_036732565.1 Vicinamibacterales bacterium
CCACTCGGCGCCGCCGCCCAAACGCCGCCCGAGCCGTGTGGCGAGCGCTCCACCACGCCGCCCGACGCTGGAGCCGCGAGCGGCATCTCCCACGAAGGGCAGACCGAAACCTATATCATCGTGTCTGGGGCCGGCACGCTCGTCACTGGCGGCCACATCGTCAACGGACGCAAGTCGGCGCCCGACAGCCAGGTGACCCGCGTGCTGAACGGGCCGTCGTGCAGCGGTGTCATCGGCGGCACGGACATCGTGAAGAAGGTGGTGAAGACCGGCGACATCATCATCATTCCCGCCGGCGTACCGCATGGGTGGACCGAGATCACGGATCACGTCGATTACTTGAGCGTGCGACCCGATCCGGAGCGTTTCATCGCGAACTACGTCAACCCAGCGCTCAAGAAGTAGACCACCTCGGTGCCCCACAAAGGGGCCCTCCGTACGTAGCGCAGGCCTTCAGGCCTGCCCAGATAGGAAGCACGTGTGAAGGGACGCGCCAGCAGGGTCAGGCGGAATCTCGCGAAAGGTCTGGCCCTGGCGTGGGCGGCATCGCCGCGATCGCTGCTCCGCTACTCGGTGCTCGGCATGATCAACGCGGCGATGCCGCCGATCACCGTCTACCTTGGAGCGGCCCTCGTCAATCGCATCGCCGATGCGCGCGTGCAGTCGCTGCAGTGGAGCGACATGCTGCCGATCGTGATCGGCCTCTGGATCGCGACCGGTGTGCAGCGCGCCGTCGGCGCCTACATGGGCTACGGCCGGAACCTCTTCATCCGTCGCGTGCAGCTGGAAGCCGAGCGACGCCTGCTGGCGCAAGCGTCGAAGGTGGATCTCGGTCACTTCGACAACTCCGACTGGCACGATCGCCTGGCCCGCGCCAAGCGCGACGTGTCGTGGCGGCCCGGCGACCTGACCTGGTCCGTCCTCGGGCTCTCCGGCAACATCGTGACCATCGTGCTGATGGCAGGCTTGCTCGCGAGCCTGCACTACGTGCTCGTGGTGCTGGCGTTGGTGGCGGCGCTGCTGTCGCTCGTGCTCGAACGACGCGTCACCTCGCGGCTCTACGAGTTCTTCTACAAGGAAACGCCCGAAGAGCGCGAACGGGAGTATCTCGGCGATCTCCTCGTCCAGCCCAGAACCACGAAAGAGATTCGCGCCTACGTGCTCGCGGACTATCTGCTCGATCGGCATCGCGGTCTCTCCGAGAGTCTCTACAAGCAGCGCGAGGAGATGTACAAGACGGGCACGCGCACGTCGCTGCTGACCGGGCTCGTGACCGGCACGGCGCTGGCGTTGGCCTATCTCTTCGTGGCGGTGCAAGGCATCGCCGGGACCATCGATCCCGGCGGCGTGGTCCTCGTCATCGGCGCGTTCGCGTCGGTGTCGCAGACGCTCGGCCTGATCTCGAGCACATTCGTGGCCGTCGATCAGCACACGACCTTTCTCGACGACTATTTCTCGTTCCTCGCGATCGACCCGTTGGTGCCCGTACCGGCCCATCCTCGCGAGCTGCCCGCCTCCGGCATCACCGACGTCGAGTTCGATGATGTGACGTTCGGGTATCCCGGCGGAACGGAGCTGGCGCTTGCCGGATTGAATTTGCACATCCGCCGCGGCGAGCTCGTCGCGCTCGTCGGCGAAAACGGGGCGGGGAAGAGCACGCTGGTCAAGCTGCTGTTGCGCTTCTACGACACCGATCGCGGATCGATCCGCGTGGACGGCGTGGACGTGCGAGAACTGGATCCGCACCTGCTACGCAGTCGCATCGGTGTGCTGTTCCAGGACTACGCCAGTTACGAGCTGACGGTTCGCGAGAACGTCGCCATGGGGCGTCCAGACGTCAAGGTGGACGATGAGCGCGTGCTGGAGGCGCTCAGGGACGCGCGCAGCGACTGGCTCGTCAGGAAGATGCCGAACGGGCTCGATTCGAAGGTCGGCCGGCTCTTCGAAGGCGGACACGATCTCTCGGGCGGCGAATGGCAGCGGCTCGCGCTGGCGCGCATCATGTACCGCGATGCTGATGTATGGATCCTCGACGAGCCGACGTCATCGCTGGATCCGGAGGCCGAAGCCGCGATCTTCGCGGAGCTGAAGGCCAATCTCCACGGCCGGATCGGCATCGTGATCTCGCACCGGTTCTCGACCGTGCGCATCGCCGATCGCATCGCGGTGATCGCCGATGGGCGCGTCACCGAATCGGGCACGCACGAGGAGCTGCTGAGGGCCGACGGGCGGTATGCGCAGCTCTTCGAACTGCAGGCCGCAGGCTATCGGTGATTTCAAACTCGTGGGGGCCGGCTTTAGCCGGCCC
>DAINCF010000653.1:0-2227 GCA_036732565.1 Vicinamibacterales bacterium
GCCACCAACGCGAGGCCGGCCGCGAGGCCGATGACCACGCGGCCGCGCTCGTCCACCCATTCGTTGTCGAACGCGTACTTCAAGAAGAAGCTGAAGCCGATCAGCAGGATCAACAGGCCCGCGTACAGCAGCCACCGACCGCCGATTTGCCGCTCGATGCTCTCCGCGACCTCCGGCGTTGGCGCGGGTGCTGGCGGCGGTGTTGGTGACGGTGTGACAGGAAGAGGTATGCTCGCGGCGTCGACGGCCGCAGGCTCTGGCGCGGCAGGCGGAGCAGACGCGGCAGCGGGAGGGGTGACCGGCGCGGTGAATGGGCTGGGTCGAGGTGTGGACTCCAGCGCCGCGACCCGCGTCTTCAAGGTCTCGATCTCGCTGGTCGCGCGGCGCAGCCGCAGGAACGTCCAGAGCGGCAGGATCAAGACCGCCAGCGACACGAGCATCGCGAACAGACCGATAATCTCCAGCACCTGGGGAGTCTAATGCGTTGGAGGGGCGGTTCGCGAACCGCCCTTACGGCTAGGAGCCACATGTTCATTGCCCGTCTTGCCCTCCTGCTCTTGATCTCGGCATTGCCCGCTTCTGCGCAGCCGATTGCACCGGCGCCGCAGATGCAGGAAGACGACTACACACGCTACGAGCTCCTGGCACCGGGCACCGCGAAGTTTCGCATCCTCTACGAAGTCACCGCGACCAGGGCGGGCGCGAAGTTCTTCTTCAACGCGATCCGCAAGGGCAGTGTCGCCACTGACGAACGCGTGATCGATCCGATGACCGGACGCGATCTGAAGTGGGAAGTCGTCAGCGGCAAGCAGGCGCGCGCCGAAGGGCATCCGACCGCCGACCTCGACACCGAGTGGATCAAAGTCCACCTGGCGCGGCCCGTGCCGGCCAACGGTCAGGCGCGCGTGCTGATCGACAAGACCTACGAAGACGCGGCCAGCTACAAGCGCGACGGCGACGCCATTGTCTTCGAGCGATCGCTCGGGATTCGGCGCAACAGCCTGGTGCTGCCGCCCGGGTTCCGCCTGGTGAGCTGCAACGTGCCTTCTCAAATCCTGACGACCGAAGACGGGCGCGTGATGGTCAGCTTCATGAATCCCGGCCCAGGGGCTGCCGCTCTCGTGGTCCGGGCACAGCCCGGGCTCGCGTCGGCCGTCAGCCGTCCGTCGACGACGCGCGGGGTGTCGACGCCTCAGGCGTTGGCTTCGCAGGCATCACGCCTCGTCGAGCGCGCGCGTCAGGACCGCGAGATCGTCTACATCCTCGACGATCCGGCGACCAACTCGTTCAGCCTTTACCACGACTACACGGAGTCGCGGCCCGGCATCGATCAGTACGTCAACGTCGTGCGGGCCGGGAGCACGGTGTCGAAGCCGTCCGCCATCCTGCTCGACACGGGAGCAGTGCTGAAGCACGAGACGCTGAAGGGCGAGGCGATCACGCACGCCAAGATCGACGTCGGCGGGCCGGTCGAGGCCGCCACCGAAGCCGTGGTGATCCGCTTTCCACCGGTCGAGAAGGGTGCGTCGGTCCGCTTGCGCATCTCCGAGACCTACACCGACAAAGAGCGGTACTACCTCGATGGGGGCGAGCTCGTGTGGGATCGATCGTTCGGTCGCCCGCGCAACACCATCGTGCTCCCGGCGGGATGGACGGTCGTCGCGAGTGCGATTCCAGCGACGGTATCAGAGGACGGAGAGGGTCGTCAGCGGCTCTCCTTCGAGAACCCACGCCCCGACGAGATCCAGGTGCTCATCCGCGCGCGTCCGATCAAATAGGGAGGCCGTGATCGTACGTAGCGCAGGCCTTTAAAGCGCGCTGCGAAAATGCCGATAGCGTACGTTGCGAAAATGCCGAATAGCGTACGTAGCGCAGGCCTTCAGGCCTGCCAGACTCCTAGATTAGGCTGCCTCACTCCGCGAGCAGCATGAGTAGCAGCGCCTTTTGTGCGTGAAGGCGGTTTTCAGCCTGATCGAAGACGACCGACGACGGGGACTCGATGACCTCGTCGGTGACCTCTTCGCCGCGGTGCGCAGGCAAGCAGTGCATGAAGAGCGCATCGGGCTTGGCGTGCGCCATCATCTCGTTGTTCACTTGATAGCGGCGGAAGATGGACTTGCGCTCGGCGTACTCCACCTCTTGGCCCATCGAGGTCCAGACGTCGGTGTAGACCGCGTCGGCGCCCGACACCGCCTCGCGAGGATCGACGAAGACCGCGAGCGTCGCG
>DAINCF010000654.1:0-2226 GCA_036732565.1 Vicinamibacterales bacterium
GGGCGCGCTGCGACTCGGCAACACCTTCGGGGCGGTCGTGACGTCGCGGAGGGCCCTGGGGCCCGCCGAGGCGGTTGTGCTGCTCTACGGTGCCGCCATCCTCACCACGCTCGCGCTCGTCGGGTGGCTATGGCCCAAGGTCCTGGCTTGGCCGGTCGTCGTCCTGTCGCTGTGGCTGGCCGTGAGCTGGGTGATCGAGTCGATTCGGCTTCGCCGCCAACTGCGCCGTGAGGCCGCTCAGCCCGAGAAGGAGCCCGAAGTCGAGGCGTCGGGCCGTTCCTGACCCGCGTGTTATACTGAATAGTTCTTGGCAGGCCTGACGGCCTGCGCTACGTACGTTGCGGCAAGTCGAAAGTCCTGCGCTACCTACGTCGTGGCAGACCGAAACGCCTGAGCTACATACGACCGTCCCGCCGGAAAGTGGCAGAAGGGCCCGGATCCGGCACGAAGGGAGCTCGCGATGAAGGAAGCCATCCATCCGCAATACCAGGAGGTCAGCGTCCACTGTGCGTGCGGCGCGACGTGGACGACGCGGTCGACACGTAAGGATCTCCACCTGGAAATCTGCTCGAACTGCCATCCGTTCTTCACCGGCCGACAGAAGCTGATTGACACCGAGGGTCGCGTCGAGCGGTTCACGAAGAAGTACGGCGCGCAGACCGTGGAGCAGCGCAAGACCGCGGCGAAGGAAGCCAAAGCAACGAAGGCGAAGAAGACGACCAAAACGAACTAGGGCTTGGGGCTTGGGGCCTGTGTCTTGGGCCCGAATCAGAGTAGGGGCGGCTCGCGAGCCGCCCCTACATTTCTGCTTCGAGGGCGGCGAACAAGCCGCCCTCGCTGCGTACGCTCATCTTGCGCTCGAGACGCTGCAGCCGATAGGTGGCCGACCGATGACGCGCTTCGGTGTGGTGCTCGGCGAGCGCGTCGAGCACGAGCATCCGGGCGGTGCGCAGGTCCTTGGCGCGATGCTCGTAGTGAATCGCCAGCGCTTCGCGCGCCTCGTGACGTAACGTGCCGGGTATACCAGGCAGGTCCAGCAGTTCTTCCCACGCCAGCGCCGCCTCGTGCGTTCGTCCCTCACGCCGGCGGCACAACGCGAGACGTCGCAACGCCTCTCCACGCGCCAGCGGCTCGCGGCCGACACGCCGCGCGAGCTCGGCAGCATGCAGGTAGCACGCTTCCGCGTCGCGGCGCGAGCCGGAGCGCTCGTAGATCCGACCCAACCCTATCGCCTCCCACGCATGCGACGCGTGCGCGGGCCCTCGCTCGATCAAGCGAATCGCCCGCGCCGTGACGAGCGCGAGCGAGAGCAGATCGAGACGATTGTGCTCCAGCACGGCCGCCAGCGGACGCGCGTTGCCGTCGCGCACGAACTGGAAGTAGCGCGACGGGATCTCGAGGCCGGGCACGTCGCCCACGCGATGGACACCGGCGAGATGCCTTTCCAGCACACTCAAACGACAGCTGTCGTCATCGAGCGGCGGACCCGCAATCGATGGCCGGAGCTTCCACAGCCGACGGGCCGGATGCAGCATGTCGAGGTGCGGCACGTCGGCCAGCGGGAAGCTGAGCCGATGAAAGAGGTAGCGTGTCTCGATCAGCGGCAGGTCGAATGTGCGGCCGTTGAAGGTGACGAGCCCGTGATGCTCACCGGTCCAGGCGGCGACCTCGGCCAGCAGGGCGCGCTCGTGCTCGAACCCTGGCAGCACGAACTGACGCACGCGAAGACCGTCGCCATCCACGAATGCGCACCCGACGAGAAAGGCTTGGGTGCCGGCGCCGCCCGCCAAGCCGGTCGTTTCGAGATCGAGGAAGAGCAGCGTACGGCTGGTGGACGAGGGGGCATCTCGTGACGATGGCCAGGCCCGGCCCAACGCGGCGATCGCGTCGGCACCGGCGGTGAGCGTCTCGACGAGACCTTCGATGCCCTCGCGGCCGTGTTGGTCCTTGCACGCGTAGAAACGGTCGACGACGAGGACCCGCCCTTCCGCACGATCGATCCATTCGCCGCCCAGAACGTCCGCCGCGTGCCGCACGGTTGCAGGCGAGGCGGAGGCCACGCCTGCCGAATCGAGCGCGGTGGAACCGGTGATCAACTCGGGGGCGAGACGCGGGATCGCGCTCCCACCCGAAACAATCCCCCGCAGTCGATCGGTGAGAGAAGACATGACCTAGTGGGATGTACGTTCGATATCTACAGGGGCCGTTCCGTAGGAACGGCCCGGA
>DAINCF010000655.1:0-2180 GCA_036732565.1 Vicinamibacterales bacterium
GCCCCGGATGATCCGGCTGCTGCGCGAACTCCTTCTCGAGAATCGCCGCGGCCTTGAGCTGATTGGCGTAGGTCTTGTCGGTGGGCACCGCGGTTTGATCGAGCGCGAGGGCGTAGAAGATGCGCGCTTCGACGTCGGTCGAATTCGCGGCGGCGAGCTGCTCCATGGCCTTCTCGTAGGCCACGATGCGCATCCGTTGATCCACCGTGCTCGCGTTCGCGTAGAGCGTCTCGACCGCGGCGATGTAGGCACGCTCGCGTTCGGTCTTCGCGCCGGCGGCTTTGCCTTTCTCCACGGCCGCGGTGCCGGCCGCCAGCGCGTTCGCCGATCGGAAGCCACCGAAGGGGTTGCCCCACCAGCTCATGGCGATGCCCCAGTGCGCCATCGCGCACGAGGAGTCGCTCTTCAACACCTCGTTGAACGAGTCGATGGCGGCGGAGAACCAGAACGAGTGGAGCATGGCCACGCCGCGGTCGAACGTCTTCTCGACCGCCGGGCTGCAGGACGTCGCAAAGTGCACCGTACCGAGCCGGCCAACCGGCGCGTGTTCGTGTTGCTCCTGAGCGGCGAGCCAGGCGGGCGTGCCGACCAGCGCCAGCGTGAGCGCGGTCGAGACCAGCCAAGGGCTTCGCCCTTGAGATCCCGACAGAGCCCTTGGCTGGTTGCCTGTCTCGTTTGCCGCGCTCCGCGCGGCTAGGACCGCTATGCGGTCACACAACGTGAACAAATTCGCGCTCGAGGCCGCATAGCGGTCCAATCGAGGGGCCTTCATACCAACCTCCGTCGTTATCTGACGAAACACCGGCGCAACGAGCCGAAGGATACACCCGCCAGCATGACTTCAGGGCCGGCTCACCGAAACCCTACCGAATCCTTACGCGTTCCTGCCGACATACCAGTGTCCGCGCTCCTATCCTCGATTGTGGAGCGAAAAAGGCATGTGTGGAATCGTCGCGAGCGTCTCCAGGCACGGGCTGGTCGAGGCCAGGGCGGTGGGGGCAGCGGTGCAGCGCGTTCGGCATCGCGGCCCTGACAAACAGCGCGTGTGGGCGGCGGCGAATGGCCGGGTGGCGCTGGGCCACGCGCGGCTGTCCATCATCGACCTCGAGACCGGCGATCAGCCCATCGCCAGCGAAGACGATCGCCTCCGGATCATCGCCAACGGCGAGTTCTACGACTTCGAGCGGATTCGCGCCGACCTCCGACGCCAGGGCCACGTCTTTCGCACCCGGTCGGACAGCGAGATCGCGCTGCACCTCTATGAAGATCGCGGCCCCGGCGCCGTGCACGCGCTGCGCGGCGAGTTCGCGTTTGCGATCTGGGACGGACGCGATGGTCAGCTCTTCGCCGCACGCGACCGCTTCGGGATCAAGCCGCTGTACTACACGGTGCACAAGGGCACGTTCCACCTGGCGTCAGAGGTCAAAGCCTTTCGCGAGCTCGGCGTTCCGCTCGCCTGGGATCGTGATGCGCTCTACGACGTCCACTTCGTCTCGCATCCGCCCGACCGGACGCTCTTCGCCGGCATCTACCAGGTGCCGCCAGGATGCTATCTGCTGACCGACGGCCAGCACGTGCGCGTCAGTCCCTACTGGGACTGGGACTATCCGTTGGCCGAGGAGACGAAAGCCGGTGACGAGCGCGAATGGGTCGAACGTATCCACGCGACGTTCGAAGAGGCCGTGCGTCTACGTCTGCGTGCGGACGTGCCGGTCGCGTGCTACTTGAGCGGGGGGCTCGACTCGTGCGCCGTGCTCGGGGTCGCCTCGCGCCTGTCGTCACGTCCGCTGCGCGCCTACACGCTGTCGTTCGATCACGCCGACTACGACGAGGCGGCGATCGCCGAGGAGCAGGCGCGGCTGTCGGGCGCCGAGTTCTGCCGCGTCGACATCCGCTCCGAGGAGCTGGCCGATCACTTCTCGAACGCGATTTACCACGCCGAGCGGCCCTTCGTGAACGCCCACGCCATCGCCAAGTACCGCCTCAGCCGGGCCGTGCGCGACTCGGGCATCAAAGTCGTCCTCACCGGCGAAGGCAGCGACGAGATCTTCGCCGGCTACCCGCACTTCCGGCGCGACCTCGTGCTCTATGCGTCGAACGGCGCCGATCCCACCCAGAAGCAGCGGCTGCTGGCCGAGCTCGACGCCGCCAATCAGGTCTCGGCGGGCACGCTGCTGCCA
>DAINCF010000656.1:0-1943 GCA_036732565.1 Vicinamibacterales bacterium
GCTCAGACTTGATCTGCCGCTGGACGTGCGGGACACTGCGTTCCAACAGCGTGTCTGGCAAGTGCTGCGTAAGATTCCGACCGGCTCGACGGCAAGCTACCGCGAGATCGCTCGTACAATCGGTTCGCCGAGCTCGGTCCGGGCGGTCGCGCAGGCCTGCGGCGCCAATACCTTGGCGGTGGCCATTCCTTGCCATCGTGTGGTGCGAAACGACGGTGCCCTGTCGGGGTACCGCTGGGGTGTCGAACGCAAACGTGCGTTGCTCGAACGGGAGGCACGGTCATGAACGCAGTAGCCAAAACATCCACCATCGCCTGGCCCACCAGCGTTGAGGAACGAGTCACGGCGATCGAGTGGGCTCGTGTGTCGCACGATCTCGACGCACAAGGCAATGCGATGATCGAGCGCCTTCTGTCTCCGGAGGAGTGTGAGACGTTGGCTTCGTTGTACTCTCATGATGAGCTGTTCCGCAGCCGCGTCGTAATGGGACGGCACGGTTTCGGGCGTGGCGAGTACAAATATTTTGCCTATCCGCTGCCCGACATCATCGCGAACCTCCGGACGGTGCTCTATCCTCATCTCGTCCCGGTTGCCAACCGGTGGAATGCCGCCATGGGCATCGACGTGCGCTATCCGGAGAAGCACGCCCACTACATAGAACGTTGTCACAAGGCCGGGCAGGCCAAACCCACGCCGCTCTTGCTGCAGTACGAGGCCGGCGACTACAACTGCCTGCATCAAGACCTCTACGGCGAGCACGTGTTTCCGCTCCAGATCACGTTGCTGCTGTCCGACCCTGACCGTGATTTTACGGGTGGCGAATTCGTGATGACGGAGCAGCGACCGCGCATGCAATCGCGGCCGGAAATCGTGCCGCTCCGGCAAGGCGACGCGGTTGTGTTCGCCGTCAATCAGCGTCCGGTGCAGGGCGCTCGCGCGGTGTATCGGGTCACGCTTCGGCACGGGGTGAGCCGCGTTCGCTCTGGGCATCGTCATACGGCCGGCATCATTTTTCATGATGCCAAGTGAACGTAATCCAATGACCATGCATCTATTCGACAGCTTGGTCGCTGTGGAACCATGGCAGGAGCCGTTGGGCCCGGGTGCGGTCGTATTGCACGGCTTCGCCATATCAGACGACCGTGCGTTCCTGGCTGTCCTGGAGAACGTGGTCGCGCAGGCGCCGTTCCGCCACATGGTCACGCCGGGCGGCTTTCGCATGTCCGTGGCGATGACCAACTGTGGGGGGCTCGGCTGGGTAAGCGATCGAACCGGTTACCGCTACGACTCGATCGATCCGGTGAGCGGCCGCCATTGGCCGCCGATGCCGGATCGTTTTCTTCAACTCGCGATCGGCGCGGCCGCGGAGGCCGGGTTTGAGAACTTCATGCCTGATGCCTGTTTGATCAATCGGTATGAGCCGAAGACCAGGCTCACGTTGCATCAGGACAGGAACGAACAGGATCTTTCTCAGCCTATCGTCTCTGTCTCGCTCGGAATTCCGGCGGTCTTTCTGTTCGGCGGTTTGAAGAGAGCCGACAAATCGATTCGCGTGCGACTGACACACGGTGATGTGGTGGTGTGGGGCGGACCGGCGCGATTACGCTACCACGGTGTGATGCCCCTCAAGGAAGACCATCACCAAATGATCGGCGGCCATCGCATCAACCTGACGTTCCGTAAAGCGGGAAAGGCAGCGTCTTGACGCTGCTGAAGTGGGTGGTGAGATTTAGAAGTCGGGCTAGGCAAGCGCGCGAAGGATGCGCGCGGGATTGCCCACGACAACTTTGGCCGGAGGGACGTCACGGACCACGATGCTGCCTGCCCCGACGACGCTGTTGTCGCCGATCGTCACGCCCGGAAGAATGATCGCGCCGCCTCCGATCCACACGTTGCTGCCTATACGGATCGGCCTCGCCGACTCCAGACCGACACGCCGCATG
>DAINCF010000657.1:0-1844 GCA_036732565.1 Vicinamibacterales bacterium
ACGCGTCCGTAGCTCAGTTGGATAGAGCACCGGCCTTCTAAGGCAAGGGGCCTTCATTCATCGAGCGAAGATCCGGCAGAATTCAGCGTTTTTCGAGCCCTCGCTGATCTGGGGGTGCATTAGGGGTGCCGGGTTCTGGCGTACCATGGTCTCAACGCGCCCGTAGCTCAGGTGGATAGAGCATCAGCCTTCTAAGCTGAGGGCCGCTGGTTCGAGTCCAGCCGGGCGCGCCACAATTTCACACGTGCGCGAGCCCGTCGATTCGGCGAAGTGGCCCGAAGGCCAGGGTGCCGAGCGTAATCTCATTCCGTCCCAGTGCCATCGCGTTGTAATTCTGGGAGCCTCCGGCGGGGAGCGAGCCGCCATCAAGCGTCTGCATGAGGCGTTCATGGTCGACTTCAACAAACTCCTAGACGAAGACTCGTCCCCGCTTCCGCTCAACCCCGCAGACATCTTCCACGCTCTTCCACGGACGGATACGAAGTTCGATTATTTGCGCGACGTACAGGGGGACGTGCTGAAGGCTTGGCACTCTCGACGGGCCGAACGCGACATCGTGGTGAAGATGAACACCGGCTCGGGCAAGACTCTTGTCGGCTTGCTGATGTTGCAGTCGCTATTGAACGAAGAGATCGGGCCGGCGTTGTATCTCTGCCCGACGAAGCAGCTGGTCGAGCAGGTCGCTGCGACCGCCCGGGAAGTCGGCATCGCAGTGGTGACCGAAGGCGAGGGTACGGGGCTTCCCCACGAATTCCTAAACAGCGAATCGATCTACGTCGCGACGTTCAAGAAGCTCTTCAACGGAAAGTCGGTATTCGGTATTCCTGGTTCTCGGCGGGCGCCAGTGAGCGTTGGCGGTGTGCTTGTTGACGACGCGCACAGCTGTCTGCCGCTGGCGCGAGAGACCGTCACCGTTACGTTTCAGGCGAGTAGCGACGGCTACAACAAGATTTTCGCGCTGTTTCGATCAGCACTCGGCGAACAATCGGCTAGCAAGCTGGCGGAACTAGAAGAAGGCTATCCGTGGACCACAATGCCCGTACCGTACTGGGCATGGGCCGATGCTCATCATGAAGTCGCGAAGATCCTCGCTCGGCTGCGCGAGGATCCCGCATTGGTATTTTCGTGGGATCTCTTGAAGGACGACTTGCGCGCCTGCCACTGCTTGATTTCTGGCCGCAAGCTCCAGATTACTCCGCAACTGGTCCCGATCGAGTCGGTGCCGAGTTTCGCAAGTGCCAAGCGGCGATTCTTCCTGTCCGCTACCTTGATCGACGACTCCGTTCTTGTCAAGGAATTCGGAGTCGACCGCACGTCAGCCGGAACGCCGATCCGCCCGCCGATCGTCGGCGACATCGGCGAGCGGATGATTCTCGCGCCAAGTCTGATCGACAAGAGTCTCGAGGCTGCTACACCGGCGCTCTGCAAGTCCGTGTCTGAGCGTGGCCATAACGTGGTTGTCCTCGTGCCTTCCTTCGACGCAGCGGAACGTTGGACGAAGGCTGGTGCAACGCTCGCGGGGACGGACGACGTCAGCAACGAGGTCGAGAAGCTGCGGACTACGAAGGGCAACTTTCTCGTCCTCGCAAATCGGTATGATGGGATCGATTTGCCCGATGCGGCATGCCGCGTCCTGGTGCTCGATGGTGTGCCCTCCGGTGACTCCTACTACGACCAGCACATGGCCTCTGTGCGTGGCGATTCGTCACTTGTAACTGGACGAGTCGCACAGACGATCGAGCAAGGGCTCGGGCGGGGTGTTCGCTCTGGCAAGGATTACAGCGTCGTCCTGCTGTGCGGTTCTCAATTGGTTCAGTTCGTGGGCGTCAAGGAACGTCTGAATC
>DAINCF010000658.1:0-1802 GCA_036732565.1 Vicinamibacterales bacterium
ATGTGCGGCCTGCGCCGGCGCTGCCGCAGGGACAGGCCGCGCTGCTGGAGCGGTATGTTGCGCTCTTCAACGCGCGCGATTTCGACGCCCTGCGCACGATGCTCGCCGAGGACGTTCAGCTCGAACTGGTCGGGATGACCGAGAAGAGCGGCGCCACGGACGTGGGCGGCTACTTCAACCACTACGCACGGCTGGAAGGCATGCGCCTGGAGCCGGGCGAGGTGGACGGCCGCCCGGCGATCCTTGCGCGCGAACAGCCCGACGCACCGCCGGTCTACTTTCTGATCGTCCGCTTCCGCGGCGAACGAGTTCGGTTCATCCGAGACTATCGCTACGCACGGTACGTCTTCGATGAAGCGCAGTGGACTTGTGCGACCGAAGAGCGGTGAAGTCGGCGCCGATCGCCGCGGCAGACAGCGGTCAATATTTTGGGCTATCGCCCAATATGCCGGATACAAGAGCAGGCGGCGCATGTTCGCCCAGGTCACGCGCGCGGGTGCAGAAGCCATCGCCGCGCTGACGCACTTGCTCCCATTGGCTGAGCAAGCGGAAGTCCGCCGCGCCACGCTTGGCTTCCTCGCGCAGCCGGACCCTGAGGTCGGGAGGGTTCTCCGCACCCTCGCGGCCGACGATGGCACGTTCAGTTTCAGGAGCTTCCATGCCGGAGGCACGAACTTCCTGTTCGGAGATGGCTCCGTTCGTTTCGTCACCCACAGCGTCACACAGAGGATCGTTGCGGCGATGCAGCTGGGTATCAATGGCGAGAGCTGGCTCGATCTGCCGGGCGTTGGGCTGCCTGAGGCCGACCCGATTTCACCGACGGTGTTCAACCTGACGGACCTCGCGTCGCTGACCCGAGAGTACCTGACGGAGACCCTGGAGGGACACCACTGTCTCGTGTTCCTTCTTCAAGCACAGCACGCTGAAAGACACGGACAACCCGAACGCAAGGCGCGCGCGCTCGGACGCTACATTGAGTTGCTGCGCAAGATCAGGGGCGGCGCGCTCCCGGCCGCTCAGGCCGACGTACTGATTCAGATCGCCGGAAGCTTGTGAGTCAGCCGAGGAGATGGGAGGGTCCCGGCTGCGTTTCTATCGGCATCGACGGCGCCGGGGAGCGCACGCGCGCCGGCCTAGGGCCCTCTCTTCTTCGAGCGCTGCGCTGGGCCTCGCGCCTCCTCATGGCGGCGAACCATCTCGGCGATCCAAACCGGCGCGTAGGGCGGCGTGCAGCCCGGTGACGCCTGGTAGTCGATGAGGACCGCGAGCCGCTCGCCGATCGCGATCGCGCGTTGGCGATGCTGCCGATGGTGAATACCGATCTCGGCGAGACATTGGTTCATCGCCCACTGTTTGTGGGCCGGAGCCTGCTTCATCTCCTTCTCGATCTGGTCGAGGAGCGCGTCGAGGTCGAGCCCCTCAGCGCGTTTGACGACTCTCTCGGTGGTCAGGCTCCACCCTGCTCGACCCATGACGTCGTCGCCGTCCTTCCAGGCCAAGCGGAGTTGTTCGGCGTGGCGACTCGGCTTCACCACGTTCACGACGAACCAGTCGAGGAGCTTGGGTGAGCGGATGCCGCGAATCATCACATCGAGCTCCGTCGCCGCGAAGGACTTCGGCCTGCACACCAAGGTCGCGAGGAGGCGCGCGGCGGTATCGCCCGTTGCCCACAGCTGAAGGGCGAGCTCATGCTGTGTCTTGAGTCGCTTCGCGATCGCGCGAAGGTGCGTGAGATTCACGCCGTGCTCGTCACCCCGGCGCTCGTTGGCCTCGCGCATCCTCGGCTCCTCGAGTCCGGCGAG
>DAINCF010000659.1:0-1761 GCA_036732565.1 Vicinamibacterales bacterium
GGCTGTTAGCCGCTGTGAGCGTGGTCTCCAGGACGCCGCCGCTACTGCGGATCGTCTCGTATTTTTGGGGTTGAACCGGCTGGGCGGGTTCCTGGCGTCTTTCAGCGGTGGGCTCGGGGGACTGGTCGCAGGCAGAGAGCGCCCAGGAAAGCAAGAAACAACTCGACCACAACCTGACTCGGCGTGCCATCGGGCCCCTCGGGCATAGTATCGAGCAGTGGGCCGCCCAGCAAGATTAGATTCTGCTGATGCAGTTCATCGACAGTATCGAGCGCGCGGCCCCGTTTCTCCTCATTGCAGTTGTGAGCCTGATCGTCCGGGCTGTCCTGCCGCGTACCGACCAGCGGCCCTGGCCACTGCTTCGCGAAGTACTCCTCATCCTGCCGCTCGTGGTGCTGTACTTCGTCGCTCATGGATTGGCTCAAGTCAGGCCCCAGGAGGCCACGGCTCATGCGGAGCGACTCATCTCGCTCGAGCGCGCGATCGGCATTTTCCACGAGCCGGAGATCCAGCGTTTTGTCCTGCGCAACACGCTGCTCCTCGACCTGGCGAACTGGAACTACATGTGGGGCCACTGGCCGGTGATCATCGCGACGATCGTCTGGCTTGGGCACACGCACCCGAAGCGGCTCGTTCTCTACCGTAACGCGCTGATCCTTTCAGGGGTGGTCGGAATCGGCTTCTTTCTCGCCTATCCTGTCGCGCCGCCACGCTTCATGACTTCGTTCGGCTTCGTGGACACGATCGCCCTGCGCTCTCATGCGTATCGGGCCCTCGAGCCGCCCGCGTTCACCGACGTCTACGCGTCCATGCCCAGCTTACACGTCGGCTGGAATCTCCTCATGGGAGTCGCACTCGTGCGCGAGGCGACGCACGCGGCCGTGAGGTGGCTCGGCTATCTGATGCCGATCGCGATGTACGCAACGGTCGTGGTGACGGCCAACCATTACTTCCTCGACGGCATCGTGGGTGCCGCGATCGTTGCGGTCAGCCTCGTCGTGGCTGGCCGGCGTCTTCCGCCAGCGCACGCCGGGTGAGCCACAGGCCGGGGAGCATCGGCAACCAGAACGTGAAGCCGCGCAGGAGCAACGTCGCCGTGAGCGCGTCGGCGACCGGCACGCCGACGGCGTGCAGCATGGCGACACAAGTCCCTTCGAACGTGCCCAGCCCTCCGGGAACGATTCCGATCGTTCCGGCTACCGACGCGATCACGAATGCCGCGAAGATCGCCGCCGGATTGGCATGCCAGCCGACCGCTCGCAGCATCGCCCACAGCGTGGATGCATCAAGCGCGAAAACGAGGAGCTGGAGTCCGGCCGTGGCGGCCAGCAGGCGATGATCGCTGAGCGCTCGGGGTGAAGCCTCGCCGATCCGCTCGAGAAACGCTCCCGCGACCGGCAGCGCCGCGACCCACCTGGGCAGTGGCCGCGAGCCACGCCGCATGAGCCAGCGGATCGCCAACGTGACGCCGATCGCCAGCACGAGGAGGACAGCTGCCAGCGCGAGCACGGCCGCACCCAGGTCGCCCAGCGTCCACAGGATCGCCAGCGTGATCGCGAGCGCGACGGCGTAAGCGAAGTAATAGGCGACAAAGGAGACGAGCACGGTCGCCGTAGCGGCGGCTGCCGACGTGCCGCGCTTCCGGAGCGTCGAGACGACGAGAGTCGAGCCGCTGACGCCTCCGGACGGAACTACCTGATCGGTGAATAGCTTGGCGAGGCTGAGAGGCATGAGGGAGCGCAGCGAGCGCGGCTCGCCGGT
>DAINCF010000660.1:0-1647 GCA_036732565.1 Vicinamibacterales bacterium
GGTACGGCACCGCGATGCTCTGCTACGTCACGCCGAAGGAACACCTCGGCCTACCGAATCGCGATGACGTCAAGGCCGGCGTGATCGCCTACAAGATTGCCGCCCACGCCGCGGACATCGCCAAGGGCCATCCCCGCGCGCGGCAGTGGGACGACGCCCTGTCGAAGGCGAGATTCGAATTCCGGTGGCAGGACCAGTTCAACCTGTCGATGGATCCAGTCACGGCCCGCGCCTACCACGACGCGACGCTGCCCGCCGAGGGCGCCAAGCTCGCGCACTTCTGCTCGATGTGCGGGCCGAAGTTCTGCAGCATGGAGCTGACGCAGCAGGTCCGGCGCATGGCCGAGGACGGCATGGCGGAGAAGTCGGCCGAGTTCAGGAAGAGCGGGGAGATTTATCTCAAATCGTCGTGAGGGTATCGCGATGTCCTCGATTGTGCAGGGTATACGAGCGGAGTTCGGTCGCTACAAGGCGCTCGGCGAGGCCGCCATGGCGCAGCTCGACGATCAGGAGCTGTGCACGGCGGTGACGTCGAACGCGAACTCCATTGCCACCATCGTCTGGCATGTGAGTGGGAACCTCAAGTCGAGGTTCACCGATTTCTTGACCAGCGACGGCGAGAAGCCGGATCGGCATCGCGACGAGGAATTCGAGCGGCGATCGGTCACGCGCGACGAGCTGCTGGCCAAGTGGGAAGCCGGCTGGCAGGTGATGCTTCGGGCACTCGACCAGCTGACCGACGAGGATCTGCATCGCACGGTGACGATCCGCGCGCAGCCGCTGCTGGTGCACGAGGCGCTCAGTCGCTCTCTGGCGCACATCAGCTCTCACGTCGGACAAATCGTCCTGCTCGCCAAGCACCTGCGGGCAGAGGGCTGGAAGTACCTCAGCATCCCACCAGGGCAGTCAGCCGCCTACAACCAAAGCCCGGGACGTGAGACACCGGCCGCGCAGGCGGAGGCGATCGGGAATCGGACGGCCTGAAGACACCCCAGCGCGGCTGCCGCGCTGGGGACCCCGTCAAGGCCGGCCGCTACGAACACGTACGCACGGCCGCTGCGAAAGCGTCGTAGGGGCCGCCACGAAACCGTACGTAGGGGCCGCCCTTCAGGGCGGCCCACAATCAACGCGCGGCTGCCGGCGCCGGGACAATCTGGATGATCGTCGGGAAATGAGTCGTCGACGGGTTGTTGACCGGGTTGGGGTAGCCCGCCGATCCGCCGGACGCGTAGTCCTTGATGGTCACGCTGGGCGGAAACGCCATCGCCTCTTCGCGGTAGCGCGCGGTCTCGAACAGGTGTGTGGCCGGCGACTCGAACAGCAGCTCCCCGCGCTGTTTCAGCGTCGTGCGGTAGTACGTGACGATCTCCGCGAAGGGCGTCACCACACCGTATAGATAGTAGCGTTGCCCGCGGCCCGCGTCGTACGAGGTGATGAACTGCGCGCCGGGATAGACCGGGACGCCGAGCGTGGCGTCCGTTGGTGCGCCACCCGCCTGCGGCGCCGGCGATGGTTGCTGTGGTGGCGTCGGTGCGGGCGCCGACGGAGGAGGCTGCGACGGTTTGGCGGTCTCCGGCGGCGGTGGAGGCGAGCCGGGACGCGGAAACGGCTGCGGCGTCTGCGCCGACGCGGCTGCGCCGGCCGCCA